>JBEKSB010000165.1:0-9218 GCA_049517455.1 Xanthobacteraceae bacterium
GAGCCTGGCGCTTGAGGCTCGCCTCAACACCGAGAGTCTCGACGTTACATTGCCGGTGCGCGAGGCATCGGCCGAGATCGGCCGCGTTCATCCGATCACGCAGGTCACCGACGAACTGACCGCGATCTTCGCCGATATGGGTTTCGCCGTCGCCGAAGGGCCGGACATCGAGACCGAAGACTACAATTTCACCAAGCTCAATTTTCCGGAAGACCATCCGGCGCGCGAGATGCACGACACGTTCTTTTTCAATCCGAAGCCGGATGGCTCGCGGCTTCTGTTACGCACGCACACCTCCCCGGTGCAGGTGCGCACCATGCTGACCCAAAAGCCGCCGATCCGCGTCATCATTCCAGGCCGTACTTATCGCTGCGACAGCGACCAGACCCATACGCCGATGTTCCACCAGGTCGAGGGACTGGTTATCGATCGCAACTCGCATCTCGGCCACCTCAAGTGGATTTTGCAGGAATTCTGCAAGGCCTTCTTCGAAGTCGACCACGTCAAGATGCGTTTCCGTCCCTCATTCTTTCCATTCACGGAGCCGTCGCTCGAAGTCGACATCCAGTGCCGGCGCGACAAGGGCGAAATCCGTTTCGGCGAAGGCGACGACTGGCTGGAAATTCTCGGCTGCGGCATGGTGCATCCGAACGTGATGAAAAATTGCGGACTCGATCCCGACGAGTTTCAGGGTTTTGCCTGGGGCATGGGGATCGATCGCGTCGCCATGCTCAAATACGGCATGCCGGACCTGCGCGCCTTCTTCGAGGCCGACGTCCGCTGGCTCTCGCATTACGGCTTCCGCCCGCTCGACCTGCCGACGCTGGCGGGGGGATTAAGCTCGTGAATCCCGCCCGCGGTCGCGCGGAGACGCGCTCATGATGAAATTTACGTTCGGCTGGCTCAAGGAACACCTCGACACCGATCACTCGCTGACCGAGATCGCGGACAAGCTCACCATGATCGGGCTCGAAGTCGAGCGCGTCGAGGACAAGGCCAAGCTGTTCGCACCCTTCGTCATCGCGCGTGTCACCGAAGCGAAGCAGCATCCCAACGCCGACCGGCTGCGGGTGTGTTTGGTCGACACCGGTACCGGTAGTCCGATCCAGGTCGTGTGCGGCGCGCCAAACGCGCGCGCCGGCATGAAGGGCGTGTTCGTGCCGCCGGGCGCTTTCATCCCCGGCAAGAACATGACGCTCGCCGTCGGCACCATCCGCGGCGTCGAAAGCCGCGGCATGCTGGTCTCGGAGTTCGAGCTGCAACTTTCCGACAATCACGAAGGCATTATCGATCTGCCCGACGATGCACCGGTCGGGGCGAACTACGCGCAATGGGCCGGTCTCGACGATCCCGTCCTTGAGATCAACCTGACGCCGAACCGCGCCGACTGCACCGGCGTGCACGGCGTCGCGCGCGATCTCGGCGCCGCCGACATGGGAAAATTCAAGGACACGGGCATCAAGGCCGTCAAAGGCGAGTTTCCGTGCCCGGTTTCGGTGACGATCGAGGCGCCCGACCTGTGTCCCGCCTTCGCGCTGCGCCTGGTTCGCGGCGTGAAGAACGGTCCGTCGCCGGATTGGCTACAGAAGCGGCTCATTACGATCGGGCTGCGTCCGATCAACGCACTTGTCGACATCACCAACTTCATCGCCTATGACCGCGGCCGGCCGTTGCATGTTTTCGACGCCGCCAAGGTGCGCGGCCATCTGGTCGTCCGCCGCGCCAAAGCCGGCGAGAAACTCCTCGCGCTCGACGGCAAGACTTATGCGCTCGACGATACGATGTGCCTCATCGCCGACGACCTAGGCGTCGTATCGCTGTCCGGCATCATGGGCGGCGAGAAAACCGGCTGCTCGGAAGCGACCATTGATGTGCTCATCGAATCGGCGTTGTGGAACGAGATCAACATCGCCCAGACCGGCCGCAAGCTCGGTATCAACTCCGACGCACGTTACCGATTCGAGCGCGGCGTCGATCCGGCCTTCATGCTGCCGGGGCTCGAGCTTGCAACAAAAATGGTGCTCGATCTCTGCGGCGGCACGCCGTCGGAAGTGACGGTCGCCGGCAGCGCCGACGCGCCCGAGCGCGTCATCGATTTTCCGTTGTCCGAGCTCAAGCGCCTCGCCGGTCTCACAGTGCCGCTGCTGGAGACCCGCCGCGTGCTCGAGCGCCTCGGCTTCTTTGTCGCCGGTCAAGGCGAGCGCGTAAAAGTCGCGGTGCCGTCGTGGCGGGCTGACGTACAAAACAAAGCCGATATCGTCGAGGAGATCGTGCGCATCGTTGGCCTCGATCGGGTGCCGCCGACGCCGTTCGATCGCGGCGAGGCGCCGCGCAAGCCGGTCCTCACGCCGATCCAGGTCCGCACGCGCAAAGCCAAACGTGCGCTCGCCGCGCGCAATCTGGTCGAGGCGGTCACTTGGTCCTTTGTCGCCAAATCGCAAGCTGAACTTTTCGGCGGCGGCAAGCCCGAGCTTTCGCTTGCCAATCCGATCGCCGCCGAACTGTCCGACATGCGGCCCAGCCTGATCGCCGGCCTCATTGTCGCCGCGCAGAAAAATGCCGATCGCGGCTTCCCCGATGTAGGCCTGTTCGAAGTGGGCCAGGTGTTTCGCGGTGACGCGCCGCAAGACCAGCTCACGGCCGCCACCGGAGTGCGGCGCTCGCTCGCCAAACCCTCGGGCATCGGCCGTCACTGGACCAAACGAGACGGCGGGGTCGATGCGTTCGACGCGAAAGCCGATGCGATTGCCGCGCTTGTCGCGGCAGGCGCTCCGCCGCAGGCGCTGCAAGTGATGCCGGGCGGTCCGCCGTGGTTTCATCCCGGTCGCTCGGGCACGATCCAGATCGGCCCGCAGAATGTGCTCGGCCATTTCGGCGAGTTGCATCCGAGCGCGCTAGAGGTGCTTGACGCCGAAGGCCCGCTCGTCGCCTTCGAGGTCATTCTAGAACGCATCCCGGAGGCGAAAGTGAGAGCGACGCGGGCCAAGCCCGCGCTCGAGCTCTCGCAATTCCAGCCGCTCGATCGCGACTTCGCTTTTGTCGTCGAGCGAAAGACAAGGGCCGCCGACGTCGTTCGCGCGGCGCAGTCGGCCGATCGTAAGCTCATCGCCGGCGTCAGCGTGTTTGACGTTTACGAGGGTCCGGGCATTGATCCAGGCAAGAAGTCGATCGCCATCGCCGTTACCATCCAGCCGCGCGAGCGCACGATGACCGACGAGGAGATCGAGGCGCTCGCGGCAAAAATCGTCGCCGAGGTCGGCAAGCGAACCGGCGGCGTGCTGCGGGCCTGATAATCAGCGCGGCTCGTCGCGCATGATGTTCGGCCCCGCCTCAAATCTTTGTCGCCGTCGCGGTTCGGCACGGACCCGTTGCGCGCTGCGCTTGGGCGGTGCGGAGGCCTCCGCCGGAGGCGGCTCCTTAACTGGTCCAAGCCGACGCAAGACCGCGTCGGCAGCGCGCTCTCCCGATTCCCACGCACCGCCGACCGTGCCCCACAACGTCTCGTGAACGGCTTCGCCGGCGAACCACACCGCATTCTGCACCGGCTCCATGAGGATGCGGCGCGCGCCCTGCCCACCAGGGGCCGCGGCCGAGAAGGCGCCGAGCGCCAAAGGCTCGTAGTTCCAGCGTGTGGCGTGTGAGCGCTTGATCGCCTTCTTGACATCCGACCCGTAAAGCCCGGCAAGCCAATCGGCGGCGAAATTGACCATGGCCGCCTCGCCGTGCGCCGCGAGGTTGCGGCCGAATGTTCCTGCGACCTCGATCAGGCAAAGCGGCGTACCGGAGACGTTGGCGAGAATCGCCGCGGTGTGCGAGTCGGCCGATTTCTCAAACACCAAGTCGTCGCTCTCGAAGCCGAGCGGATTGTCCGCAAGTTCCAGCGCAATGTGGTCGTAACTGCCGAGCGAGAGCTTGACGAAGGCGTCGGTTTGCCGCTTGGGAAGTTCAGGTGTGAATTTGATGGCGCCGGACGCGATCACATTCGTCGAGCTAGTAACGATGGCGGCGCGCGCTGCAATCGTCCCATTCGGCGTTTCCACCGCAACATCGCGTCGCGTGTCGATCGTTGTTGCGGGCGTCGACAGCTTCACCGCGATTCCTTCGGCGAAAGATGCGATCAGCGTGCCAAAACCCTGGCGGCAGAACGCGTCGGCATTGCGCTCGGCGGATTTCGCGAAATCCGCCGCCGACACTTGCGTCAGATCCTTGCCGCAGCCGTACGGACCGAGCACGAATTCAATCGATGGCCGCCAATCGCCGAGATCGCTCGGCAGCGCTTGGGAGCAAGCCACGTCGCCCTTGCGCGCCGCGTCGGCGATGGCGCGGTTGGCGCGCCCCTGCAAGGCCAAAAAATCCTCAAGCTCGCCCTCGCGCGCATAGCGTCTGCCGATGCGCACCTTCTGGCTCGCCGGCGCCGGATAGACTTCGATCCCGCGGCGCGCCGTGAGCTTCGTCACCGGATTGATGTCGGGCATATGGATCGAATGTGCGCCGCGGTCGTAAGGCACACCGAAGGTGTGCGTATCGGTGATGCAGCGGCCGCCAATGTGGTCGGCCGCGTCGATCAGCACGAACTTGCGGCCCGAAGCGGCAATCCGGCGTGCGGCGGCGATGCCAGCCGCTCCCGCCCCGACGATCACCACATCGACGGCGGCGGAGGCGGCCGCTCCGGCGCCAAACGCCGGGCGTGCCGCGAGCGCGGCCGAGGCAGCGAGGAAGGAGCGGCGGCTCAGTCGCGGCATGGTTTCCAAATGCTTTGCAGCTTGCCGCACTTTGCCCGAATGGGGCTCGGCGCGCAAACACCGGGGTAAGATGGCGTCAAGAATACCGGCGAGCGCGTGAACCAAATCGCAAGGGCTTTCGAATAAAATGCAGACAAAGAAAAGGACGCGGCCAAATCGCGCGATACCAATGGGGAGGCCCCGCATGAGCAGAATGCTCGATGGGATCGGGCGGCTCATCGCCCGCTATCTGCAGAAACCGGTGCACGGCTATGAGCCGTTCACGCCGAGCGATCCGGATTTATTGCGCCATTTGCTCGAGCCCGGCGACGTGCTTCTGGTGGAAGGCAACAACAATATCGCCGGCGTTATCAAGTATCTGACCCAATCGACTTGGTCGCATTCGGCGCTATATGTCGGGCCGATTGCCGGTTGCGCAACGAAAGAGGGTGAGCCGCACGTGCTGATCGAGGCCAACGTCGGCGAAGGCGTGGTCTCGGCGCCGCTCTCAAAATATTTCAGGTTTCACACCCGCATCTGCCGGCCGATCGGATTGACCGAGGCGGATTGCGCGACGGTGTGCGCCTATGCCACGGGACGCATTGGCTTCGCCTATGATCTCAAGAACATCATCGACTTGATGCGTTATCTGTTCCCGCTTCCAGTGCCGCAACGCTGGCGCCGGCGGTTGATCGCGCTTGGCTCAGGCGATCCGTCGCGGCTTATCTGCTCAGCGCTGATCGCGGAAGCATTCCGCGCCGTGCAATATCCGATCCTGCCCAAGATTACGTTGACCCGCAGCCGGCAAGCGATCGAGCAGATTTTGGAGATCCGTCATTCCTCGCTTTACTGTCCGCGCGACTTCGACATCTCGCCCTATTTCAACGTCGTGAAGCCGACCATCGCCAAGGGCTTCGATTATAAGACGCTGCAGTGGGTGGATCCGCAGATGGCCAACGAGATGCAGATTACGCTCGCTCCACGGGCTGCGGCGACCGACGAGAATGCCGGCGCGATAGCCGCCTGAGGTCGCTTGCGCTCGCATCGCGGCGCCTCTACCTCTGCCGGACGTGCGGAGGCGTTCATGCTTGACGACGCGTTCAAGACCCTCGGTCAGATGCTTTCGCCGCCGTTGCGCGCGGTGTTGTGGAAATCGATCGGACTGGCGATCGCGCTCATCGTGATTGTCGTCATCGCGCTCGATCGGCTGATCATCTGGCTGGTCGGAGCCGGCAGCGCCGCCGTTGAAAGCGGGTTCGGGCCGCATGCGCATCTGCCGGCAACCGCCATCGCCTGGTTGCTTTCGGTCGCAGCCGGTTTGGGCATCGTCGCCGGTAGCGTGTTCCTGATGCCGGCTGTCATCGCTTTTGTGGGCAGCTTCTTCGCCGACCAGATCGCGGACGAAGTTGAACGCGTGCATTATCCGAGGGACCGGCCCGGCGCGGCGTTGCCGTTGTGGCTTGCGATCCGCGAGGGTGGCAAGACGGCGCTGCTCGCGGTCCTGGTCTATGTTTGCGCGGCGCCGTTCCTGTTGTTCGCAGGTTTTGGCGCTGTGATCTTTTTTCTCGCGACGGCCTGGCTGCTTGGGCGCGAATATTTCAAGCTCGCTGCCATGCGGTTCCGATCGCCGGATGAGGCAAGGGCGATGCGCGCGCGCAATGCCGGAGCGATCTTTCTCGGCGGATTGCTGATTGCAGCCTTCGTGTCGATTCCCATCGTCAACCTGGCGACGCCGCTTTTCGCCATGGGTCTTATGGTGCACGTACACAAACGGCTTGGCGGGCGCACCTTGATCGCGCCGAAAATCGCGTAGTTGCGCCCGACACCAAGGTCAGCTGGCCGTTGGCGAAGCTCGCAGAGGCGCTAACATCCGAAATCGAATGAACCCGGGGGAGTCGAAATCGTCGAGACCAAATTCACTGCCCAGCGGGTGGCGTCGGGGAAGCAGGTAATGGTTCCAAAGATAGGCCTGCCGATTTCGAGCCTCGGGAATTATCCTGCTTCCGGGCGGTCTGATCCCGGGGATAGACATCAACCGTAGGCCGCCTCTGTTCCGGTCGATAATCGGTCGAAGAAAGTCCGCCGGCGATGCTGGCGCCTTGCTCGATTTGCAAGAGGCCGTAACTGATTTTTCCATCAACGTGGCCGGTCGCGCGCAGGATCAACAGACACTTAACATCGAGCTTTTCAAACACCTTGCCGGAAATCTCGGCATTCTCGGCGACACTAATTCTTCCCTTGATCGCGCCCGTCTCGCCAACGATCAGATTGCCTACCGTTACGTCGCCCTCGACTACGCCACACACCACCAAGGTATCAGGTACCGAGATCTCCCCCTTAATGGTAACGCCTTCCCCGATATAGAGCCGGTTCGCGTCTGGCACGGTGTGCTCGGTCGACGACATCTGCTGCCCCTTTTCCACAACTTTCCACAGACCACCCCTCAAGAAGTCTTACGTTACTGCACGGGCTTTGTCATCGGTAGGTTAGACCGGAATTCCCGTTATTCACCGTCTCAATCATAAGTGGCTCAATCCTACGGTTTTCGATACGCGGCCGCCGTTACCCCCAGACTTCATCCGCGAGCTCCACGACCATTCTCAGCTTCGCCCATTGCTCCTCCTCGGCAAGCGCGTTGCCTTCCTCGGTCGAAGCGAAACCGCATTGCGGTGAGAGGCAGAGCTGGTCGAGCGCGGCAAATTTAGTTGCTTCGTCGATGCGCCGTTTGACGTCGGCCTTCTTTTCGAGCGAGCCGCTCTTGGTGGTGATGAGGCCGAGCACGACGATCTTGTTACCCTTGGGCAAAAAGCGAAGCGGCTCGAAGCCGCCGGCGCGCTCGGTGTCGTATTCGAGGAAGTAGCCGTCATAGTTCAATTGGCCGAGCATAATCTCGGCGATCGGCTCGTAGCCGCCCTCGGAAATCCAGGTTGAACGAAAGTTGCCACGGCACACATGCGTCGTAACCACCATGTCGGCCGGTTTGCCCTCGAGCGCCTGGTTGATCGCGCGGGCATAGTCTTGCGCCAGGCGATCGGCGTTAAGGCCACGCTCGCGCGCCTTTTTCAATTCCGCCTGTGAGCACAGATAGGCCCAGGCGGTGTCGTCGAACTGCAGGTAGCGGCAGCCCGCGTCATAGAACGCGCGAACAGCCTGCCGATACGTCTTCGCCAAGTCGTCGAAGATGGCGCTGCGATCGGCGTAGAACTTCGTGTCGACCGCGTTCGGCTCCAGGCGGAAATGCAGTGTGGCGGGGCTCGGTATGCACATCTTCGGCACGACGCGGGTGTGCGCCTTGAGGAACTTGAAGTGCTCGAGCATCCGGTGGTGGGAGAAGCCGAGCTTGCCCTTGATGCGGATGCTGCGCGGCTTGGTCTGCACGCCTTGGAACTGAATGCCCCGGTCAAGCTCGTGAATTTCCACGCCATCGAGCATGCCAAAAAAATCGAAATGCCACCACGAACGGCGGAACTCGCCGTCGGTCGCAACCTTGAGGCCGACATCTTCCTGCTTTTTGATGATCTTCTCAATCTCGCGGTCCTCGACCTCCTCGAGCTGAAGCGCAGTGATCGCGCCCTTTTCCCGTTTCGCGCGCGCTTCCTTCAAAGTGGCGGTGCGCAACAGGCTACCGACCACGTCGGCGCGAAACGGTGGCTTGTTTCTCGACATTGGCGCCAACGGCGAAGCGCGATTTCAGGCGGTGACCAATGTCTAAGCCGTCTGGCGCAGGCGCCAGCCGCCGCCATAGGCCTCGCGGGCATCGCGCGAGTAAGGCACCGGCGAGACCTTGACGCGGATTTCGGTCTGCTTATGGCGCTCGACTGTGGGTTTCTTGGTGCCGCCGTTTTCCTCGCCCCAGACCAGCGTCAGTACGTCCCCCTGCTTGACATCGGGATCGACGATGCCGAGCGACAACATCTGGCGCTCGTTCCAGGTCATGCCGCTGAACATCGAGAGGCCGACGGTCTTGCCGCCGCTCTTGACCGCATCGAAAGAGGCCGAGCCGTAATTCGAGAGCGCCAGGTCGATATATTTGTAATTCTCGATCCCCGGCTCGAAGAAGGAGCGGAAGATCTTCGTCACATCGTCCGCGTTCCAGGCGAAGGTCACTTTGCGGCGATGCGGCTTGTCCTTCATCTTCTCCAGCGCCTCGCGGCCGACGAAGTCGTGGTCGTATTTGATGAAGGGGCCGTAGCCCATTTCATAGGGTGTCGAATAATAATCCTGGATGTTGTTGGAGACGAAGCTGCCGGCGATCGAGCCGGTCGCTACGTAGGAATCCGGCTTCGACCATTCGCGGAACGCCTTCTGCTTTTCGCCGGTATAGACGGCGGGCAGCGGCGACGGAATCCAGCCCGACTCCAGAGTGTTCGTCGCGTAAGCGCGCGCGCCGACCTGGACGATGCCGAATTCCTTGCCGGCTTCGAGAATGGCGGCGCGGATTTCCTCCCCTTCGGCATAGGGACCCCACACTTCGAGGCCCGGCTCGCCCGCCATGCC
>JBEKSB010000166.1:0-9211 GCA_049517455.1 Xanthobacteraceae bacterium
GATCGGTCGACATCATGCCGGTGAAGAACGAAGCCGCCTGCACCCGCCGCGACCGCCGTCGCGACCGCAGCTCGATCTCGCCGCCGAGCGCGATCAGAACGAGCGGCAGCTCGGCGCTCGGATCGGCATGGGCCACCGAACCGCAAACGGTGCCGCGACTGCGCGTTTGGGCATGGCCGATCCATGGCAGGACCGCGGCAAGAAGCGGTTGCGTGGAGATGAGATCGTTTTGGCGTTCGAGTTCGCCCTGGCGAATTGCGGCGCCGACGCGGATCATTCCGCTCGTGCGCTCGATGCGATTGAGTTCCGGCAGGTGCATGATATCGATCACGACCCGCGGTCTTGCCAAACGCATGCTGAGCATGGGGATCAGCGTTTGTCCGCCTGCGAGAATGCGCGCGTCCGGCCCTTCCTGAGCAAGCACGTCGAGCGCCTCCGCGACGCTCTCGGCGCGCACATAATCGAACGCCGCGGGCTTCACGAACGCCACCGCAACGTGCGGAGCAGGCGGCCGATAAGTCCGGTGCGTTGCTTACCGTCGCCCGCATGTGCGGCCAACGCCGCGAAAAATTGCCCGATGACGAGCTTGGCGGCGCCATCCAACAATCGGCCGCCCACCGCGGCCACTTTGCCGCCGATGGCAGCCTCGTAGCGGTAGGTCACGACCGTGCCGTTGGCGCCATCTGGTTCGAGCGTCACCCGTCCGCTGCCACGCGCGAGGCCCAAAGCGCCTTCAGCCGATCCCGTCAACGTGACGGCATGCGGTGGATCGAGATCCGAAAGCTCGATATCCGCGCGATATTTTCCCTTCACGGGACCGATGCCGAGCGTGACCTGCGCCCGGAAATGCGTATCGGATATTTTCTCGATGCCGTGCGCTCCCGGCACTACGGCCGCGAGCGTGGCGGGATCGAGCAGCATGCGCCACACCTGATCGGGCCGGGCGCTCACTTCGGCGCGGCCTTCGCCGAACAGTTGCCGCTCGCCCTTGGCCGCCGGCGAGACTGGCGCCGTATGACCGGCGCGCTCCGCCTCCGGACCGTGAATATAGGCCGCAAGCTTCGCAGGCGTTGCCGGCAGATCGATCGCGTCGAGTTGGAGTGCATCGGCGATCGCGTTGGCGATGCAGACCGGTGTCGACATGCAATTGCCTTCGCCGACGCCTTTGGCACCCAGCGGCGTGAGAGGCGACGGCGACTCGCGGTGCAAGATGACCGGCTCTGGCACTTCCATTGCGGTCGGGACCAGATAATCCGCAAACGTGCCCGAGAGAAAGCTGCCGTCGGGAGCATAAACATATTCCTCGTAAAGCGCGGCGCCGAGAGCTTGGGCAAACCCGCCGCTGATCTGCCCCGCCACCATCGCCGGATGCAGGATGCGTCCGCAGTCGTGCATGGTGATGTAACGGTCGATGCTCACCGCGCCGGAGGTTTGATCAATCTCGACGCCGCAGAAATCGAAAATGAAGCCGTGACAGAGCGAACTGTTGACCTCATCGGCCTCGGTCGGCGCGGTGAGTTCCGCCGGCGTCCAAAAAACCGTTTCACGGATTGTCTGACCAAGCTCCGCGGGAATTGTGGCCGGCGCCCAATGTCCGCTGGCAGCCAGGCGCGAAAAGGGAATCGAGTTATCCGGATTTGCACGTGCAGCGATGCGCCCGGCGGCGAAAACGATGTCCGCTGGCGGCACATTGAGTTGCGTCGCCGCCGCGCGCGCGAGCCGGTCGCGCAAATTCATCGCCGCGATCCGCGCGGCGCCGGCGACGGCCGGTGCAAATCGGCTTGAATAATTGCCCGATGCGATCGACCAGCCGTCCTTGGCGGTGTCCACGTCGGCGACCACCCGCACATCCTGCGGCTTTATTCCGAGCGCATCGGCAATCACCTGCGCCAGTACGGTCCGATGGCCTTGGCCTTGCGGCGTTGAGGCCACCTGCACCGACACCGTGCCGAGCGGATCGAGACTGACAGTGGCGGTGGACTGCGCGCCGTTCTTCGGTCCGGCCCGGCGTCGCTCTTCGGGCGTCAGCGCGGCCGTGATGTAGCCCATATTGGAAACGCTCGGCTCAATCACGGCCGCAAATCCGATGCCATAATGCCTGCCTTGTGCGCGCGCCGCGTCGCGCCGCGCCCGCAATTCGTCGAGCCTGCCATCGCCAACGGCGGCCTCAAGCGCCGCGCTGAAATCTCCGGAGTCGAGTGATGCGCCGGGCGCGGTCCGATACGGCATGGCATTTGCGGGCACGAGGTTGCGGCGGATGACCTCAAGCGGATCGAGTTTCAGCTCGATCGCGATCCGCTGCATCAGCCGCTCGAGTGGATAATAGGATTGCGGCCCGCCGAAACCGCGATTGAGTCCCGTCGGCGTCTTGTTGGTCAGTACAACGCGGTTGCGCACCTTGACGTGGCGGATGTCGTAGGCGCCGGTCAGGTTGCCGTGCATGCGATAGAGCGTGGCGGGCTCCGGCGCCCGCAGATGCGCGCCGCAATCCTCCAGCTGATCGAAGTCGAGCGCGGTGATGCGGCCGTCGCGATCGACCGCAGCTTCCAGCGTCGTGACCCGGTTTGTTGCCGAGACAGAAGCAGACAGGTGCTCCAGCCGGTCTTCAATCCACTTCACCGGCCGTCTGGCAATCCTCGCGGCAACGGCGATCAGCACGATGTAGGGGAAGATCGCCTGCTTCACGCCGAAGCTGCCGCCGGAATCCGGCGGGGTTCGCAGCCGGAAACGATTGCCCGGCACCTTCAGCGCGCGCGCCATGACTGGATGCAAACTGAACGGCCCTTGGAAATTGGCAAGCACGTCGTAAGCGTCTTCCGCCGGATCGTATTCAGCGACGACCCCATAGGTCTCAATCGGCGTGCACGAGTTGCGCGGATAACGGACATTGACGCGGATGCGGTGCGGCGCGGCCGCGAACGCGGCCTCGGGATCGCCGTAGCGAAAGCTGCGCTCGCCAACGACGTTGCCCTTCAGTCCCGGGTGGAGGATCGGCGCGTCCGGCGCGGCGGCCGCCAGCGGATCAACGACCGCCGGCAATTGGCGATAGCGGACCTCGATGAGATCGAGAGCATCCTCGGCGCGATAGCGATCGGCCGCGACCACAATGGCGACCGGCTCGCCGACATAGCGCACCCGATCGACGGCTATCGGCCAACACTCGATCGCGGCTTTCACGCCAACCACAAGGCTTGACGTCAGCGCCTTGACGTCGGCGCCGGTGAGCACCGCGGCGACGCCGTCCCCCGCTCGCGCCGCCGTGCAATCGATTGCTTCGATTTCCGCGTGCGGATGCGGCGCGCGCAGGATCGCCGCTTGCAGCGTTCCGGGTCGCACGCCGAGATCGTCGAGATAATGTCCGCGCCCGGTGAGAAGCGCAGCGTCTTCGAATCGCAAAATCGAGCGGCCGACCCAGTCTTCCGCGGCAGGCGTGATTTCGACGTCCTCGGTTCGGATGCCCATGAGGCATTATCGGCCGGCTGCAGCGATGCTCCAAATGAAGGTCGCGGCAGGGCGCGGTAACGCGGGCGGCCGACGCCTACTCGCCGACCGGCATGGGCGGACGCGGGGCTTCGCCGGGCGGGTCGGGACGCAGCAGGTCCGGGATCCGCTTGAGGGTGGCAAATAAGCCTTTCTCCTCCCGGGCGGGAGGAGCTGGTTGAGGCGCGGGCACCGCCTCAACGTCGGTAACCGGCCGCGACTTTATCTCCACCGCGGTGAGCGGACCGGGCTCGACCGGAGCTTGCGGCGCCGGCTGTGGTTGAAGATCGGCGGCACGCGGCGATGCCGCAGCGGTGGCGGTGCTTGACGGACCATCGACCGGCTGTGGCTGCGCCCGTATGACGTTGGGATCCGGCGGAACATCGGCCTGATGTGGCGGCACGACAGGCGGCGCCGGCCGATTGGCGTCGATATTCGCAAGCGCGGCCCGGACCCGAGCTTCGACCGATTCCTCGTCGCTTGGCTTGCTCTCGGTTGGCTTGCTCTCGGCCGCGCTCGTATCGGTCTTGATGTGCTTGGGCGGAACCGCCGGCTTGGTAGCGTTCATGGTCTTCCGCGCGGGCTGCGCGCTCGGAGCATTGGCATCCTGCTGACTGGCGTCGGCGGAAATCGGCGGGGCCGGCTGAGCGGTCGGGCTCTTGGACACCGCGCCGGCGCTGGGCGCGAACTGAACGGCCGGCGCCGGCACCGAGGCGGACAAAAGCCCGCCGAGATGCGCGATGAGATAGCCGCCGACCGCGGTGGCGATGCCGGCGGCGAAGATCTCGACGAGCTTCACGAAGAAACGCGAAAAGAAAGAAACCTTGTCCGACACGGACATCTCCCAGAAAATCACTCGTCCCAGCGTAGATTCGAATGAGCGGTACAGGCGAATGAGTCCGAAAAAATGACGATAACGCGGAAAATGAACGGAGGGCAGACGTTACCCAGCGTGTTTTGGCTCCCCGGGCCTCCGCCAAACTCTCGTCTGCTGGCGTCTGCCCATGATTGCCAGTATACAAATAAGCCCCGTATTCAAAAGGCTTTCATTCCACCTGGGTCTGTCCATGTCCGCCAAAGTGTGACAGAATCCGAGCGCCGGACATGGGCAGAGAAATGGGCAGGAAGTCCGGGAGAGGGCGGCCATGGCAAAGACGAGGGAACGCCTTTCGGCGCTTAAGGTGGTGAACCTCAAGGGGCCCGGCTATTTCGCCGACGGCGGGAATCTCTATTTCCGCATCGCGCCGGGAGGTACTCGCGCCTGGATCTTCCGGTTCACCATGGTGGGCCGGAGGCGGGACATGGGTCTCGGTGCCTATCTGTGAATCGGCGTGGGGTCCAGACGCCGATCGGCATGTTCAGGTATTAATTATTATCCGATTGGAGGGGTCGGCGCTTAGCCACACCCTTGATCACCTCAGCGCCGGTGAATCGCGGTTCGCGGCCAACATCAACGCACTTCTGCAACAAAATCTGCCCTTGGCGGACATCCCGCGACTGCCATCGAAAGTTCGGTTTTGGGGGCAACGCGGACATTGACCATCAGTCGCTCATCGAGCTCGCGTCGCCGCGACGATCAGCGGACCAGAACGGGTCTAGGCCGCCTTGAGCGGCCCAAGGAATAGGCTGAAACTCAAGACCTCTGTCGCGGGGGTTTGAAGGAAGCGGGCACCCTGCACGAATAAAATCAGAGGTTCCCAAAGCAAGGCGGGCTATCCGGCTGGCAGCATGTTCGTTTTGGTCTGATTGCACTCGGCACAAAGGAATGTGTGGCGTTTCATATGCGTGACAATCGGATGAGGCGTGTAACAAGGGCCAGGACCATCATCGTGGTGCACCTCGGGCATGGCTCCGTCGTGGATGCGGTCGCTCGCGCATCACCCCCATGCATGCAACGAACCGAGGAGGACCCGGCTTGGTTACAGCCAAACGCGGGTCCCCCGGTTGCCGGGGCTCAGACCATCCCCGGACCCTGCAGACCAATAGCGATAACGGTTTGCCGCTTGGTGAAAGCAGACCCAAACAGCACCAGGCGCGGCTAATAATTCAGAAACCTTGCGTCCAAGCAGACCTGTTATTTCCGGCGGCCCTAGGGCGTCTCCGGAACGGCTGCGGCCTTGCGCACCGGAACCGGCAGGAAGCCGATATCAGCGCCCGCCCCAACCTGGATGCTGGATTATTGCTCCGCTGTGACCGCACGCGGCGCGGCGAGCGCTACGCCTCAGCTTATCGCTCGACGTGTCAGCGCCCCACCCGATCACGGCGACGGCGCAAGCAAGCGGCGAGTAGTGCCGGCAGCCTTCGCAGTGCAGCCAAACCCACGGCGTTGCGCGGTGGTGCCCGAGCGTCGTCTTTGCTCCGATATATCGTGCCGCGTTGGCGTCGCCCTGTCCCAGCTCGTCGGCGAGCTTGTCGAGGCCGCCGCGGTCGCGCAAGAGGGTGCACGAGAAATCGATAAGCTCGAAGACGAGATCAACAAGTGAAGCGCCGACCGACCTAAAGAACCGCTTCATCGTGACGCAATCTATTCTGCAATGTCGCAGACCGCCGAAGCGGGCGCACCTTCGTCTTGACGGTTTGGTATGAGGACGCGGGGAGTTCGGTCAAGGCTCCGCGCACCCCGCGCTCGCGTCGTAGACGGCCATGCTATACTCCCTACGGGCGGGCACCGATCGAATGGAAAAAGAGAAAAAGACTAAGCCGGAATTGGAGGTCATACTCTTTGATCGATGTCGTGAGTACGGCTTGAGCCAAGTTGACAGCGTAGAAGTAGCACCGCACGCGACCAAGGGCTGGGAAGCGAGGTATATCGCGCCGAGATTGCTCTTTGTGTATTACTCGCCGCGGTTTGAGGTGATCGTCGCTGAGCTGCGCGAGACCTTCGCTCTGGCGGAGGAGTAGCCTCACGTGGCAAGACAGAAAAGGAAAAGCGCCGAGTTCATGACCGGTAGCGATCAATCGGGGACGATGCCGCTGTAACTGCCTCTCTTGTGCTCCCGATCGTGGTCCGTGCTAGCGCGGCGGGCTGGCGCGAGCAACGCCGCCCGGTGATATCTTGAGCGCTTGCAGCAACGCGTCGCTTACACGGCCTATGTCCTCAATCTCATGGCCAGATCCGGTGACACTGTTTCTGACTAGCTCAATCGCCGCGGTGGCATCCGCAATCGCGACTATGTAGGAGACCGCGTGAGGGTCACCGTGATACCGGCCCGCGCGGATGAATCTTCCGTAGCTCATAGTTGACGGTATGCTCGAATAGGTGACCTGACCCCTCCGAGAACCATTCAAAGTGTAAGAACTGCGGCGCGGGGCGAATAGCGCAGCCTTTTCGGATGTCGCGGAACCGACTTCTCGAACCTCTTGGTGAGTTAAATCATGGGAAATTCAGCGGCCGAAGCGACGTTTAAGGTCGGTTTGCGGAGGCATGTTCAGGCCCTACGGACCCACTGATGCAAGGTCGGCTAAGCGAGGTGCAGCGGCGGCGTGTCTCCCGGGCGAATGCTGTGGATGCCCGCGTTACAGTCCCACGCCCGGACAGACCTGACCGGATGGCGCGGTCCTGATTATCGTTCGACGTGCGCGCGGATAACTGATGCGGCCGATCCGCCCTCCGCAGGGCGAAGCCGAGTAACGACGCGCTTCGCCGTTGGTGCAAAGGTCGGGCTAAAACCCTATTCCAAGAAACGGGAGCAAACGCTGCAGTATTGCCGCAAGACAAATCAGGACGACCAAGATTTTGAGCAAGTTTCCTAGCCGCCCATCGCGTACGAACTTGTCGATAACCCAGAATAAGAGCGCGCCGACAACGCAGATGATTAGTATGTTAATCAAGACCAAAAGCATTTGACCCCCCGTTGCTGACACGAGCCCGTCGCACCTATTGAGTTTAACCGAAGTCCCTCGTTTGCGCGACTCCGGTTGACACGGGGGCGAGCATTCGCCGCCGGCCCGCCCTCGTAACGTTAATCTCAAAGCTTAGTGGAATGTCGTGAAGCGGCATGCTGCAGTTTTGCCGGAGGCAGCGCGTCTTTGTTCAGCGTGTTTTGACGGCCTGCCTTGGGCCCCAAGCGTCGCGAGCCCTCGCCGCGCTTGGGGTTCCTATTTTTGCGAAGCATTGAAGCCGGCTGCCACGTAACCTTAATCTCAAAGTGCCCTGGACTTGTTTGTGTAGGGGTCGCCTTCTGCTCGGCTGAGGCAGCACCCCAGCCCCGACACCCCGCTGTCTCAAGCGTGACCCCAAGCGCCGCCCTCGCTGCGCTTGGGGTTTTCTTATTTCAGGCGAGTCCAAAAGTTCCTGGTATCAGCGAGCCCCATAATTTTCATGGCCTCGCCAATTTCTGAGAGATATCCGAAGGTGCAATCAGGGAGCTTCTGCCCATTTGGCATCACTAAATCCGAGAAGTTCACTCTGCCCTCAGCCGCGGCCTCTAATCAAAAGCTGCCGGCTCAGAGACGAGTATTTTGGGCAACACTTCGAGCTGTCCTTGGTCTCTTTGGTCGGGATTTTTCTGGATGGGCTGTACGCCGCACTATACTGGAATGTTTGGATGTATAGCGTTCTGCGTGTGCTGATCGAACTGGTGCGAGCACTCTTATAGAGCACCAGCCGGCCGAACATCATCGGGGTGTGCAATGTCCGTCACCATAGCTGGGACCGCGTCACCTTAAGGTCGCATTGGTCGAATTCGCCCAGACCATCGCGTAAAAGATCGGCTCCGACCCACCCATAATTCGACTAACGCTCTGATTTGATTTGGCTCCCCTTCCTGGATACGTATCGAACCATGTGCCTCGCCCCAGGGCCGCCGTTTCGGCTTGTTTTGGAGGAGTTTAGGGCTTGGGACTGAGTTGGACACCGATGACGAGGGATGGGGAGGGGCTAGTGCTTCCTCTTGGAGAACCCGCGCAACGGCGCAACCGCTTCCTAGCTGGCGTCGCCAAGCATGCGCAAGGTCATTTGCAAAGCATTGCCGGGCTCGATTCGGCTAGAACTAACCATGCCTGAGCGCATCGGCCGAGGATCACTAACCGGGAGGTGGGAACCTCGACCGGGAGCCTGCCCGAACATCCGCGGCGGGATCACAATCGAGCGCGATCTCCCGGCCAAGACCAAGCTCTGGCTGACGGGCTGGACCAAGACGATCGGCGGAGGCGAAGTCGTTGTAGTGCTTGTGGAGATCGCCGACGAAAGCGGGAGGCCACACTGCTAAACCTTGTTCCCTCCGGGTGCCCCGAGTCGGCGCCGGCGATGCGGGTTAGGCAATTACCCAACGGTCTTCACCTGAGCGATCGCCGTGGAGGGGTGGTTCTCGATTCCTCCGACGGCGCTGCACCCCGCCCTCCGAATTACACG
Organism: Xanthobacteraceae bacterium; assembly: GCA_049517455.1. Lineage (GTDB taxonomy): Bacteria > Pseudomonadota > Alphaproteobacteria > Rhizobiales > Xanthobacteraceae > BOG-931. The sequence continues at coordinate 8,834 of JBEKSB010000166.1, forward strand.
CATGCTGATCCTTCCGTCCTCCGGCGGAGACGGCTGGTATCCAGCGAAAGTCGGTCTGGGAATTCTCATGGGGGTCCGGCGGAGCAGGCGTGTCCCGCACAGCATCCCTCTGGACGACGCGCACCTGCCCGCCGACCTCACGTAGCTCGCAGTCCTGCCCCTTTAGAATGGTGAGGGGCTCGTCGGAGACCCCAAAATCCGGAGCTTCCCCTCCGCGGCGGAGACGACGAGTGTGCATTTATCCCTCTTTGCGCGCGTTTCGGGGGTCATGTCGTGTCCATTAAATATCTGGTGACGGTTTTTTCATCGGGCGTTAGGGACTTTTCATCGGTTGTTAGGGACTTTTTGCTGGTTCTTTAGCAACGAAGATCACGAAAG
>JBEKSB010000167.1:0-9106 GCA_049517455.1 Xanthobacteraceae bacterium
GACGCGGTGATGGCGGCGTTTCACGATCCGGCCGACGCGGTGCGCGCGGTGCTGTCGATCCAGGATGATGTCGCGAGCTTCAATCGCGGCCGCAGCGACTCCGGCATCGTCTTGAAACTCGGGCTGCATCTTGGCTCGTGTATCGCCGTCACCGCCGGCGGCGTGCTCGATTATTTCGGCTCGGCGGTGAACACGGCCTCGAGACTCGAACACCAATGCCACGGCGGCGAGGTGATCATATCCGAAGCGGTGCTGGGCGATCCCGAAGCGCGCGAGGCGCTGACCGGGCGCCCCCTGATCAAGGACGAAGCGGCGCTGCGCGGCTTGAGCGAGCCGGTGCGTTTCGTGCGGGTGAGCGCGGGCAACGCCCTCTCGATCGGCTCCTAGTCCGCGTCCTCATAAACGGAGATTCGTATGATGCGGCGGATCAACGTCCGCCCCAAAATTCGACCTATCGCGCGCGGAAATGCGGAGAGCCGATCGAGGCAGGCGTGTCCGAGGCATTCAATAAGGCCAACCGATTCGCAAGAACCCTACCGAGGCGATGGTTGCAGAACTTTTGAAGCGGGTTAGCAAGCTCGGACACCTTGAAATCGTAGCTATTCATTTACATATAGCGGCAGACGGTTAGAGAGCCCAAGGGTCACGTTTCTGTCCTGTGGCTGATAGTGGTTTTGCCCATTTCTTTTCTTCACGTCGCTTTCTTTCGCCATCGCTTACCCAACGCCTGTTATCCACGTCCGATCGACTCACGCCGCTGGCATTGGTGATACAGACATTTCGACGCACCGCTACAGTCGAAATAAATTGTCTCGATCGAACATCAGGTAGGATCATGGCGGTTGAACAAGCGCGTGCGCGTGCCTTACCGAAGCCCTGGGGTGTCGCAGATTTAGGTCCTTGGTACAACGCAAGCCACGACGGTAATGCTATTGGCGAAATTTGGTACGAGCGACCCGATAGCTCTGACGTAGCTCCATCGCTCTTGCTCAAGTTGCTGTTTACGAGCCAGCCACTCTCCATCCAGGTTCATCCTGACGATGCGTTTGCACGTTCGATGGGCCTCCCAAACGGCAAGACTGAAGCCTGGTACGTCTTGAGTGCCGCTCCTGACGCCAAAGTTGCCCTCGGCCTTAGTCGACGCCTGACACCGCAGCAATTGCGCGGGGCCATCGATGATGGCTCGATCTCCGATCTCATTGCGTGGCGCGCGGTGTCGGCAGACGATGTCATTTTCGTGCCCGCCGGGACGATTCACGCGATTGGCGCCGGTCTTGTCATTGCAGAACTTCAACAGCGGAGCGACGCGACATTCCGTCTGTTCGATCCAGGTAGGCACCGAGAGCTTCACGTCGAAAACGCCATCGTGGTGGCGCACGCTGGACCGGCTGATTTTCAGGTGCGACCGAGCCGGCTTACCCCCGAACGGAGACTTCTTGTTTCTAACCCACACTTCGTATTCGAACGGATAGATCTGAGTCAAAATTCCTCTTGGTATCTGGAAGCGGAACGAGAGACTTGGCTTCTCGTTCTCAGCGGCAGCGCTGTCGCCGGATCGTTCGAGGTTGCCAAGGGTGATGCCCTGTTCGCTCAGTCGGACCGAGTCGACATTCACGCCGGCGCGATCGGCATGGTGGGCCTCGTGGCGTACACGGGCGGCGGCCCGGCCCCGCACCTGCTGCAACGTCTCACGCAGCCGGGCTCACTCAATGTCGGGCGGCCAAATGAAACGCAGGTGCCAACTTCTCTCACTCAAGCAAAGGCTGCGCCAAAGAACGGCCGCCTGGAAACGACAAAATGAAACTCCTTCAGCGTGTGGCCTTCATCGGGAATTATCTTCCGCGCCGTTGCGGTATCGCTACATTTACTCATGACCTTCACCGGGCGGTTTCGACAGCTCGGCCGGATCTTGAGACTTGTGTCGTCGCCATGACGGATTCGGGCCGCACCTACGACTATCCGCCGGCAGTGCGCTTCGAGATTAACGACGAAACGATCGGTGATCATGTCAAGGCCGCCGAGTTCCTGAACAGCGCGGGATTCGACGTTGTTTCCCTTCAACACGAATATGGGATTTTCGGCGGTGCGGCCGGTGGCAACATCATTGAACTCTTGTCGCGCCTCGAAATGCCGGTTGTCACGACGCTGCACACAGTGCTTGGCAAACCGACAGCCGTCCAGCATGACGTGATGCATCGGATCTTAGATATTTCGGCAAAAATCGTCGTCATGTCGGAAAAAGGCCACGAATTCCTCCGTTCCGTTCATGACGTGCCGGCTCGCAAGATCGAGGTCGTGCCGCACGGAATACCGGATTTCCCGTTTCTCGAACCGCATCACGCCAAGGCCAAATTCGACTTCGCCGGCAAGATGATCATTCTGACCTTCGGTCTCCTGTCTCCAAACAAGGGCATTGAGACCATGCTCGACGCGATGCCGGGAATCATCAAATCCTGTCCGAACGCCGTCTATGTCGTTCTTGGCGCAACTCATCCGAATCTTGTGCGGCAGCAGGGCGAGGCCTATCGCGACAGTCTGACGGCGCGTGTGCAAGACCTCGGCATCGAAAGCCACGTCGTCTTTTTCAACCAGTTCGTGGATCAGGCCACGCTGCTGGACTTCATTTCGATGTGCGACGTCTATACGACTCCCTATCTCAATGAAGGCCAGATGACATCGGGCACACTGGCGTACAGCTTCGGATTAGGAAAGGCGGTTGTCTCGACACCCTACTGTCACGCAAAGGAGCTGCTGAGCGACGGGTGCGGCATTCTGGTTCCTTTTGGGGACGCCAGAGCTTTAAGCGTCGAGATTGCCGGTCTGCTGACGAACGATGTCCGTCGTTTTTCGATGCGCAAACGCGCGTACGCGGCAAGCCGATCGATGACCTGGGTGCAAACGGCCAAGCGCTATCTTGCCGTCTTCGAGACTGAGAGCGAGAATGCCCGGCCTGGAATATCACCTCCCACTGATGGGATCGTCTCTGGGAGAAACGCACACATTATACCGGAGGTTCGGATCGGGCATTTCCTTTCGCTCTGCGACAGTACGGGCCTGCTCCAACACGCCGTCCATTCAGTACCAGACCGTTCTCACGGCTACTGCGCCGACGACAACGCTCGCGCGCTGCTGTTTTCAAGCTCGCTCGCGAACTTTGGCGAAGTGCAATTGTCGAAATCCCTCACCGCACGCTTTGCAGCATTTATCCAGCATGCTTGGAACCCAGACACCCGTCGGTTTCGAAATTTTATGAGCTACGACCGCCGATGGCTGGAAGAGCAAGGCTCGGAAGATAGCCACGGCAGGACGCTTTGGGCCTTGGCCGAATGCGCACGGAAAGACATTGATCCATCTCGCCGCAGATGGGCCGTGGCGCTTTTCAAGACTGCGCTGCCCATGGTCGAGGAATTCTCGTCGCCACGCGCCTGGGCGTTCTCGCTCCTGGGGTTGGACGCCTATTGCACGCTGGTCGGCGGCGACGTTCTCGCCAACCGACTCCGCAGACTATTGGCTGACAGGCTGATGTCCCTGATTTCTACGACGGAAACCAAGGATTGGATCTGGTTTGAAGACCTGCTCGCATATGACAATGCGCGGCTACCCCAGGCGTTGATCCAAACAGGCATGACGACCCGCACGCCACCGTACATCGAGGTTGGCCTCCGATCGCTCCGTTGGCTCAACTCGCTTCAGACCACGTCATCGGGATACTTTAGACCGGTTGGGACGAAGAGCTTCGGCAGGCTCCGCCAGAAGCCGGAAGCGTTCGATCAGCAGCCAATCGAAGCGGCAGCAACGATTTCCGCATGCGTTGCCGCGTGGCGGGCGGACGACGGCGCGGAGTGGCCGATAGAAGCGCTGCGCGCGTTCGAGTGGTTTCTGGGCGAAAACGACCTGCAGACAGCGTTGGCCGATCCGGAAACAGGCAGTTGCTTGGATGGGCTTCATCCGGATCGACCCAATGAGAACAAGGGTGCAGAATCAGTGCTATCGTATCTCCTTAGTCTTGTGGAGATTCGCCAGCTCAAGCGTATGACCGCGATAGACCGCACGAGACCCGTATCCAAGTTCGTAGGCGGCGACGTTAGTGGCGCAATCCCACCTCGAACAATCCCAGGGGGCCTCATTGTCCCAATTCCGATTCATGAATCGCCAGAGCTTATATCTGCGCCCGGACCCGGCAAGGGTCGTCGTCAGACCCTTCAAGCCGGCAACGGAGCCACGAGACCTCAATCCTACCGATAAGATTCGGGCCAATCATATCGTTGGCAGGGTACTTCGGCTCGATGCGGAAGCCGCTGCACGACAGTTGAGGGATGTGCTCGACAATTTCGAAGGCCGTCACAGAAATCTGCTCGATATCTTCGAGACCCGCGCCGCGGATATGGAAGACGCGCTGGAGCCGCATTCCGAGTTGAATGAGACACAACGCCGCCTGATCGGCGCATATTTTCTCAACGAATACTCGTTCGAGGCGTCGGCTTTGTTCAACCCGAGCATCGTCCGACACCCCGATCAGGCTGGCGCGCCGAAAAATGGCTGTCGCTTCATCTTAAGTCTGCGCGCCGTCGGCGAGGGGCATATTTCATCGCTGACGTTCCGGTCCGGCACTATAGCTGCCGACGGAGCCGTCACGGTCGATCCGACCGCGCGTCTGGCAGCAGTCCCAAAGGTCCGAAGCCGGACATCAACGCCAAACGGCGATGACGTCGAAGTGATATTCCGAGATGACGAAGAACTGAGCGAACGCACCATCTTTCCGATCACCGACGCTCAAGCAAACGGCATCGAGGACGCCCGATTCGTCGAATTTAATGACGGTGCACGAAAGACGTTCTACGCAACCTACACAGCGTATAGCGGCAGGGCGATTCGCTCTGAGCTGATCGAAACGACGGATTTTCGATCATTCCGGATGAGTCCACTCGGTGGATCTGCGGCACGCAATAAGGGGATGGCTCTGTTCCCACGGAAAATCGACGGCCGCTATGCGATGATCGGTCGACAGGACAACGAGAACCTCTATTTGATCTATTCCGACGACCTTTACACATGGGAGGGTGGTCATTCCTTCCTTCAGCCCGAGTATCCTTGGGAATTCGTTCAGATTGGGAATTGTGGCTCACCCGTCGAGCTGGACAACTGCTGGCTGCTGCTGACACACGGAGTTGGCCCGGTCAGGAAATATTCGATCGGGGCGGTTCTCTTGGATAAAAAGGATCCGTCAAAAGTTCTCGCACGATCGCGCGAGCCGCTTGTTCGTCCCGAGCCCACCGAACGCGAAGGTTACGTGCCCAATGTAGTCTACACCTGCGGCGCAATGCGTCACAGCGACCAGATCATCTTGCCTTACGCGATATCTGACACCTTCTCCAATTTCGCGACGATAAAGATTGCCGCGCTTATGCAGGCCGTTGTGGGCTGATAGCTGGTCCACTGTGACGACCCTTGTCCGGCGATTACAACGCCATCGCGGAGTCGATTGCCGTTATGACGGTCATATACGGTGGATGAGGTACTCGGCGATCGTGCCAGGAATGGACCTATGGAAGCCCTCTTCATTGGACAAACTTATATTGACGTTACATTTCTGACTGACCGGATGCCGACGGGCGACGAGAAGCATGTAGCGTCTGCTTACGCTATCTCGTTCGGCGGCAACGCGGTCACTGCTGCCTTCTGCTGTGCAAAGTTGGGAATTGTGCCGGACGTGCTGGCAACCATCGCTGACGATTGGCTTGGTCGCATGTTCCTCGATATGGCGGCTAGATATGGGATCACGATTCACGCCAGGAAGGTTAGAACGTCATCGTTGTCGTTCATTATGCCCAACGACGGCAAGCGGGCGATCGTACGCTGTCGTGACGACGATTATCTCAACTCTTTCCCTGTCCTGAATCTCTCCGGTTGCCGAGCGCTTCACGTAGACGGACACCAGCCGGATGCCGCAATTCATTACGCCAAGCTGTGCCGAGAAGCGGGGATATTTACCTCCCTCGACGGTGGTGGACTTCGATCGAATACGCACGAACTCCTGGGCTTCATTGACGTGGCGATCGTGGCCGAGCGCCTTTGCCAGCAGATGGGGCATGAACCAGCAGCGATGCTTGATTATCTCAAGAACCGGGGCTGTCGGCTTGGCGGGGTGACGCTCGGAGAACGAGGCTTGCTCTGGTACGACGAGACGGGTGCTGTTCGGACGCTTCCGGCCCTTGCCGTAGCGTCCGCTCGCGTTCTCGATACCAGTGGAGCCGGAGACGTCTTCCACGGCGCCTACATTTATTCCTACCTCGCCAATCCGGCGAAGACTTGGGAGAAACATTTCCGCTTCGCACAAGCCGCAGCCGCCTACAAGATCCAACATCTCGGCAATGAGGCGGGCTTGCCGACCCTTGCCCAAATTGCGTCGGTCGCCGACGAGTTTGAAATGCAATTGTGAAAGAATACATCGAGCGGGGGTCAAAGCGCCGACGAAGTCATGCGATCACGGCGGTGCGCCTTGGTATCAGATTGATGACGGCGGGTATCGAGGAGCTTTTCCGTCTGAGCTGATTTCGGTCGCGACCCTCGCATCGAGACCGGTAGTAGACGATAGGGGCGGCTCTCGATGAACCTCTTGGGAGATGGCTGTTGTGGGGTCATTCGCGTCGGTTCCGCAATGTCCGCCGTATGTCCGGCTATCGGCGCGCGTCTTAGCTCTACCGTAAAGTTTCCGGGTGGTGCCGCTGCGTTCCACCTCGCGCGCGGTCTTGTAGGTGCGGCCGACGAAATCCATCGACGGGTTGCTGACACCGAACCAGAACTTCTCGCTGATGAAATGATGACGCAGGTGATATTGCTTCATCCAGTGGCCGATCCGGGTGCGCGGCTGGTACGGGATGTGGGCGACGTAATGCACCCATTCGTAGTGGAAGATCGCCAGCGTCACGCCGAACATCGCCGAGGCGACCGGGGCCCAGCCGAAGAGGAGTGCGAACCCGAGCGCCGTCAGCGCTAGATTGGGGACCAAAAACCAGACCGGCAAAAACAGAAGATCAAGCCGGTCGGGCTGGGCGTGATGATCGTAGTGTAGCCGATGCTGCATTTTGCGGATGAAAGTGAAGCGCGACGGCTCGGCGTGAAAGCCGAAACGGTGAAAACCGTACTCGCTGACATAGAATGTCAAAGCGCCGATGACGACCCAGAGCAACGAAAACGGCAGGACGCCGGCGACAAACCCGACAACGAGGGCCGCGAGCCCAAGAGCGAGCCAGACGTTGGAGCCATGCCGCAGGAAGGTCCCGACCATCCGCCGTCTCCATATAAGTCGGAAAATTATTCGCTTCTGTACGCGGCGGCGCAAGGCGTGTCAGAGCGAATTCAACGCCTCGACGAAACGCTGTTTGATCGCGTGCCCATCCCGAAGCGGCAGCACGCGCGGCACATCCTCGGCTTTGATGCGGGCATTAACCAGGATCGGGCCTTCGCCCGCATGCAACAATGCACGGACGTCCGCGGCCTCGTCGATGCGCGAAACCGCGCGCGCATGCTTGAACCGGCAGGCAAGCCCCATGGCCACGAGATCGACGCCCGCATCGGTGTGGCTCGGCTGCATGCCGGTCTCGCCGTAATGGCCGTTGTCGAGCACCACGATGGCGAGATTCTTCGGCTGCTTGACGCCGATGGTGGCGAGGCTGCCGATGCCCATCAGCATATCGCCATCGCCGGTGATGACGGCGACGCGGCGGTCGGATCGCGCCAGCGCCAGTCCGAGCCCGATCATTGCGGTACCACCCATCGCGCCCCAGAGATAAAAATTCAGCGGATGGTCCCCGGCCGCGGCGACGTCGTAGGTCGCTGAGCCGAGCCCACAAACGACAAGGAGTTCGCCGCGGTCAATGAGCAATTGGCCGACAAAATCCCGCCGGTCGAGCATTATCGCGTCCATTGCTTGGCGCCGATCAGCCGCTGCGACAAAAGGATAGCGACCGGGAGATTGCCGTTAAACGCCATATCGCAACCGGCGCCGACGATCTCGTCGACGGCGTCGGCGCTTTCGATCCGGTGGGTGAGAAAGCCGGCGAGCCGCAAAACGTCCTCGGTGATCGTGCCCATCGGCACTTGCCACGGATTGAATTCGCCGAACTCGCCGCGCATGGTCACGAGCACGACGCAGCCGAAGCCGCAATTGCGCAACAGCGAAAACATATTGACGCAGTTGCCGACGCCGCTCGATTGCATCAGCAACGCCGCGCGCTCCCCGCCGAGCGCGGCGCCGGCAACCAGCCCCACGCCCTCCTCCTCGGTCGTCAGCACCACATCGGCGATGTCCGGATCGCTGCGGCAGCGCGCGATGAGCCGGCTATGCCCGGCGTCGGGCACGTAGCCGACTTGGCGAATGCCGACGCGCCGGAAATGGGCGTAAATCGCGTCGGGCCAGGATGTCTCGATGGTCGTCGGGCTATGCAACGAAAGTCTCGGCGTTGGCGGCGTCGCGGGGCGCGGGGTTTGCAAATATCGCATGCCACGCCGAAAAGCCAAGTAAGACAAATGCCTGCGTCCCCCCCTCCATCGCCACATCACTCTGATGTGGAAGTAATATCAGAGGACATCCATCGCGGCTTCGCCCAGCCCCTCGACCGTGAACACCGCGCGCTCGCCGCTCACGATCGAAATCGTCGGAATCAAGCTGCCGGTAATGACCACCATGCCGGCCTTCAGATCGCGGCCGCGTGCGGCGAGATGATTGGCGAGCCATGCGAGCGTCGCACAAGGATCCTCGGCGCTGCCCTCGCCGACAGCTTTGCCGCCGATCGTGAGGCGCCCGGCAATCCCGACGAGAGCCGCAACCGGTACGGATTTGGGCGCACCGACGACCACGCCGCCATTCCAGCAATTCTCGACGATCAACGACAAGGCTTCGGTGTGCGCGTAATCCGCATTGCGGTCCTCGATCAGCTCGAACGCGGGCATCGCACCCGCGACCGCGGGCGCCACCGCCTCACGCGTCCAGGGCGCGCCGGATGCCGGCAAATCCGCCCCGAGTTTCAGGGCGATCTCGCTTTCGATGCGCAGGTTGACGAAATCCGCGGTCCGGAGGCTTCCCGGCGAGGTATGGATCGTGCGC
>JBEKSB010000168.1:0-10011 GCA_049517455.1 Xanthobacteraceae bacterium
GTCGTGGCGGGGGGAGAGATGGCAGACCGGGTCGGTCGCGCGCGCGTCGCCGGTCAGCGCGAAGGCTTGACAACGGCAACCGCCGAAATCGATGTCGCGCCGCGCACAGCTTTGACACGGCTGCTGCATCCACGCGGTACCGCGGAAGGCGTTGAAGGCCGGCGAATTCGCCCAAATATCGGCCAGCGAGTGGTCGCGCACCGACCAGAATTCGAGGCCGGGAATGGATTCGGCGGCGTGGCAGGGCAGCACTCTGCCGGCCGGCGTCACGTTCAGCGAGCGCCGGCCCCAACCGCCGACGCACGGCTTTGGCAGCCGGGCGTAATAATCCGGGACGACGGCGTCGATGACGATCTCGCCGTGATGCTGCCGGCGCAATTCCTCGACCGCGGACGCCGCTCGTTTGACCTGCTCGGCGCTCGGCATCAAAGCGGCGCGGTTCTTGAGCGCCCAGCCGTAATATTGCGCGTGGGCGATCTCGACTCGCTTGGCGCCGAGCGACAGCGCGAGCGCCACCATGTCTTCGAGGCGGTCGATGTTGGCGCGGTGCATCACCGCGTTGACCGTCAGGGGAATTTTCAGGCGTACGACTTCGGCGGCGAGCGCGCGCTTGCGCGCGAAGGCGCCTTGGTAGCCGGCGATATGGTCGGCGCTCGCGGGCTTGCTGTCCTGGATCGAGATCTGCACGTGATCGAGGCCAACTTCGGCAAGCTTGCCCAACGTGTCGGCCGTGATACCGACCGCCGAGGTGATGAGATTGGTGTAAAGGCCGGCGGTATGCGCTGCCGCCGTAATCGCGACCAAGTCGCGCCGCGCGCCCGGCTCGCCGCCGGAGAGATGCACCTGAAGAACGCCGAGTCCGGCGGCCTCCTTAAACACACGCGCCCAGGTTTGCGTATCGAGTTCGTCCGTGCGCGGATCGAGCGCGAGCGGATTGGAGCAATATGGACAGCCCAATGGGCAGCGATGCGTCAGCTCGGCCAAAAGGCCGAGGGGATTGTGAAGTGCTGCGCCATTTCCCGCCATTGCGCCATTTCCCGCCATTTGGCGTTCTTTCTCGGCAGGGCCGGGCATGGTCGTCCAAAGGACGGCGTCGCTTCGCTCGCCTATGTCCCGGCCATCCGCGGCCCACTGCTCAGCGAGGTATAAGACGTAGATGCCCGGCACAAGGCCGGGCATGACGGTCACAATTCCAGCAGCCTTTTATCGGCAAGCCCGCGCAGCAGCGCCGTCACGTCGGCAAGTATTCGCTCGCGCGGCGCCGAATAGGTTTTCGCCAGATCGTCGACGATGGCGGCGAATGTCACCTCGCCGGTGCAGCGTTTGACGACATCGACCGCGATGGGGTCGGCCTTGAACACACGTTCGGGCGCGAGCAGCACCCATCCGCCCTGTGCCTCGTTGTGCACCAAGCGGACGCCGTGCGGCAGGCGCGGCCGCGCGTCCGAGGCTATCGCTGGCGTCGCTTCGTTCACGGCTGCGTTCTAGTCCTGAGGCGCAAACGCGCCAGGCGGAACCTGCTTCGGCGCGACATAGGCATGATACAGCGCATCCAGCATGGCCCAAAGCACGTCGCACTTGAACTCGAGCGCGCCAAGCACGCTGCGCTGCGTTTCCGGCGTGCGCGCGTGCCGTTTGACGTAATCGAGCGCAAAGCGGGAATCGCGCTCGGCCTGCGGCGGGCGCTGCGAAAAATAGGCAAGCGTCTCCGTGGTCACGAAGTCGTAGTTCTTCAACATGCCTTCCATGCGCTCGCCGATGATCGCGGGCGAGAACAGTTCCGTCAGCGACGAAGCGACGGCTTCCAGCAGGGTTTTCTCCCGCACGAAGTGCACATACGCGTCGACGGCAAAGCGTGTCGCCGGCAACAGGCCTTGCAATGAAACGACATAGTCGCGGTCGAGACCGAGTCCGTCGGTGAGCTTGAGCCAGCGCGCGATGCCGCCTTCGCCTTCGCGCGTGCCATCATGATCGACAAGGCGGCTGCGCCATTCGCGGCGCGTGGCCGAGTCTTCGCAGCGCGCAATCAGGCTCGCATCCTTCACCGGGATCATCGCCTGATAATAATAACGATTCAGCGCCCAGGCTTGCACCTGGCCCTTGCTGCAGGCGCCGCCGTGCAGAAGCGTATGGAACGGGTGCAGACGGTGATAGCGCCGCGCTCCGATATCCCGCAGGCTCGCTTCGAGTTCCTCCACGCTTAACGTATTCACAGCACGATCTCCATCCCGTCTTCCGCGACCTCGAAGCCCGCGTCCTCGACCTTACGCCGTTCCAGGGAACCTTCGATCAGGATCGGATTGGTGTTGTTGATGTGAGTCAAAATGCGCCTTCCAGGAAGGCCCGCCAAGGCCGCCAGCGTTCCGTCATCGCCGTCGAGCGGCATGTGCCCCATGCGGCGGCCGGATTTGTCGCCCGTGCCGGTCGCGATCATTTCGTCATCGACGAACAGCGTGGCGTCGAACAGCACCACATCGGCACGGGCAAGGCGTTCGCGCAATGCTGTCGTCAGGCCGGCCGCGCCCGGCACATAGACGAGCCGGCCGGAGCCGCAGACAATCTCAACGCCGACATTGGCGCCGGTTTCGGCCGCAAGCGCGGGATCTTCGCCTTCGAGATAGAGTGCCACTTTGCCGGGAACCGCGAACAGCTCCGCGTCTAGTCCGCCCGGCAGCGAAAACCGCTCATTGCGCGCCACGATCTTGCGGGTCACCACACCAGCGGCCAGCACGCCGAAAATCGGATTGGCGTTGAGCGCCGCGACCGTCTCGGTGGTGGCAAACACGGTAAAGCCCTGGCGTTCACGCAGCGTCAGCAATCCGGCGATCTGGTCGACCTCGGCGCCGGTTAGAACGACGGCGGCAATTGGGCTGTCGCGCGGGCCAGCGCGTGGCTGAAGTGCGGGCGTAGCCAGGAGCTGGACGCGCAGGTCGGGGCTGGCGTTGAGCAAAGTCCAACGCTCGCCGTCAGCCGAGAGGGCAAGGCTCGCTTGCGTACGCGGTTTTGTCCGCGCGTCGCCCGCCCAAGCGAGCCGACACACGGGACACCGGCAATTCCATTGGGGAAACCCGCCGCCTGCCGCAGCACCGAGGACGATGGCGGTCAGGCGCCCCATTCACGGGGATCGCGGACGACAAAAGCTGCGGATCAGAACTCGGCCGGAAGGTAACCGTTGATCTCGAGGCCGATGCAGATTTCGACGAGAATCGGGGTTGTCCAAGCCATGGTCGTTTCCTCTCATACGCGAGGTGCGCTCCCGGATTGAGCAGGCGCTGCCTCGATATCAACCAAAGGTAAATGGAAGCAGACCCCGCTACAAGGGGGTAGCAGCCGCTCGTCCTCCCGCTTGTGGGCCGAAGCCCGCACCGGGGCAGATTGCCACGCTGCCTAGCCGCTCTCTTTTCATGAAGATCGAAGCCGGGCAATGTGTGCGCCACTCTGTCGCGTCGGACCTATGCCGGGCGGTCCGCCACGGCGCGCGAATTGAAAAAAATCATTTGGGAGGAAAGCCATGGTTGATCGCGCGACACGACGCGGTGTTATCGGAGGGTTAGGCGTCCTTGTTCTTGTCGCTGGCCTTGCCGCGGCGCCCGCGTCCGCTTCCGCGCAGAGCGGCAATCCGATCAAGATCGGATTTAGCCTGGCGCTCACCGGTCCGCTGGCACCTAACGGCAAGCAGGCGCTGCTCGGCGCCAAGATCTGGGAAGAAGAAATCAACGCCAAGGGCGGCTTGCTCGGCCGCAAGGTCGAACTCGTCAATTACGACGACCAGTCGAACCCGGCGACCGTGCCTGGCATCTACACCAAGCTTCTCGACGTCGACAAAGTGGACGTCGTCGTCGGTCCCTATGGGACCAACTTGAACGCGCCGGCTTTGCCCGTGGTCATGCAAAAAGGCAAAACCTTCGTCGGCTTGTTCGGTCTCGACGTGAACAGCGAATTCCACTACCCGAAATACTTCTCGATGCTGCCGACCGGTCCGAAGCCGCGCGAGGCGTTCACCGAGGGTTTCTTTCAGGTGGCGGCGGCGCAAAATCCGAAGCCGCAAACCTTGGCGCTAACGTCCGAGGACGCCGAGTTCTCCCGCAATGCCTGCGAGGGCGCTCGTGAAAACGCGAAGACTTACGGCGTCAAAATCATCTACGACAAGACCTTTCCGCCGGGCACGACCGATTTCTCGCCGATCGTCCGCGCGCTGCAGGCGGCCAACGCCGACCTCGTGATCGTGTGCTCCTATCCGCTGAGTTCGGTCGGCATTGTGCTGTCGGCCAATGAGCTCGGCCTTAATCCTAAGATGCTGGGCGGCGCGATGGTTGGTCTGCAGGCGACCGTGTTCAAGGACAAGCTCAAGTCCAAGCTCAACGGCATCGTGAACTACGAGACATGGGTACCGTCGCCGAAGTTGATGGCTCGCGCGGCGGATTTCTTCAAAACGTATCAGGAGCGCGCCAAGGGCGCGGGCGTCGATCCGCTCGGCTATTACCTCGGCGGTTGGGGCTATGCCTATTTCCAGTTGGTCGGCGAAGCGATCGAGGGCGCCAAGACCACCGACGATGACAAGCTCGCCGACTACCTGCGCGCCCATGAGTTCAAGACGATCATGGGCGACGTCAAGTTCGGCAAGAATGGCGAATGGACGAAGTCCGGTATGCTGCAGGTGCAATATCATGGCATCACCGACGCCGCGAATCTCGATACCTGGCGCGGCATGAGCTACCAGACCGTGCTCACGCCCGACGATCAGAAGACCGGCGACGTCATTTATCCCTACGAGAAGGCGAAGTAGCGCACCTGAACGCGCACCCAGGCCGCCACGTCGCGAAACGCGCGGGCGCGTCTTGAGCCCGCAAACAGGATCTTTGCGGTCGATACGATTTGTGGCTCTCGTGGCTAAGGCGGCGAGAGTCACGCGCTCTTTCCATGGGCAGGGAAGCGGTGCATTGTCTGTATGAGAGGGCGCATAAGTCCGACATCGGACGACCCGCCGGGGGCGTGTGAAAAACCGTCTTGTTGAAAAAACTTTTCTGGGAGGAAACCATGAGTCAGCACGTGATAACGCGCGGGATTGCCTGCGGAATCGGCGCCGCATTTCTTGTCGCCGCCCTCGCCGCGGCGCCAACGCCTGCTTCGGCGCAGAGCGATCAACCGATCAGGATCGGCTTTAGCCTGGCGCTTACCGGTCCGCTCGCACCGAATGGTAAGCAGGCGCTGCTCGGCGCCAAAATCTGGGAAGAGGAAATCAACGCCAAGGGCGGTCTGCTCGGCCGCAGGGTCGAGCTGGTAAATTACGACGACCAGTCGAACCCGGCGAATATACCGGGCATTTATACGAAGCTGCTCGATGTCGACAAAGTCGACCTCGTCAACGGGCCGTATGGGACCAACCTCATCGCACCGGCGCTTCCCGTCGTCATGCAAAAGAACAAGATTTTGGTTGGCCTGTTCGGGCTCGACGCGAACAAGGAATTCCACTACACGAAGTACTTCTCGATGATTTCCGCCGGCCCGAAGCCGAGCCAGGCATTCACCGAGGGCTACTTTCAAGTCGCGGCGAAGCAACAGCCGAAGCCGGAAACCGTCGCGCTTGCCGCCGAGGATGCCGAGTTCTCGCGCAACGCCTGCGAGGGCGCCCGCGAAAACGCCAAGACCTACGGTTTCAACATCACCTACGACAAGACCTTCCCGCCCGGCACGACCGACTTCTCGCCGATCATCCGTGCGCTGCAGGCCTCCAATGCCGATCTTGTCGTGATCTGTTCGTATCCGCTCAGCTCGGTCGGTATTCTGCTGGCGGCCAATGAACTGAACTTCACGCCGAAGATGCTCGGCGGCGCAATGGTCGGACTTCAGTCGACCGTGTTCAAGGACAGGCTGAAGTCTAAGCTCAATGGCGTCGTGAACTACGAAACCTGGGTGCCGTCACCGAAATTGATGGCGCCGGCCGCTGCGTTCTTCAAGATTTATCAGGAACGCGCCAAGGCCGCAGGGATCGATCCGCTCGGCTATTATCTCGGCGGCTGGGGCTACGCTTATTTCCAGTTGCTCGGTGAAGCGATCGAAGGCGCCAAGACCCTCAACGACGAGAAACTCGCCGACTACATGCACAGCCATGAGTTCAAAACCATTATGGGCGACGTCAAGTTCGGCCCGTACGGCGAATGGACCAAGCAGGCATCGCTGCAGGTGCAGTATCACGGCATCACCGACGCCGCGAATTTAGAGACCTGGCGCGGCATGAGCAATCAGACAGTGCTGACGCCGGACGACCAGAAAACCGGCGAGCTGATTTATCCCTACGCGAAAGCGAAGTAGCTCCAGTCACCCTCCCCCGCTTTGCGGGGGAGGGTGAAAGTCCGCCTGCGGCCTTGCGCGTTGCCTCGCGCGTTCGAGCACTTTGCGATCCCAGTCCGCCAAGTTGGCCGCGGCGTCATACGTCTCTTGCAGGAATCCGAGCAGCAGCGCGTCGGGATCGCGGGCCTGCGCAACCGCGTCATAGGGTAAGATGAATTGTCCGACGTTTTTGTCGTAGAAGGCTTCGGCGGTGCGCAGGCGCGTGTCGCCGTAACCGGCCGGCTCCGGATAGGCGTACACATAGAACGCGGCGCGGCCGTAGCCGCCGTTGCCCGGCCAGAAGCCGCAACTGGAGGCCTCGTGCGAATAAGCTTCCGCCATCACCCAGCCGGCAACATTGGGCGTAACGCTCTTGGGTAGCGGCGCGGTACGGCCGGAAAAGCGCGTCACCGCGAGATCGAAACTGCCCCAGAAGAAATGCACCGGGCTTACTTTGCCGATGAAGCTGGCGCGAAATTCGTTCATCACCCGCGCGGCTTGAACGAGCGCCTCTCGAAACCGTGAAGCGTTGTCGGGGTCGTACTGTGCATGCGTGCGGTCCCGATCGAATGGCACGGCATTCTCGATTTCGCTCGGCATCGTCCAGATGTGCACATCGATATCGAGGCAGCGCAATCGGTGCATGAATTCGGTATAAAAATCCGCAACCGGCAGGGGTCGCAGCGCCAAGCTCTCCGCCCGTCCGTCACTCGTCGCAATCAAGAGCCGATGGTCGATGAGGTCGAAGACGACATCGAAGCTGCGCCCGCCATGAATATTTGCTGGTGCGATAAGGCCGCGTGAATTTACGCGGAACGTGACATTCCACCAATGGTTTACCAGCTGGGTCGATGCGAGCCGCACCTTGCCGACGATCTGCGTCCAACGGTGCAGCGTCTCGCAGGTGTCGCTCCACGCCGACAGCGGCAGATCCGGCCAAGGCGAATTCGCGGTCATGTTGGTCTTCTACGGTTCAGCCGTGAACCGTATGGCCGAGCCGGACCGCGCGCAATCCACTCTTGATCGCGCCCCGCAGCGGGGTCGGAACAAACCTAAAACGCGGCGCCAAACCTGCTTTGCGCGTGGCGGCAAAGGGCAGGGACGTGTCATAGGCAACGTGGCGAACCCTCGCCGTCCGCCGTGCGAGATCGACAATCATGTAGGTCGCGCGGCTATCCGTCCCGCGCAGTGCGCCGACCCTGGCGGGATTGATCAGATAATATGCGTCATCGCGCAGGCTCACGTCGTCCTCCCCGCGCAGAACGATTCGGTCGTTGCGATATTCGTGGATCGCGATTTCGTGCGTATGCCCGTACGCGCAGATCCGCGCGCCGGACGGATGGGCGACGAGTGCCTCGAAGCTGAGCGCCCGGCTTTCGTCATTGTCGAGTCTGACGATCTCGCAGCCGATCTCGGGATGTAGCGCGCCGTGCACCGCAAGAAGTTTGCCCTCGATGTCGGCCTTAAGCGGAAGAGTGGCAAGGAAGCTGAGATCGCCATTCATCACGCGCTTGCATGTCCAGGCGACGGCGCGCGCGGCGGTATTGCTGAAGTTTCGGTCGTAATCTGCCCGCAAACGGCGCGGTCGTGGTTGCCTGCGACGCAAACCGCCTGCACTTCGCGAAGGAGCGCGATGCATTCTTGAGGTTTCGTATTGTATCCGACGATGTCGCCGAGACAGACGATGCGATCGACCGAGTGCGGCGCGATTTCGTCGAGGGTTGCCTGCAATGCCTCGAGATTGGCGTGGATCTCGGAAATCAGTGCGAGCTTCATGAGGCGCCTCGATGGCGACCCCGCCAGGCGCCGGTTTGATCCTGTTTGAGATGCCTGCCGGCCAGCCGATGGAGCGTCGAGCGGACGAACGGCAACGGATCGTCCCACGACAAGGTCGATTTTGCCTCGCACGCAAGCGCCCAGGACACCCACGTTGTCAGCGGCATGCCGCTCGCCCGGGCGGCGGGAAAATCCTTCCAGATGCGGCACCAGCGGACGCCCGCCGTCACACGCGTTGCCGGCGGCCGTGGCAGTCCCGCGAGGTCGGCATAGACCAGCGCTGGAATGTTGACGCCGGCAATGGCGCCGGCGTGATGCCACAGGTTGAAGCGGGGATTGATCTCCAGGAGCCGAAGGTTGCCCTGCGGATCGCGCTTGAAGTCGAGCTTGGCGACGCCGGTCAGCGCCAGCCGTTCCGCGACGGCGCGCCCTTGGCGGCGCACGTCGTCGGCTTCGGTGATTTCGAGCGCGGTGGTGTGGCCATAGGACAACGGATAGGTGCGGATCTTCCGGCCGGTAAACTCGCCGGCGATGCCGCCTTGCTGATCGACGTAGCAATGGTAGCTCTCGATCCTGGATTCGGTGCCGGGGATGAATTCCTGCGCCAGAAGCTCAAGGCCGACGGCGCGCAATTGCGGCCACAGGCTCCGCAAGGCTTCCGCATCTTCGATGCAAAGCGCCTTGCGCAGTCCGAAGCTGTCGTTCCAGGGATCGAGCCGGGTCAGCGGCTTGATAATGACGGGGAAGCGAAGGCCGAGGTCGGCCGGTTCGAGGGCGGCGGGATCGAAGCGGCGGGCCGCCGGTACCGGTAGGCCGTGGCGTTCGGCCAAGACCTGGAACCGTGCCTTGTCGAGCAAGTCTTCGACCAGCGTTGCGTCGGCAACGACGAAGCGGAATGCCTGCGCCAGTCGCTCGCGGAATCGTGAGACCAGCAGGACCTGTCCGTCCTCTTCATAAAACAGCACCGGAGGCTCGGACTGAGCCTTGCCGAAGCTGATAAGTGCGTCGAGCAGGCCCTCGATGTTGTTCGAGTAGTCGTCCCAAGCCAGGCGAGATTGCGCGTAGCGCGAATAGAGTGAGGGAACACCCGGCCGGCTCACGACCGCGCAGGGAATGCCCGCCAGTGCCAGCGGCCGCAACAGATCCATGTCGCCCATGACGCAGGCGACAGCGGTCGGCGCGGGCAGCGCGGTTTGTTGCGGTCGGGATACGTGCGGATGCAAGAGGGCGCCTAGGGCGGCGCGCGCCTGCGAGGCCAACTTCCACAATAGCGGCGTCTGCTTGATCAAGCGTTTGATCCGCCGCCGCACGCTCGAAGACCAGCGCGCCGGCAAGCCACGCCAGGTCACGGTCGCCGTGTAATCGTACAGCTTCAGATCAATATCGGACCAATCCAGCTTGTAAGGCTCGTCACCGATCGTGAAATCGAAGCGCTTTAGACCGAGGTTGATCGCATGCGCCATGAGTTCGCGCAGGTGAAGCGCGCCCGGTCCGTAATGGGCAACTTCGGTGTCCACGAAGCTCGCGAGCACGTGGTAGTAGCAATCGCCGAAGACGATGCCGAGGTTCGCGGCGGCGCAGACCGGCCCGATCTCCACCCGACTGATGTGAACCAGATGCCGCGTTTTCGGGTTCGACGCGAGGTCGAGATAAAATTCACGGTGGCCCGGCGGGGCAAAGATGTCGGCGATTCCCTTGCGCGCCAATGACCAGCTCTTTTGCTCCATGAGCGTTTCAAGCGTTCGTCGGGCGTCATCCGCATCCACTGCGTTGACGAAGCGGATATCGCCGTATTCGGACATGTGCCGGCGCTTGGCGCGGTCGCGTCGGCGCGTCGCCGAGGAGCGCTTGGCGTGGTAGAATTTCTCCCAATCATCGCTCAACCCGGTTAAATGGGTGCTGCTG
>JBEKSB010000169.1:0-9063 GCA_049517455.1 Xanthobacteraceae bacterium
TGCATCGCAATGGAGGTCAGTCCTCCATTCGAAGACAGGCCGGATACATGGCTGCACCCGAACGCTTCGCAGATAAGTCAGATTCCTCTTGCACCGCGGGCGCCGTCCATACATGGCCCTTCATGACTGTTCGGCCCTCCCCGCCGTACGTCTGTTTTTGGGGGTAGAAGCCGTCATGCCCGGACGACGCGACGAAGTCGCAGTTTGACCCGGAAGGCCATGGCATCGCCAGGATTCCGCGCCGCGGAAGGTGCTGGCGCTGGATCATGGTCTTGAGGCTCGCCATCTGTGAAGAGAGCGATTGCGGACCCCCCTTGATTTTTCGAATGCATCGACTCGGCGACCCGCCCCCGGACGAAGTAGAGTGGGCCGACTAGCGCACCAAGACGCGCGGCTGAGCGGCGGCGAGCGCAGGGGAAGGCGTCAGCGGATCAGAAAGTCCGGCCGGGCGCGTGGCGCAATCACGGCGCTGCTAGGCTTCATCAATTCAGCAAACGCGGTGAACACCGGGCGGTGCTGGCTCTGACAATAGGGCAGACGCATCAGCTCGGCGAGCGCGCCGACGATACGCCACGGCGATCCCTTGTAGATCTTGGGCGCCGTCAAGGCGTCGTAAATGTCGGCGGCGGCGAGTAGCTCGACCGCCGTGTCGAACTCGCCCTCCGCCCCGCGCGTCGCCTCGAACCGGTAGAGATCGGCAATGAGCGGTGCCGCGGAGTCGGCGTCGATCTGTTTGAGCGTCCGCAACGTGCCTTCGAGCAGGTCGCGGCGCAGCCGCTCGCGGCCGGCGCCGTCGAGGTTGCGATCGTTGAGCCGCGCCGGCTCGACGACATGCTTGCCGGCATCGTGCAGCAGCGCTGCCGTCATCAGCGCCCCCTCGTCAACGGCGCTCCAGCGCTCCGCGTCGGCGCCGTCCGCGCGAAGCATGCGCAAAAGCGCGACGGCATAGCTCGCCACCGCCTCGTTGTGCCGCAACGCCAGGTCACGCGCCTGCAGACTGATGAAGTCGATGACGCCGAGGCGCTCGCGCTTCATCGCCTCGACCTCCTCGATCACCGACAGGTAATCGGCCGCGAACCGGCTGGTCGGATCGACACGCCGCTCATCCTCAGCGATCGCCTTGAGCCCGAGCACATTGAGGCACGTCAGGCGTCCGACTCCCTTGACCTCCTGCTCCTCCAGCCTTTCCAGCTGGAACCACGGCTTGAGCACATCCTCGCACTGGGGCGAGACGCTCACTCCACCGCGAGGACAGAGCGCCTCGACGCGGCTTGCGAGGTTCACGGCGTCGCCGATCACGTCGTAGAGGCTCTTATCGGGCGGCCCCAGCATGCCCGCCGTCACCGTGCCCGTGTTGATGCCGATGCGCATGCCGAACGGGAACTGCGCGCCGGTCTCGCGCTGCATCGCCAGCGCCGCGAGTACCGCATCGGTGCGGTAGGTCGCGCTCTCGAACGGCACGCCGAACAGCGCCATGATGCCGTCGCCGTTGGTCTTGTTGATATAGCCGCGATAGCGCCCGATGATCTCGCCGGCCGCGCCGAAGAACTCGTTGAGCTGCGAGAATACCTCGTCGGGCTCCATCCCCGAGCTGTAGGCCGTGAAGCCCACCACATCGGTGAACATCACCGCCACGTCGAGCCGCCGCGCCAGGAGCCTGTCCTGCAGCATCAGCGGGATCACCTCGGGTGGCGCCATGCGGCGCAGCAAAGTCTCGCTCAACTCCTTCTCGCGCCGGACCTGATCGAGCGCGGCCGAAAGCTCCGCTGTACGCGCCGCGACACCCGCTTCCAACGTTTCGTTGAGGCGCGACAGCTCGGCGTTGGCGGCGTCTAGCTGGCGCGAGCGCTCGATAGCACTGAGGTGCATACGGGCGTTGTCGATGCCGGTAGCGACCTGATTGCCGACGATCGACAGCAGCATCTCGTCAAGTTCGTCGAAGGCGTTGGCTGTTGCGCTCTCGACGCCAAGCACGCCCACCAGACGGTCCTTGACGACGAGGGGAATTGCCAATTGGCTCTGCGCATCGGCTAGTCCCGGCATTTCTACCGTCGGCTCAAGCGCGGCTTGCCCCGCCGCTTCCGTGCGCGCACGCACGCCGGTGAGATAGGCCCGCTGCGTCGCGACATTGCCCATGCGCACGACGCGCCGCCGCCGCGCCGCCACGCCGAGTACGCCCTGTCCCAACGGGATCTCGGCGCCGGTCCTGCCGCCGTCATAACCGCGGCTCGCCGCGACCGTGAGGACGCGCTCGTCGCCGCTGGCCAGCAGGATCATGCTGTGCCGGAATCCGAGCACTGTCTCCATGGCATCGAGACTGATGGCGAGAATACGGTCAAGGTCCAGCGTCGAGCTGATCTCCGACGAGATCTGCTGAATGATCCGCACCTCGTCGGTCTTGCGCGCCAGTTCCGTATTCAGGCGGTCGATGATCTTCTGATTGTCGACCAACTGATCGCGGACCGAGGGAACTTGGGGTTCCGCGGCCATGGACAGCTCGATCCTAACCGCGCGACTTGGACTTGCGCACCGACAGCACGCGATAGACATCGGCGGCGTGCAACTTGAAAATGCCGCTCATGCCGGTCATCGATGCGATCGCCTCGAGCTCGATGTCCATCGCGTCGAACAAGGGACCGCTCTCCTCGGAATGGTCGAATTGAATCTCAAGGTACCATTCCTGAAAATTCTGGGCATCGCGAACGATGACCTCGGCGAACGGGTTCTCGCGTACGTTGCGATGGGTCTTGCTGAAGAACTGAAACGACAGCGCGACATGGGTCTCGTCGACGTACCAGACCTGCGAGATATCGGTCACGTTGGGAATGCCCGCAAGCGAGCAGGTCACGATGGTGCTGGGAATGGTGCCGTGCATGGCCGGCTTGATCTCGTCGGGAAGCATGTCTCACGGCTCCGCGGAAAGGTCCAACTGCCGGCCGGCGCCTGGACCCGGGGTCTGGACGAAGACCTGATCAACTTTGAAGGTGAGAGCCGTGCTGGGAACGAGGACGTAGCCCGTGATCAACTCGGGCCGGAACATCGCAAGCTGGGCGCCGACCTTGCTGCGGAGGATCTCCTGGACGGCGCGCTCCTCCTCGGTCGTCGGTCGCATTCCCGCCAGCCTGCCCTTGAATTGATAGGATTCATGGCTAATCGGACCGACCGCCGTATAGGCGACGACGCCGTTATGGGCCAGGTTGCTCCTGGTCCGATCGATCTCGACGTCCGGAACGAAGGCGGTGATCTCGTCGGTTGAAGCCGAGACGCGGGCGCCGAATGCCCAGGTCACCGCGGGCCGGAGGCGCGCATCGCGCGTGCCGACAAAAGCGAGCACCGCTCCATGCACGAAATCCACCAGCCTTTCGGGAATCATTGCATTGCCCCTCGCTGCTCCAGATCAGCAGCTTGTGGCGATAATGCTCCACGTTACGCTAGGGGGCAACCGGGTGTGGCCGCGGGTCGATTGACAACGTGGCAGACTACGACGCGCGCATCTGGGCCGTTGAACCTTCCCGACCTTGTTGCAGTGCATGAGTCTGGAAGTGGCCCTCAACCGCCGCGCCAGTGGACGACCGGCGTGACGGCTTTCGGGGGTATTTCCACCGCGCTTCCGGTGAAGTGGCGAGGCAGTTCGTGACCCATTTTCGACATCTGTTGTTCAAGGCAAGTGGCCACCGTTGCCGGTTGAGCGGATTAGTCCACAGCATTCGCCCGAACCTACTCAGCCATGCACCAACGGACAGCCTCCGTCCTTGAGGGGCCTGAAGGCCTGTTCGGCGGGAATAGTCGCCAGGATCTTGAAGTAATCGAAGGGGTATTTCGATTCCGCGGGCGACTTCACCTCTTCGAGATACATGTCGCGCATGACCCGACCATCCTCGCGGATCCAGCCGTCCTTGGTCATGAAGTCGTTGATTTTCATCTTGCGCATCTGGGCGGCAACCTTGTCGGTATCGTCGGTACCGGCAGCCTGGATCGCTTTGAGGTAGTGATTGACCTCGCTGTAGATGCCCGCCTGGATGTAGGTCGGCGGCAAACCGTTGTGGTTCCTCGCCATGAATCGCTTGGCGAAGGCTCGGGATGCATCGTCCTTATCCCAATACCAAGCCGATGTGATGGTCAGGCCTTGAGCGGTCTTCAGTCCAATCGAGTGAACATCGGTCAGGAATATGAGCAGCCCTGCAAGCTTCTGGCCACCCGCAACGATTCCGAATTCCGAGGCTTGCTTGATCGAATTGATGGTGTCGCCGCCGGCATTGGCGAGCCCGATGACCTTCGCCTTGGAGGCTTGGGCCTGCAACAGGAACGAAGAGAAGTCCTGGGTATTGAGTGGAGCGCGC
Source organism: Xanthobacteraceae bacterium (assembly GCA_049517455.1). Lineage (GTDB taxonomy): Bacteria > Pseudomonadota > Alphaproteobacteria > Rhizobiales > Xanthobacteraceae > BOG-931. The sequence goes on from JBEKSB010000169.1 coordinate 4,341, forward strand.
ACCGAGCCAAGCACCGTGCCGCCTGCAGCCTTGACGGCGTCGCCCGTATCGCGCTCCAAGGCATGGCCGAAGGCATAATCGGCGGTGATAAAAAACCACGAGTCACCGCCTTGTTTGACCAGAGCGCCTCCGGTGCCGTGGGCGAGCGCGTAGGTGTCGTAAGTCCACTGGAAGCCGTAGGGCGAGCAGGCCTTGCCGGTCAGGTCCGAAGATGCCGGCCCGGACATCAGGAATAGCCGTTTCTTCTCGCGCGTGACCTCCTGGATCGCCAAAGCGACGGATGACGTCGGCACATCAACGATGGCGTCGACATGGTCGGTATCGATCCATTGGCGCGCGATGCCGGCGCCGATATCGGGTTTGTTTTGATGATCGCCGGAGATGACTTCGATCGGGGCGCCAAGCACTTTGCCGCCAAAGTCCTCAACCGCCATCTGCGCCGCGAGGACGCCGCCCTTGCCGGAGGCATCGGCGTAGAGGCTCGACATGTCGTTGAGCACACCGAGCTTGACGACGCCGTCCGAAACCTGAGCCCAGGCCGCTCCACAATTTAGCAGGCTGGCTGCGATCGTCAGGCCAAATAGCCGTTTCATATGTTCCTCCCAAGTGAAGTGGATCGAGATGGACCCGCTCGATGTTAGCGAGGCAGCGATACTTCCGCAATTTGAGGACAATCCGGGGAGTGGTACAGTTTTCGATGCGAATGGGCAACCGCCGCATGACGCGCCTCACCAATGCTTTCTCAAAGAAAGCCGCGAACCACGCGCACATGATGGCGATCTACTTCATGCACTACAATTTCGTGCGCATCCATCAAACCTTGAAGATCACGCCAGCAATGGCAGCAGGCATCACGGGTAAGCTTTGGGAAATGGCCGATATAGTTGCCGTCTTGGAAGAATGGGAAACGGCCAAATGAACCGGCAAAACTACTGGACTTCAGACCGAACGGCCAAGGTCGGGCGACTCATTCAATCCCTGTATGATGTTGTGAGGCAATTGGAAAATGAGTTTGTCGATGAGAAGCGTAAGTTCACCCTTGATGGTCATCTTGTTGGTAGCGTTGGCGAGGTCGTCGCAGCTTATTCGTTTGGTCTAACGTTGCTTCCTGCGAGTGAAAAAACCCATGACGCCAAAAAGGACGGGAAGATGATCCAGATTAAGTTGACGGGCGGCAATAAAAGCGTCGCGCTATCAAGCAAATCACCTAATGGTCCGACTCTTTCACTTGCTACCCGCTTTGCGGCGCGGTGAGCCTGCGTTTAGGGTAGCGGCACGATGTCATTCGGGAATCCTCTGAATGCGCCGCACCACTAATTGTATTGCAACTGCAGAAATTAAAGTTCGAACTTGTTTATAATGGCCCTGGCGCAGCGCCCTGGGCTAACTGCAGTGGTGATCCGGCAAACCGTGGCCAACGTCCAATTCGTCTCACAACCCTTAGAAGGCTTCAGGCGCAAGTCTCCGATTCCGAAAGAATCGCGATCGAACGAGATTTGCCCGATTTCTCCATTCAGGACCCCGTTTAATCAAACTGTAGCGGAGAGCCTCAGGATTGCGCGAACGGTTCCCCATACTTCTTGCCAACTGCTTTCGGTGGAATCGCGCCGGCATCCCGCCGACTTTCCAGGTGGTTGCCGCGATGCTCGGCTTAGCCGGCCCCATCGCACTTGGTGCCGCCATCGGCCATCTGGCGCTGGGTGCGACCGCGTCGATTGGCGGCCTGGCTTTAAGCATGGGGGGCGAGGGTCCGACATGGCAAAAACGCGCGCTCAGCATGGCTTGGATCGCAATCGGCGGGACCATCGCGATGCTCGTAGGCAGCACGATCGCGCGCATCGACGGCGCTGCGGGGTTCCTGGTTCCGATGATAGCTGGAGGGGCGGGACTACTCGGCAGCTTCAATCGGTCACTCGCAGGCGTAACGTCTCGGTTTATTCTCTTTATGATCATCGCCATCGGAGCTGCCAATGACAGCGCCAAGCCACTGGCCATAGCGATCGCATTCCTGCTTGGCGCGATTTGGACAGCTGGGCTCTCGCTCGGATTGCAGCCGTTATTTGAGTTTTCGGCGGTGCGATTCTTTTTGTTCGCCCGCAAACTCGGCAACCGTACATCTCGCAATTTGTGAACCAAAGGACCTGTGACAAAACGACCGCTCGTGGCTAATAATAGCGCAAATGGCGGGCAATACCATTCATGCAGCGGGAGGTGTCGTATTACGCGGCGGCGGTCGGCCGAGGGTGGCGGTCGTCCAGCGCAGCAAGGACGGACTCTGGGTGCTGCCGCGCGGCAAGCTCAGGCGAGACGAAAGCCCTATCGTCGGTGCGCGGCGTGAAGTCGCGGAGGAGACCGGCTTTCGGGTGCGCGTGCGCGAGTTTCTCGGTGCCATCACCTACCGAGCGCAGGGCCGGCCCAAGGTCGTGCAGTTCTGGCGCATGCAAGCCGCGGCTCAGCCGAGCCACGAAGTGGCGGACGACATCATGGCGGTCAGATGGCTGCCGCTTGCCGCCGCTGTAAAGCGCCTCAATTATCCGTTGGAAAGATTGTTTCTAGACAGCGTTGGCCGCTATGCGATTCGACTCCGCAAACGCCGGTCGCGGAAGAAGGCTCGCACACCCGCTGCCAAGGCTAAGCCGCGAGGACGTTCGATCCATAAAGCTCTTCGGAAGGCGCGAAGGTAGTCAAGTCGAGCACGGCGATTTGAGCTGGTACGACTATTCCGCAGCTACCCCTCGTACGGCCGGTGCTTCCCAAAATCTCTTGGCCGCGGCAAACCGGGAATGCGCCTTGGTCGCGCGATCAAGCAGTTGCGCAATTTTGGCTTGCTGATCTCCAATGACCAGACCAGCAGCAAATGCGCGGTGGCGGTGTTGCTCGGCAGTCAAACCTCGCGCCGGAGTCGAAATGATTTCTGAAAACAGCGTTTTACGCGTCGCGATATCGTTGATCCCGCCGAGGCAGTTTTGCAATTGCGTCAGGGATGATCGAATTTCCTTGTATCGCTTTGCAGACTTCTTGCCTTGGTGCACGTCGGAAAAGAATTCCGCGGCATATCGTGCCTTTTTGACTTGAATGCGTAGTCTGTGCAGTTGCTCCGGGGTCATGTCTCTAATTTTCGCGCCCCGTCGCCTGATCTTTTTGCGACGCTGCGAAAGCTGCTCAGCAGCGTAGATTTCGATCGGCAGTTCACGACGAGCGCGTTTCGGCAGCTCGTCTGATGTGCTCCAAGGACCGGCCTCAACCCATTCAGCGGTGTCAAAAATAAGGGCGCTGAATCGAGCCGACTGAATTGCCGCTTGCGCCTGCCGATAGCTCTTGAGACGCTTTCGCTCGAACATCCGGCATATACTGACAAGCCCCGGCTCATTTGCGTGCTGATTTCGCAGCGGCTTGAGAACTTCAACAAGAAGAGTGTCCAAGTCGCGCGCCGGGCCACATTCGCGTGCGAGCCATCTCAGCTCTGTCTTGATCGTATTAACACGATCATCACTCACGACTTCGGAAAACAGCGAAATCGCAGCGCGTAGCCGACGAAGCGCGACTCGCATCTGATGCAGCGCCTCCACGTCCCGGCTGATCACTGAAGGCACATTTGCGACGATTTGGCGTAAGCAAGCTCGACCAATCAGCGTGAAGGCGCGGCCTGTCGTCATTCCCGCATTTAGCTCGGGATCGCATTCTCTCTCGGCGGCGATCGTTTTTTTCTCAATCAGCTCATAGCCACGCTCGGCGTTGCTTTTGGTGTCAAGCTGGGCAGGCACGATCTCGTTTATGTCTCGCGCGATCTTAAAAAGCTCAGCGAGGTTGCCATGCTTGAGCTCGAGTTCAATCTCAGAAACAGGCGATGATGAATCGCTTGCGACAATCCGCCCCTCGTCGACCGTCATGACGATGTCGGAGCCGTTTCCATTTAGTCGACAGGAGGTCCGTTCGATCCGCGTCTCGAAGACCGGTCGCAATGCGTTGCGAATATTATCGGTGAGAAGCGGGCCGAGTGCGGTGTCCATCACCAGGGACAGGTCCGGTTGGTCGCCCTCGATGGCCTGCTCCCATTCAGATCGTTCAAGGAAGCCAGAGCTATGATCGGCGGTCTTGATGGTTTGGAGGCGCTTGTCGCCGATATGGCGCACACGCAAGGTCAATCCGTGATCCCGGAGAAACCGGTCATCGGAATCAAAATAGACTGAATTCAGCGTTTCCCGGGCTGAATCATGAATAATGCCTGCAAAACGTGGATGATTCCGGAGGACGACGATATCCTCGGGAGCGATCCGCAGCTTCAATTCGATTTCTTTTGGCTCGCCATCCATAACGCATTACCGATCAAAAGAACTGTGGAAACAGCGACAGCGTCGACTGTGCTGAGCCGGAAGTCATAAAAACTATCATACATTAACAGGCAGCGCGTGGGGCATGACGACTTGCCGGGCCAAAGGTTTTGCCTTCGGCTACCGCTTTGAACCAACGGTCAAAGTCATATTGGCAACAACGCGAAGGTCACCCAGAGCGTGGCGGCCCCGTCACGGCAAGTCTGCTTTCGGTCCGACCGCGTCCGGGGCAACGGACGTTGCGCCAGGATCGTTCAGTGCCAGGTGCCTACCTTGCGGCGTGCGCGCCGTCTATTCGATCACCTCGTGCTTCGCCAACCTGGAGGATTACGGCTCGGCGACAAAGACGGGAATTTGAGCGTCTGATATTCCGCGTACGGCGATTTAAAAGC
>JBEKSB010000170.1:0-8921 GCA_049517455.1 Xanthobacteraceae bacterium
CCGGTTCGGAATGGAACTACAAGGGAGAAACTTCCTGGGCGGCCAACGGAGAAGTCAACGGCACGATAACGACGTCAACCGGCGTTTCCTATGTTTGCGGCAATTGCGCGATGCAATACGCCGACTCGGCGGCCCCGCGCGTATCGGTCGGCGCCAGCCTGATCTGGGACTCGCCGTTCGGTCCGCTGCGTTTCGATTTGGCCTATCCAATTCTGAAACAGCCGTATGACCGCACGCAGTTTTTCCAGTTCGGCGGCGGAACGCGGTTCTGATCGCGCCTTGCGACTCTCGCCGAGGCCGGGAGCATGCCTGATTTATTCTCAAGGAACCGTGAGCTGACGATCGCCGAGATTGTCACGCTCACGGGCGCCAAGCCGCGCGCCGGCGTTCCGCTCGAGCGGCGCATCGGCAGCATTGCGCCGCTCGATACGGCACGCGCTTCCGATATTACGTTTCTCGACAACGCAAAATATCTCGACGCTTTGAACGGTACCCGCGCCGGGGCGTGCCTGCTGTCGCCGCGCTTTCAGGCCGCGGCGCCTGATGGACTCGTCGTGCTGATCGCGGCGGAGCCGTACCGTGCATTTGTCGCCGTCGCTCGCGCGCTGTTTCCTTCGGCGCTGCGGCCATCATCCCTATTCGGTGCGAGCGGGCGCGCGGCGGGTGCGCAAGTGCATTCGTCGGCGCGGATCGAGGCCGGCGTGACCATCGATCCGCTGGCCGTGATCGGCCCCGCCGCCGAGATCGGGGCGGGTACGCTGATCGCGGCCGGCGCGGTGATCGGCCCGGGCGTCGCGATCGGACGCGACTGCGCGATCGGCGCTGGCGCCACGGTGACTCATGCGTTGATCGGCGACCGTGTGATCATCCATCCCGGCGTGCGCATCGGCCAGGACGGGTTCGGCTATCTTCCGTCTCCGGGGGGCCATCAGAAAATTCCGCAAACTCGCCGCGTCATTATTCAGGACAATGTGGAGATCGGCGCCAATTCGACCATCGACCGCGGCTCGACCCGCGACACCGTCATCGGCGAGGGCACCAAGATCGACAATCTCGTGCAAATCGCGCACAACGTCAGCATCGGGCGGCATTGTTTGATAGCCGGGCAAACTGGCATATCCGGCAGTTCGGAAGTGGGAGATTTCGTTATGATGGGAGGGCAGGTAGGCCTCGCCGATCACGTGACCGTCGGCTCCGGCGCCATGCTGGGCGCGCAGAGCGGGTACATGTCCGACGTTCCCGCCGGCGCGCGCTGGATTGGATCTCCGGCCCAACCGGTGCGCGATTTCATGAAAGGCGTTGCCGCGTTGCGCCGGCTCGTGCGCCGTGGCAGCAAGACCGAAGGGGAGCGGGAATGACAGGCGAAACCCTCGGCGTCGCCGACATTCAAGAAATACTGCGGCTGTTGCCGCACCGCTATCCTTTCCTGTTGGTCGACCGCGTCACCGACATACGCGGGGACGAGCACGGCATCGGCATCAAGAATGTCACGATGAATGAGCCGCAATTTGTTGGACACTTTCCGGAACACCCGGTTATGCCCGGGGTGCTGGTGATCGAGGGCATGGCGCAGACGTCTTGTGTGCTTTGTCTGCGGATGATGAAGCCGCGTGAGAAGCCCCGGCTGTTTTTCTTTATCACGATCGACAAAGCCAAGTTTCGCAAACCCGCGGTGCCCGGCGACACGCTCGAATATCACTGCGACAAGGTCGCACACCGCCGCAACATGTGGTGGTACCGGTGCGAGGCCAAGGTTGGCGGTGAGGTCGTCGCCGAGGCCACGCTCGGCGCGTTCATGACCGAGGACTAGATGGCGGCGATCGATCCGACCGCGCGCTTGGCTGACGGCGCGCGCATTGGTGAGGGCGTCGAGATCGGACCTTATTGTCTGGTCGGTCCGCAAGTCGAGCTCAAGGACGGCGTGCGTCTCATTGGCCATGTCAGTGTCACCGGTGTCACCACCATCGGCGAAGGCACCGTCGTCTATCCGTTCGCCTCGCTTGGCACCCCGCCGCAATCGGCCCACTATCGCGGCGGGGCCACGCGGCTCGTCATCGGCGCGCGCTGCGAGCTGCGGGAGAACGTCACCATGAACACCGGGACGGAAGATGGCGGCGGAATAACCTCCGTCGGCGAGCGCTGCCTCTTCATGGTCGGATGCCATATCGCGCACGATTGCCAGATCGGCGACGCCGTCATCTTTGCCAACCTTGTCACGTTGGGCGGACATGTCTCGATCGGCGATAACGCATTTTTAGGCGGACTAGCCGCGGTTCACCAATACGGTCGGGTCGGGGAAGGCGTCATGATCGGGGGAATGTCTCCTATCCGCGCCGACGTCATTCCCTTCGCGCTTGCTCATGGCGAGAGTCTTATTGGACCAAATGTCGTTGGCCTGCGGCGGCGCGGCGTGACACGCGCCGAGATGCACCGGCTGCGCCGCGCCTATCGCGCCCTGTTCGCGGGCGAAGGCGCGTTCGCCGACAGAATCGACGCGGTCGCCCGCGAATTTGCCGATGAACCGATGGTCAAAAAAATCATCGCGTTCATCCGCGCCGACAGGAAGCGGCCCTTGATGCGGCCGCGTGCAAGGCGCGCAGGCGACGATGCAGCCTGATAAGCAATTCCTTGCGAGCCAGCGCGCGGCGGACACCGCGGACGCAGGTCATTCGATCGCGATCATTTGTGGGGGCGGCAGTTTTCCGGGTGCAGTCGCCGATGCCATCACACGTCGAGGCTGGCGTCCTGTGATGCTTGCCATCAGGGGCTGGGCGGACCCCAATGTGGTCGAGCGCTATACGCATCATTGGGTTGCACTCGGGCAGGCGGGCCGAGTGCTTCGCCTCGCCCGCGCCGAGCATTGCCGCGAGGCGCTGTTCATCGGCACGGTGCTGCGCCCGCCGCTCACGCAGATCCGTCTTGACTGGCAGATGATCCGGATGATGCCGCGCGTGGTTGGTTTCTTTCGCGGCGGCGACGATCGGCTGCTGTCCGGCGTGGCGAGCTTGTTCGAGGACGGCGGCTTGCGGATCATCGGCGTCAAGGAAGTCGCGCCGGAAATCATCGGGCCCGAAGGCGTGTTGGGCCGCTATCAGCCTTCGCCGCGCGATCGCGCCGATGTTGCGCGCGCGTTTAAGGTGATCGCAGCGCTCGGACCGTTCGACGTGGGCCAGGCCGTGGTCGTCGCAAACGACCACGTGTTGGCGGTCGAAGCGGCGGAAGGTACCGACAATCTGCTCGCTCGCATTGCCGAATTGCGGGGGCAGGGCCGCGTGACGACGCCAACCGGCGTCGGCGTTCTCGTCAAGGCGCCCAAGCCCGGTCAGGATCAGCGCTTCGACCTGCCGGCGATCGGTCCGCGAACGATCACCAACGTTGCGCGCGCCGGCCTCGCCGGAATAGCGGTCGCCGCCGGCAGCACGATCATCGCCGACGCGGCGGAAGTCATCGCGGCCGCCGATCGCGCGAAGATTTTTCTTATCGGGGTGGGCGAGGACGCCACGTGAAGGATGTTCCGCCGCAACCGCGATCGCTGTCGATCCATCTTGTTGCCGCGGAAGAATCCGGCGACGCGCTGGGCGCGGCGCTGGCCCGCGCGCTCGTTGCGCGTGAGGGCGGCGCGCTGAAGCTCGCAGGCGTCGGCGGGCGAGCGATGGCGGCCGCCGGAATTTCTAGTCCGTTTCTGATCGACGATCTTTCGATCGTCGGTCTCACCGCGATCCCGCGTCGTCTGCCGATGATCTTGCGGCGTATCCGCGAGACCGCAGACGCCATCATCGCCGCGGCCCCGGACGCGCTGGTTATTATCGATAGCCCGGATTTCACCCACCGGGTCGCGCGCCGCGTGCGCGCCCGCGCGCCCATGATCCCGATCGTCGACTACGTATCGCCTTCGGTTTGGGCTTGGCGGCCCGGGCGCGCCCGTACGATGCGGGCTTATATCGACTGCGTCCTCGCCATCCTGCCATTCGAGCCTGCTGCGCATGCTCGGCTTGGCGGGCCGTCATGCATCTACGTAGGGCACCCGCTGATCGAGCGCCTCTCCGAGCTGCGCCCGAATGCCGATGAGGCACTGCGCCGGAGCGCCGACCCGCCGCTCGTTCTGGTGTTGCCCGGCAGCCGGTCGAGCGAGATCCGCCGGTTGCTATCGATTTTCGGCGCCGCGATGGCGCGCGTGAGCGCCCGGATCGGACCGATGGACCTTGTGCTGCCGACGATGCCTCATCTCGCCGCGGCGGTGCGTGCGGGCGTTGCCGGCTGGCCCGTGACGCCGCGCATCGTGGTCGAGCCTGCCGAGAAATGGGCCGCCTTCCGCACCGCGCGCGCCGCGCTCGCAGCGTCAGGCACGGTAACGCTCGAGCTTGCGCTCGCCGGCGTCCCGACTGTTGCCGCATATCGGCTGACGCTAGTCGAGGAAGTCATCGCCCGGCTGGCTGGCATTAGCCGACGGCTGACCAGCGTGATCCTTGCCAATCTGGTCATGGGCGAAAACGTCGTTCCGGAATTCTTGCAGCGGGATTGCGTGCCTGAACGGATTGCGGATGCGCTCACGCCGCTGTTTTCCGACACTCCCGAGCGGCTGCGGCAGATCGACGCTTTTGCGCGGCTCGATCGGATCATGGCCCTGGATGCGGCGCCGAGCGCCAAAGCCGCCGCAATCGTCCTCGATGTCGCGCGCCGCGGCCGTCGCGATCTCGCCAGCGCCGCGAAAGGCCAAAGTTAACGGCTTGTTGTCAGCGGTACGCTATCAATGCCCTAACCATACTGCTAACCAGAGCCACGCGTGTTCCAGCCACCTCCTCGGTTCACGGGCGCATGACGAAGAGAACCAAACAGAAAAAATCCTCTATCCATGCCGCGATCACCGGCGTGCATGGCTACGTGCCGCCCGACGTGCTCACTAATGCCGAGCTTGCGCGGATGGTCGACACCAGCGACCAGTGGATCCTCGAGCGCACCGGAATCAAGGAACGGCATATTCTCAAAGGCAAGGGACTCGGCACGTCGCATATGGGCGCCGAGGCCGTGCGCGGCCTTTTGAAGAAGACCGGCACCGCGCCGGCTGAGATCGATCTTCTGATCTGCGCCACGACGACACCTGATTTTGTGTTTCCCTCGACCGCCAATCTTATTTGCGACATGGCGGATATTCGCAACATCGGTAGCTTCGATGTTCAGGCCGCGTGCTCCGGCTTCGTCTACGCGCTCACCATTGCTTCGCAATTCATCGAGCTTGGAACCTATCGCAAGATCGTGGTGGTCGGCGCCGACAAGATGTCGGCGATCATCGACTATACCGACCGCGCGACCTGCGTCCTGTTCGGCGACGGCGCCGGTGCGGTGCTGGTCGAGCCGAACCGGAAATACGGCATCATCGACACGATGATCTCGTCCGACGGCGCGGGCATGAAACACCTGCACCAGAAGGCCGGCGGCAGCCGTATGCCGCCGACGGCGGAATCCGTCGCCAAGCGCCTGCATTATGTCCATCAGGAAGGCGCCGCGGTTTACAAGTTCGCGATCGCGCGCATGGCCGAGGTGGCGACTGAATTGATGCGGCGCAACCGCCTGACGAAAGATACGGTCGACTGGCTGGTGCCGCATCAAGCCAATATGCGCATCATCGAAGCGACCGCAGAGCGCATGAAGATTCCGCCCGAGCGCGTTATGGTGACGATCCACAAATACGGCAACACCACGGCGGGAACGATTCCGCTTTGCCTGTGGGATTACGAGGCGAAGCTCAAGGCCGGCGACCGTCTCATCCTTGCGGCCTTTGGCGGTGGCTTCACCTGGGGCGGCATCTATATGACCTGGGCCTACGATGCGCGCTCGCCGCGGAGTGAAGACAGAGCGGGCGAGGGCGCCCGCTCAAAGGGCGGTGGACGGGGCCTCGCCGGCAGGCTTGCTTATATGTTGAAAGCCCCCTTTGCCCTGCTAGTGCCTTTCCCTGCTTCTTCGCTGCGCAGGGGAGGATAGCGCTGCCGAAACGGCTATAGTGGCGTTCCTGGAGGAACGCCGATGCACTACACGACGGCCGTCGCCCAGCCGCAGCAAAAGCCGCTCGCCAGCCCGAGCCGCAATCCGCGCTATGTGGAGCTGCATCGGCACTATCCCAGCATCGACTATCTGCGCCGCCGTGCGCGCCATCACATTCCGCACTTCGCCTTCGAATACTCGGACGGCGGCTCGGGTAAGGACGATGCCGGCATCAGGCGTAATTGGACGGCGCTCGATGCCGTCGAGCTGGTGCCGCGCTATGGCGTCATGCCGTCGTTGCCGCCATGCGACGTGGAGCTGTTTGGCCGCCGCTATGCCGCGCCGATCGGGGTGGCGCCGATGGGCGGCCCGGCGATCATTTGGCCCGGCGGTGACACCCATCTTGCTCGCGCCGCGCAACGGGCGCGTATTCCCTACACGCTGAGCACGGCCGGCGGCGCGACCATCGAAGAGATCGCCGCGGTAGCGCCCGACGTTTTCTGGTTTCAGCTTTATCGGCTCGCCAGCAACAATCACGCCATCGGCCTCGATTTGGTCCGCCGCGCCGAAGCCGCCGGCTGCCGGACGCTCGTCCTGACACTCGATGTGCCGGTGCGCACCACGCGCCCACGCGAAGTGGCAACCGGGATCGCGGGCGCTTTCAATGTAAATTTCGTCATCCTTTCGCAGATCGCGCGGGCACCGGGTTGGGCTATGGCGGTGTGGAAGTATGGCGTCCCGCGCTTCGCCAATCTTCGCTCCTATGTCGGACCGAACGCGTCGCTCAACGAGGTCATCGCGTTCGGGCAGCGTGAGATGCGCGGCGCGTTCACATGGGACGAAGTGCAAATGTATCGGGACCGCTGGAAGGGAACGCTGGTCGTCAAAGGCGTCCTGCATCCGCAGGATGCGGAAAAGGCTGTGTCGCTCGGCGTCGACGGTCTCATCGTATCCAATCACGGCGGACGCCAGATTGAGGCGTTGCCGGCGTCAATCGACGCGCTGCCCGCCATCGTCCGGCAAGTCGGCAAGCGAGCGACCGTGATGATGGATTCCGGCGTCCGTAGCGGCAGCGACGTGGCGCGCGCCTGTGCGCTCGGCGCGGCGGCAGCTTTCGCCGGCAAAGCCTTCTTGTGGGGGCTTGGCGCGCTGGGCGAAGACGGGCCCGGGCACGTCATCGATCTGTTGATCGACGAGACGCAGGCCGCGCTCGGCCAACTGGGTGTGCGCAACGTGGAAGAAACGCGCTCGCTCGCGATCCGGCACACTGGCGCGTTGCAGTTCTGAACTCGCGATCGGCGCGGATCAACATGTTCTTGCGTGATGCATGCAGCGCGAATCCTTGGTAAATAAAGCTTAAATAACGCTGTTTAGGAGGCTTTTGATTCATGAAAAAGTGAAGTCTGTCTGCGACACACACCATGGTGAGAGGTGTGTCCTTGAGTAAGCCGTCGAAGCTTTTCCCAGTCCTTGCCTTGCCCGCGACGGCAGCGCGGGAAATCACCGACGCGTTGGTGATCTTCTCCATGTCCGTCCTTGCGTACATGCTGGTTGCAGACTGGGGCGGACTCGCAATCCTTCACACTATCCTCGGCACCCAGCCCGAAAAGCCTTCGTTCTTGTACTTTGGCGGTATCGCTTTGGTGGTGTTCAGCGCCCGCCGCATCGGGGACCAAAGGCGCGAGCGGTCAGAACGCATGGCGGCCGAGCATCGCGTTCACACGGCTTCGATGCGCGATCCGTTGACGCAATTGCCAAACCGGCGCCAATTCCAAAGCGACGTAGGCGCAGCGTTGAAAAGCTCCAGCAACAAAATGAGCGTCCTGTTGTTGGGGCTGCATCAGTTCAAAAAGCTCAATGAAGTGTATGGTCATCTTGGGTGCGATGAGGCGCTCTCGCAGGTGGCTTCGCGGATACGTGAACGTGCCAATCTCGGTGACATCTTCGCGCGGATTGGCGACGACGAATTTGCCCTGTGTTTGCCCGGTGCGGATCCCGAAGACGCGCGTAAAATTGCTTGTTCGCTTATTCAGATTGTCAGGAGTCCCGTGCAAATCGGCATAGAGGATCTCAGCATCGGTGCAAGCGTGGGGATAGCGCAGGCAGGCCGGGGGCACACGACAGTCGATGAGCTTCTCAGATGCGCTCACGTCGCACTTTCTCGGGCCAAGAATACTCACACTGAGTACTGTTTTTTCGATCCGAAGATGGACGCTCACGTCGGCGAGCGATCGCTTTTGGAAAAGGACTTGAGAGCGGCAATAGGAGGGGATCAAATCCGACCCTATTATCAGCCCATCGATGACTTGGAATCCGGTCGGATTGTGGGTTTTGAGAGCTTGGGTCGTTGGCACCATCCAGTGAGCGGCCTGATATCGCCGGACGTCTTTATTCCGCTTGCCGAAGAGCTCGGTCTGATAGACATCGTGTCGGGTCAGCTGTTCGGCGATGCGTGCCGCGACGCGGCAGCTTGGCCGGAGCCAATTTCGCTGTCGTTCAACTTTTCACCGTCGCAGCTTAGCGACCGAAGGTTCGCCGACGCGGTTCTTACCGTCCTAAATGACGCTGGGCTGCCGCCGCATCGCCTTGAAGCGGAAATTACCGAAAGCGCCTTGGTTGCGGACTTGGAAGCTACACGCCACGCCATACAGACTCTGCGTAATGCGGGCGTCCGTATCGTGATCGACGATTTTGGCACCGGGTATTCAAGCTTTTATCATTTGTACGAATTGCGCTTTGACAAGCTCAAGATTGATCGGCGCTTTGTCCAGGAGGTCGTGACTGGCGGCGAAAGCGAAATTTTCATGCGTGCAATTATGGGTCTCTGCAAAGGACTGAATCTGACCGTGACGGCCGAGGGCATTGAGACCGAGGCGCAGGCGGCGGCGGCTATTGCGCACGGTGCGCAACAAGGGCAGGGCTTCCTGTTTGGCAGAGCTGTT
>JBEKSB010000171.1:0-8821 GCA_049517455.1 Xanthobacteraceae bacterium
CTCGCCGCGCACGATCCTGCCGAGTGCTTCGGCCTTTCGACCAACATCGACGACGTGAAACCAATCCTCGCGGCCGGTATTGCCCGGCTTGAGGAACTTCAGCAGCGCCTCTACGCCAACGGCCAATGGGCCGTACTTCTGGTGCTTCAGGGCATGGATGCCGCCGGCAAGGACGGCGTGATCAAGCACGTAATGTCGGGCGTCAACCCGCAGGGCTGCGAGGTGCATGGGTTCAAGGCGCCCAGCGAAGAGGAATTGCGGCACGATTTTCTCTGGCGCACGACCATGCGACTGCCGGAAAACGGGCGCATCGGCATCTTCAATCGCTCGCACTACGAGGAGGTGCTGGCGGTCCGCGTGCATCCGGAGATGCTGGCGCGGCAGAAGCTGCCGCTGCGCGCGGTCGGCAAGGACATCTGGCAGCGCCGCTTTCAGGACATTCGCACCTTTGAACGTCATCTTTCGCGCAACGGCATGCTGATATTGAAATTCCATCTGCGCATTTCCAGGGAAGAACAGCGCAATCGCTTCCTGGCGCGGCTCGACGAGCCTGCCAAGCGCTGGAAGTTTTCCATGAACGACGTCACCGAGCGCAAACGCTGGGACGAATACATGGCCGCCTACGAGGACATGATCCGTGCGACTTCGACGGACTATGCGCCGTGGTATGTTGTCCCCGCCGACCACAAGCATGTCGCCTGGCTGGTCGTCTCCGCGGCGATCATCGCAGCGCTGGAAGGGCTCAAGCTCGAATTCCCGACAATCAAGGGCAAGGTGCTTGCCGAGCTCAAGAGCGTGGAGCGCGCGCTCAAGGCGGAGAATTCCCGCTGAGCTGCCAAAGTGTGATTGCCACTGTCACGGTAATTCCGTAATTGCTCGGTTATCTGCAAACGGACTATCTTTTTACGCGTATGAACGCAGCAACTATCTTGCGCTTTAGGACGGCGACCTTCAGTTGTCAGCGCCCCTTCCATTAGCGGCTTCGCACATGGTGCAGATCAGACTACAATTCGTTCCCGGCAGGAAAGACGGGCTGGCCGGCGTGAATTCTTTTCTGAAGAAGTCCGCGACACTTTGTATTGCCGTGGCGCTGATTGGGATGTCCGTCGTTTCTCGGGCCTGTGCTGCGCCGCCTGATTTTAACGGCGTATGGATTCCGGACGTCAAAGACCAAAAGCGCCAGGAAACCGAAAATATCCCGCCCTGGAAGCCAGATATTCTGGCGCAGGTTCAGCGCTTGGCTGCCGAGGAAAAGGCGGGTCGGCCTTTCCTCGTGCTCAGCCATTGCCTGCCGCACGGCATGCCGAGCTGGATGCTGATCACGCACAATGCGTTTGAATTTCTAACGACGCCCGGCCGCATCACCATGCTCGGTGAGGTCGATGGCAACCGTATGCGACGAATCTACACGGACGGTCGTCCGCATCCCGAAGACCCCGATCTGACGCTACACGGCCACTCGATCGGTCAGTGGGACGGCAACGTCTTGGTCATCGACACCACCGCCATCGCACCGCAGGCCTATATCGCGATCAGCGAAGCGGTCGGCATTCCGAACAATGGCGACATGCATATCGTCGAACGGCTTCATTTGGCAAAGCCGGACGTTCTCTATGACGACCTTGAAATCACGGCGCCCAAGGTACTGAGCGCAACCTGGAAAACGACGCGTATTTTCCGGCGCTATCCCGATCGGCACTACGAGATCATCGAAGGCGAGTGCGCGCAGGAAGACCTTGTCCCCGGGAAGGACGAGTTCGGCAACGACATATTCATTCCCCAACCACAAAACCCGGACGGGTCGGTCCGCACGGTGAAATAAGGATGACAAAGACGGTGTCGCCTAAAATCGCTCTTATTGCAGCTGGCTTGACCTTGGTTTTAAGCGGGGTGGCGGCGGCGCACCACTCGGGTGCGGCTTACGACATGGATCATCCCCGAACCATGGAAGGCACCGTCAAGACGGTCAACTGGACCAACCCCCACATCACCTTTGTCATCGAGTCCGATGCAAAGGATGGCAATCCGGCGCGCTCCTGGGTATTCGAAGTCTCGAGCCCAGGGGTTTTGGCCCGCTCGGGCTGGACCAAACGCTCTCTTCAGCCTGGAGATCATGCTGTTTTCCGTTATGCGCCGCTTCGCGACGGCAATCCCGGCGGGTTTTTGCTGACAGTCACTTTGCCGAGCGGTCAGGTGCTCAATTACAGCCTGACGCCCGCCGATCAATAACTTCATGATGGACGCCGTCCTCCGAGACTTTTGCAGGTGGCTGGCGGCGACCCCGCTGAGCAACACGATCCAGACGACCGGCTGGATCATTCCAACGCTTCAGACAATTCATATTCTTGGCGTGGCCGTGCTTTTTTCCTCGGCGATCGTCGTGGATCTGCGGGTCTGGCGGCTGCTCCAGCGCGACGTCCCGTTACCGGACGTCGCACGGCGATTCCTTCCAGCGATCTGGCCGGTCTTGCTGGTCCTTCTAATCACGGGAACCTTGCTGATCGTTGGCGAGCCGCGACGTTCGCTCCTCAATTCCACCTTCTATCTCAAGATGGCGCTCCTTGTTTTAGCCCTGATGCTGACCGGCGGCCTCCAGTGGTCGTTGTCGTCGGCTCCGCAATTTTGGGACAAGGATCGGGGGCGGCGGATGGCGGGACAATTTGCAGCGACCGTCTCCATACTGGTCTGGTGCGGCATCATCTTCGCCGGACGCTGGATCGCCTATACGCAGGTCGGCTGATGCTGCAGCTTAAGGATTTGATTTCATATTTCGAGAACAGCGGTCTGGCCGACAACATTCGCGAGAATGATCTGCTGTTTCCCCTCATTGAATCGGTGCACGTGCTCTCGATTTGCCTGGTGGTCGGGTCCATTCTTGCCGTCGACCTGAGGTTGCTTGGGCTCGCCTCAATTCACCAGTCAGTGAGCCGCGTCACGCAGGGAATTTTGCCGCTCACCTGGTGCGCGTTTGTCGTCGCTGTCGCTTCGGGCAGTCTTCTGTTCATTTCCAACGCAACGAAGTATCTGGGCAACGGCTATTTCGTCGCTAAGATTTTTCTGATCTGCGCCGCCGGACTGAACATGGCGATTTTTCATGGAATAAGCGCCAAAGACCTGCCGCGGTGGGAGAATGAAGCTCGGCTGCCGCTTCCGGCACGGCTGGCGGGAGGACTATCGATCCTGTTGTGGGTCGCGGTGGTCGCATGCGGGCGCTGGATCGGGTTTACGATGCAGGCCGGATGAGATGATCAGCATCCGCTTCTTTGCTGGCGTTTTTGCCGCGGTCGTCATCGCCGGCGCGGTCGCATCGCCATCGATGGGCGAGAACGCCGCCCCGGTAGCGCCCTTTCAACCCTATGTCGACATGAAAACCTTCATGGATCATGTTCTGACTCCAGCAGCCACGATCATCTGGCGGGTCAACGGAGTCGTGATCGACGAAAAGGGTGAGCACGACCTGTCGCCAAAATCGGAGCCCGACTGGGAACAGATTGTGAGTGGCGCCGCAACCCTGGCCGAGGCCACGAACGCGCTGATGATTCCACAGCGGGCGCTAGATCCGAAGTGGAATATCTACGCCAAGAACTTGGCGGAGGCCGCGAACAAAGCCTATCTCGCTGCGGAAGCCCGTGATCTGAAATCGATCTCGGAGATTAGCGATCAACTGGACGGGATTTGCGCTGCCTGCCACCAGCACTATGGCGTTGAATAAGTTCGCGATGACTCGCGGCCGACTTTTCAGACTTGCAAGCGAAAAAGAAGTAGCGGCGCTTTCGCTTATTCTGCTGCTTCCGCCGTGACACTTGGCGGGTATTCCGTCACGGAGCCAACCTCGTTGTCGACGATCATGAGCAAATCGAAGTAGCGGATCGTCGGCGTGGCGCCGGTGCGCGCTTTGATGTTCGCGAACCATTCCTCATTGTGACCGCGTTGCGCGGCTGCTTTGGAGGGCCAGATATAAAAGGCGCCGCCATAGCCGTCGTCGCTCTCGATATAGTGCTTGCGGACAAGCTCCTTGTTGGCCCGCCATCGCGGAATGGTCGTGCGGCTGTCTTCAAGAATTTGCTCGCGGGTCATGCCCGGGGGTCTTTTGAACAGGACGTATTCGACGATCATAGGTCAGCCTCCCTGTCGTTTCGGTTTATTGTATCGCAAAGGCCGCCGCGGGTGCAGCAAAGCTCTTGCGCTGCGGCCGATCCATCCGTTACAACGGCCGCGGTCTTGAGGTTAAGGCGGCTTTTACCCTTCTCCGCGACCTTGGGCCGACGAGGATGCGTATGTCGATTCGCGACGATTTTGACGCGATCGAACGGGGAGCCGGCAAGGCTCGTCCCGGCGCCGCCCTCATTCTCGGCGGGCTCCTGCTCCTTATCGTCCCCTGAGGGCCGGCCGGGCGTTTTGCGCCTGGGCACTCAGGGGTTGGTTGAAGCGACGGAACCCACGAGCGCCCAATAGCCCAAACACGCGGTGGACGGGCGCAGACGAGAAGGATCTAGAATCATGACCGCTCCAGCCCAGTCCGAGAAGGACCGCGTCGTTATTTTCGACACCACTTTGCGTGACGGTGAGCAATGTCCCGGCGCCACCATGACCCACGAAGAGAAGCTCGAAGTCGCCGAGCTGCTCGACGAGATGGGCGTCGACATCATCGAGGCCGGCTTTCCGATCGCCTCGGAAGGCGACTTCGCCGCCGTCAACGAGATCGCCAAGCGCACCAAGAATGCCGTCGTCTGCGGGCTCGCGCGCGCCGGCATGAAGGACATCGACCGCGCCGGCGAAGCCGTCAAGCCGGCCAAGCGTTCGCGTATCCATACCTTCCTCTCGACATCGCCGGTCCACATGAAGTGGAAGCTGCAACTGGAACCGCAGCAGGTCTACGAAATGATGATCGCTTCGGTGTCGCGGGCGCGCAACTACACTGACGATGTCGAATGGTCGAGCGAGGACGGCACGCGCACCGAACACGATTTCCTCTGCCGCTGCGTCGAGGGCGCGATCAAGGCCGGCGCCACGACCATCAATATTCCCGACACCGTGGGTTATTCGGTGCCCGAGGAGTATTTCGCGCTCATCAAAATGGTGCGCGAGCGCGTGCCGAATTCCGACCAGGCGCGCTTTTCCGTGCATTGCCACGACGATCTCGGCATGGCGGTGGCGAATTCGCTCGCTGGCGTGCGTGCGGGCGCGCGGCAGATCGAGTGCACCATCAACGGTATCGGCGAACGCGCCGGCAACGCGGCGCTGGAAGAAGTCGTGATGGCGATGCGGGTGCGCAACGACGTCATGCCGTTCTGGACCGGCATCAACGCCAAGATGCTGACGCGGGCGTCGAAGCTCGTGTCGGCGGTCACGTCGTTCCCGGTGCAGTACAACAAGGCGATCGTCGGCCGTAACGCGTTCGCGCACGAGAGCGGCATCCATCAGGACGGCATGCTCAAGCACACGCAGACCTACGAGATCATGGTGCCGGAGGATGTCGGCGTGAAGCAGACCTCGCTGGTCATGGGCAAGCATTCCGGGCGTCATGCGTTTGTGCATAAGCTTGAGGAATTGGGCTATCACCTCGCCGGCAATCAGCTCGAAGACGCCTTCGTGCGCTTCAAGGCGCTGGCCGACCGCAAGAAGCACGTCTACGACGAGGACATCGAGGCGCTGGTCGACGAGGAGATCGCGACCGCGCAGGATCACATCAAGCTCGTCTCGCTGTCGGTGATCGCCGGCACGCGCGGGCCGCAGCGCGCCACCATGAAGCTCGATATCGACGGCAAGCAGCTGCTCGAGGAGCGCGACGGCAATGGCCCGGTCGATGCGGTGTTCAACTGCGTCAAGGCGATGGTGCCGCACGAGGCGGTGCTGGAGCTTTATCAGGTCCACGCCGTGACCGAAGGTACCGACGCCCAGGCGGAAGTCTCGGTGCGGCTGTCGGAGCACGGCCGGGCGGTCACCGCCAAGGGCGCCGATCCCGACACGCTGGTCGCCTCGGCGAAAGCCTATCTCGCCGCGCTCAACAAGCTGATGGCCCGGCGTCTGCGCGGCCATGCCGAGGAACGCCGTCTTCATTCGACGGATGTGGGGTAGTTGCTTCTTTTGTCATTCCGGGGCGCGGGCCAACGGCCCGCGAGCCCGGAATCCGTAACCAACTGCAACCGGGATTAGCGCCGCCCAAGAGGGCAGCCACCCTCTTCCAGCGAGCGAAATGCGGTAGCCCCCGGGATGGTGCCGAGAATGTTATAATCGTCCCAAGGCGCCCGCGATTCCGACGGCTTCTTCACCTCGGCGAAATACATGTCGTGGACCAGGCGACCGTCTTCGCGAAGGCGGCCGTTCTTCGCATAGAAATCGTTGACCGGGATTTCCCGCATCTTGGCCATGACCGCCTTGGCTTCGTCCGTGCCGGCGGCGGCGATGGCCCGGAGATAATGACGGATGGCGGAATAGACGCTGGCTTGAGCCATGGTCGGCATCTTTCCATGCCGTGCAAAGAAGCGTCTCGACCAGGCCCGGCTCTCCTCGTCGCGATCCCAGTAGAAGGCGGTGACGAATTTCAGCCCCTGGGCGTTTTGCAGCCCCATGCTGTGTACATCGGAAATGAACACCAGCAGCGACACGATGCTCTGACCGCCGCGCGTCAGCCCGAACTCGTTGGCTTGTTTGATGGCGTTGATCATGTCGCCGCCGCCATTGGCGAGCGCCACAACCTTGGCGCCCGACGCCTGCGCCTGGAGCAGGTAGGAACTGAAGTCGGAGGTGTTCAGCGGATGCCGGACGCTGCCGAGCACCTTGCCTCCGGCGGCGAGCACCGCTTTCGTAGCATCGGCCTCGAGCGAATGGCCGAAGGCGTAATCGACGGTCAGGAAGAACCAGGTATCGCGGCCCTCCGCTACGACCGATCGGGCCAGGCTCGTCGTCAGGGCGTAGCTGTCATAGATCCAGGACGCTTCGGTCGGCGTACAGGCTTTACCCGTGAAGGCCGTGCTCCCGACCGCGCCCGCAATGGCGATGCGATTGTGCTCGGCCGCGAGTTGCTCGACGGCGAGAGCGACGGCCGAATTGTCGAAGCCAATGGCCAGGTCCACTTGTTCGGCATCGAACCACCGGCGGGCAATCGCGGCCCCGATGTCGGCCTTGTTCTGGTGATCGGCGAATACGACATCGACCGGCTTGCCCAGCACCGTGCCGCCGGCATCCTCGATCGCCATTCGTGCGGCGACGACCGATCCTGGGCCGCCCAGGTCGGCGTAGAGGCCGGACTGGTCGTTGAGGACGCCGATTCTGACGATGTCATCGGACACTTGAGCAGTGGCGCTTGCCGCGCCAACCATGGCGATTGCAAAGGCCACAATAAGCGCGATTGGAAATTGCACGGCACGCCCCTTCGTTCGGGAATGGCCAATTGGGCTCGATCTATTCCGGCTTGCTCACCGTGAAGGTCCGTTCGGCCAGCATGTGATCCTGATACCAAATCTGCTCGGTCCAGACCCCCGGCACGATTTCCCACGCATTGTCGAAGCCGTAGCCGAGAACGGACAGCGCTCCGATTTTCATGTTCGAAAAAGCAATCCTCGCGGCGTGCAGCATGTCGCCGGTATTCGGATTGCGAATGCCCTGCGGCGGAAAGGTGAGCGCCAGGTGCAGCGTCACGCCGTCGCCGGGCGGCGTGCCGTCGATGCGGAATTCAATGCCGAATTGCGTTCCGACTTTGCCCGGCACGTTCGGCGAGCCGGACACGAAATGCCAGCTGACCTCGGTACCGACGGTGCCGGTCGGCGATTGCTGTCCGGCCCGGGCCGGCGCGCTCGTGGTCTCCCCCGTAAAGGTTCCGGCATTGGTGATGGTGACGCCGGTTACGGCCGGCGGCTTGTCGAGCACAGTTGGCGTCTGGGCGGCAGCACAGCCTATCGCCGCCGCCAGCGAAGAAATGACGAGGAACGGCATGCGCATGAGCGGTTTCCTGCCTTGTCGGCGCCCGACTCGGGGAGGGATTTTCACCGCTTGGAATTCCGGACGCAATGCCCTACATGTGGCCGGCGCGATGGGCCGGGGGCTTGCAAAATCCGGCCATTGTCGGCGCAAAGCCCTTCGGCGGTGCCGACCGGCGCCGCTCTAAAATGGTGGAAGTGCCTAACCTCTCTTCTTTCCTTGGTTAGGGCGCATAGCTCAGTTGGTAGAGCAGCTGACTCTTAATCAGCGGGTCCAAGGTTCGAGTCCTTGTGCGCCCACCAATAAAAACAATTATTTGGCTTGAAAAACCGACCGGCGAGAGACCCGCAGAAGCTCGCGGGGTAATCTGTGGGGTAACAGTTCGCCAGCCGCAGTGGTCTAGATGCCGGTCGTCGAGCTTGTCCTTCCTTGGTCAAGTGCCGCAAAACGTTTGGTGCACGACTTGATCGGGCTGCGGCGGATCGACGTAGCGGCCGAAGGCCGGTTGATCCTCGTAAGGCGTGGAGAGCACCATCAGCAGATTCTCGAAGGGCGGGAAATACCCATCGTTCACGGCTGCGGAGATCGCCTCCTCCACCAGATGGTTGCGCGGGATGAAAGCAGGGTTAGCCGCACGCATCGCCGCCCGGCGCTCGTTCGCCTCTCCACCCTCCTCTGCAAGCCGATGGCGCCATTTCGCCGCCCAATCGTCGAAGGAGCTCGGATCGGTAAACAGGCTGCGCACACCCGCGTCGCCGTCGGGGCTGGCAGCCGCGTCGCACAGCCGGCGGAAGATCAAGGTGAAATCGGCGCCGTTGCGGGCCATGCGCTCGAGGAGGTCTTGTGCTAGGGACAGATCGTCCGGCCGTGGTTGGAACAGGCCGAGCTTGCGGCTGAGGCC
>JBEKSB010000172.1:0-8782 GCA_049517455.1 Xanthobacteraceae bacterium
CGTTACTCGCGAAATACGATATTGTGAGCGTACAAGTCTCTGATAGTGGGATAGACCCAAAAGAAGCCCCCAAACTTGCGACGTAAAAATGCGAGGAGGTTTCGATGTTCAGGAACGGTTTCATTGACGACAAACGCCGCGCACTTCTTACCGGTGGCGGCGCGCTCGTTTTCAGCGTGGCGCTTTGGCCCACGCTCGCGCCGGCGCAGAGCAAGCTGCGCATCGGCGTCATCGGGTCGGGTCATATCGGCGGGACGATCGGCGGGCTGTGGGTCAAAGCCGGCCATCCGGTGCTATTTTCCTCGCGCCATCCCGAGGAACTCAAGGATTTAGTCGGGGGTCTCGGCGACCTTGCGAAAGCCGGCGCCGTCGAGCAAGCCGTTGCATTCGGCGATGTGCTTTTCATCGCCGTGCCATGCGGCGCGCTGCCGCAGATCGGCCAGGATTTCGGTGCGGCGCTCAAAGGCAAAATCATGCTCGACGCCTGCAACGCCGTCACCGCGCGCGACGGAACGATCACCGACGAGGTCGAGCGCGAGGGTGTCGGCGTCGTCTCGCAGAAATATCTCCCCGGCACGCGGCTTGTTCGTGCCTTCAACACCCTCAACTATAAAATCTTCGCCGCCGAGGCGAACCGCCCCGATCCGAAGCTCGCAATCCCGATTGCGGGCGACGATCCCGAGGCAGTGCAAACCGCGGCGGGGCTCGTTCGCGACGCCGGCTTCGATCCGGTCGTCGTCGGAAAGCTCGCGGACGCGAGCCGCTTTCAGCGCGGCGGGCCGGGCTATGGTCAGGCGGTAAGCGCAGCTGAACTGAAGCAGAAGCTTTCGCTTACGCCATGACCCTCATCAGGGGCAGCGCGACGTCCGCGCTGCAGCGCGCGTTGGGATGGGCGATGCCGGCGACTCCGCAGGAGCGCGCGGCGGCTATCTGGTCCTTCGCCTATTTCTTCACGCTGCTCGCCGGATACTACGTGCTGCGGCCGTTGCGCGACCAGATGGGCATTGCCGGCGGCGTCAGAAATTTGCCGTGGCTATTTACCGCCACATTCGTGACGCTCCTCATTGCGCAGCCCATTTATGGCTGGCTGGTGGCGAAATTGCCGCGCGCGCGGTTCATTCCCATCGTCTATCACTTCTTCGTCGCCGACCTCGCTGTGTTCTGGCTGTTGCTCGCGCTCAACGTCGCCCCCGTGATCGTCGCGCGCGTGTTTTTTGTTTGGGTCAGCGTGTTCAACCTGTTCGCGGTGGCGGTGTTCTGGTCGTTCATGGCCGACCTGTTCACCGCCGAGCAGGGCAAACGATTGTTTGGCTTTATCGGCGCCGGCGGCACTGCTGGTGCGTTGCTGGGCCCGGTCATCACCATCGGGCTCTCGGTGCCGCTCGGCCCCGTCAACCTGTTGATCGCAGCGGCAATATTTTTGGAAGCGGCGGTATACTGCGTGCACCGGCTCGAACGGGCCGCGAACGTGCAAGCGGGCGCTCAAGGCGAACCGCGCCGTGTCGGCGGCAGCGCCTTCGCGGCGCTGCCCGAGCTGATCCGCTCGCCTTATTTGCTCGGCGTCGGCGGCTGGGTCAGCCTGCTCTCGTTCTGCGCGACCATCCTCTATTTCGAGCAGGCCAATATCGTTTCGGCGGCGGTGCACGGTGCCGGCGCCCAGACGCGCATTTTCGCCAGTATCGATCTGGCGGTAGGCCTGCTGAGCCTGGCGACGCAAATCCTCGTCACCGGCCAATTGCTCAAGCGCTTCGGCACCGGCGTTACAGCCGGCGCGTTGCCGGCGGTCTACGTCGTTGGCTTTACCGCGCTCTTCGTAGCCCCGACGCTCGCTGTCGTCTTGGTGGTGCAAG
Source organism: Xanthobacteraceae bacterium (assembly GCA_049517455.1). Classification (GTDB taxonomy): domain Bacteria; phylum Pseudomonadota; class Alphaproteobacteria; order Rhizobiales; family Xanthobacteraceae; genus BOG-931. Next base: position 1,851 of record JBEKSB010000172.1, read on the forward strand.
TGGTGCAGCGATGGATGAACTTCGCCGTCGCCAATCCGGCGCGGCAGGTGTTCTTCACGGTGGTTGCGCGCGAAGAGAAATACAAAGCCAAGAACCTGATCGACGTGGTGATCTATCGCGGCTCCGATGCGTTGTATGGTTGGGTCTTCGACAGCTTGCAGGCGCTGGGACTAAAGCTCGGCCCTATTGCACTCGTTGCATTGCCGGTCGCGGCGGGCTGGCTCGTGTTGTCAGCGGCTTTGGGGCGGGCCCAGGAACATCGCGCTACGCTCATGAACGCGGACGTGGGGCAAGGAGAACATGCATGACCATCCGTCTGACGCGACGCGAATTCGCGATAGCGACCGGCGCGGCGATGCTAGGGCTACCGGCATTCGCCCAAACTCCCGCGCTGCTCGCGCGCGCTATCCCGAGCACCGGCGAGCGCCTGCCTGCGGTTGGGCTCGGCACCGCGCAAGTCTTCAATACCAACGACGAGGGGACCCGGCAGAAGGCGGCCGCGGTGCTCCAGGCGCTGATTGCGGGCGGCGGGCGCCTTGTTGACACGTCTTCGGTCTATGGCGACGCCGAGGCTGTCATCGGCGACGTGATCGCGCCGGCCGGTCTGCGCGAGAAGCTCTTCATTGCGACCAAGCTCGAGTCAGCTGACGCCGCGGAACTCAAGCGTTCGCAGGCCCGATTGAAGACGCAAAAGTTCGACCTCCTGCAATTCCACAACGTCCGCGATCCGCAACAATCGCTTGCGCAGTTCAAGGAATGGAGGGCGCAGGGCGTGTGCCGATACATTGGTATCACGTCGACCCGCCACGCGGATTTTCCCGCAATCGAGGCGGTACTTGGTAGGGAAAAGCCGGATTTCGTGCAGATCGACTATTCGCTCGACGATCGCGACGCCGAAGAGCGCATCCTGCCATTGGCTGCCGAGGTCAAGGCGGGCGTGCTCACGGCGCTGCCCTTTGGCCGCGCTCGTTTGTTTCGTGCCGTGCACGGGAAGGAAGTCCCCGATTGGGCACGCGGCTTCGCCGACAGCTGGGGCCAATTCTTCCTAAAATACCTCTTGAGCGACTCTCGGGTGACCGCGGTTATCCCCGGCACCGCCGATCCAGCCCATATGGCAGACAATCTCGGCGCCATGCGCGGCCCGTTGCCTGACCCCGACCAGCGTAAGCAAATGGTGGCGTTCGCCGACGCTCTTTAGCGTGCCCCCGGCGCGAACTGAACGAGCTCGCCGGCGTCGCACGACACAGATCGCGTGGATGGAGTGACTGCCAATCACCGCGAGATTGAAATGAGAATCTGTCGCGCATGCGCCGCATGGCATTCTTTTCTCTACCAACCCCTTGGCGCACTTAGCTTTTCAGTTTATGTGGCCAAGCCAAGTCACTGGCTAAGGGGTTCGTTTACCAAGTCCGAAGTCGCGCATCTCGGACGGGATCGGTCTTCGGCGGGCCTGCATCGGCGTCGTCGGCAATTTCATGACCGACTGGCACTACGCCTTCATTTACGACTTCGGCAACACGTCGGATGGCTATAATCCGAATAATGCGCTGGCGAACGCAAACTCGAGCACCAGCCCGACCACGAACAACAACTATTTGTCCGGCGTAGAAAACGCTCTCTTCACTTACAATGGTTTCTATCAACACGGACAACAATATCCGGTCGCGTTTGATTTCGGCGTCCAGGATGTGCCGTGGACGCTCGACGAAGCGACCAGCTCGAACGATATTATGTTCTTGGAGCGCTCTTCTTCTCAAGTTGTCGCCACCGAGTTTGGCGGCGGTGATTTCCGTACGGCTCTGGATGTGCGCTCGAACAACGATCGCTATTGGTTCGGCGCCTTTCTGACTGGCCCCAATTCCGGCGCTTTGCACACCGCCGAAGCCTCGTGCAACACCGGAACAATCGCCGTCACCGTCGGCACGCCGTGCGTCACCAGCGCGCAGATGACCGGCCTTGGCCCGCGGTTCGCATTCTTCACCCGCGCCGCTTATCAGGTGGTTCAGACGAGAGACGCGACGCTGCATCTCGGCGTCAACTATGCTAATCTGTTCGATCCGCGCTCGCAAGCAAACGAGGACGCAATCCAGCTTTACGACCGGCCGGAGCTGCGTGTCGATCCGACGTATTTCCTCAACACCGGCTATATCCCGGCGACCGGCGGCCAAGTTTATGGGGCCGAAGTGGCGGCCACCCTGTATAGTTTCTGTGTCCAGGGTGAGTATTATCACTACGTTGTCGACAGCAGAGCAGGGGTGACGGCAGCGCCCGGGAACCTGCAGGGCGGCGGCCCAGGCCCGGTGCTCAATTTTGACGGCGGTTACGCCGAGGCGAGCTACATTTTTGGCGGTAAGCGCGTCTACGACCCGACGCGAGGCGCCTATACCGGAGTCATTCCCGAAGCGCCTTTGGCGCCTGGACACACGGGCTGGGGTGCGCTCGAAGTCGCAGGCCGTTTCAGCATCATCAATCTCAACAATCCCAACCTGACGACCGCCAAGCTCGGAGCGGCCTATACCGCTCCGGGTGTCTTCACTGGTGGCACGACAACCTACGGCGGTGGCGAGCAAACGTCGTACGGCATCGGGCTCAACTGGTATCCGAATCTGAACATGAAATTCATGCTCAATAATGAGCATATCGTCGTCGACAATCCGCAGGTATTCGGCGGTCCGAATTATCGCGGCGCCACGATCGACTGGATCGCCGGACGGACTCCATTGGTCTTCTGACCGTTTGGGGCGGCAGCCTCGGTTGTGACAGCGTTGGAACGAATGCCGAGCGGCAGTGCACAAGGGCCGCTCGGCATTCTTGCGTTTGCCGACAGCGCTTCGACGGCAATTGACGCGCACGTTAAGTCTCTATAGCCAGCGGTCAAATCCGGGCTAGTCTGCGGGACGGGCCCGGATTCCAAGAGAGTGCAAATGCCCTGGCTTGAGTGCAATTCGCGGCGAATACACTATGAGTTGACCGGCCCCGACGACGGGCCGGCTTGCGTCTTGGTCAATGGTTTGACGCAATACGTGAAGCTTTGGATGCCCTTTCGGGACGGGCTGGTGGCCAGAGGATTCCGGGTCGCCAGCTACGATATGCTCGGGCAAGGCCAATCTGATAAGCCCCGCCTGTTCATCGATCAGGCGGACCAGGTGGCGGTGCTCCGCGATCTGATTGCCGAATTGGGACCGAGGCCGATTTTCGTCGGCGGAATCAGTTTCGGAGGCGTGATCGCGCTGCGCTACGCCATCGAGCATCCCGACACTATCGCCGGATTGGTGCCGATGAGCAGCTTTGCAGAAATTCCGCCGCAGCTGATGCGGCTTGGCACCGCCATGCGGACCGCCCTGATCCTCGGGGGGACGACCTACCTGCAGGACTTGCTGTTTCCGATGAATTTCTCCAATGCATGGCTTGAAGCAAAGAGCGATTTGATCGGACTCGCCACGCATCGGGGTTGGCTGATCAACGACGTCTACGCCTTGCAAAACCTGATGGAGTCCTTCCTCGAATTCGAGCCGCTCACCCCGCGATTGTCATCGATCAAAGTCCCGACGATGATCATGACCGGCGAGTACGACTTCCTCACGCCGCGGACGCTGCAAGATTCGCTGCGCACACATATTCCGGACAGTGCCCTGGTTATTATTCCACGTGCGTATCATGCGTTCACGCTGGAGAGAGCTGAATTGGCAGCGTATGTGATGGCCCGTTTCGCCGAGGACGTCATCGCCGGCCGTTGGCGCGGCAAGAAGACGATCTGGGTTGCGCCGGAAGAGGTGGGCGGCGAGCTCACGCCGTTTCCCGCAGGATTCGATCATTTGCGCGCGATCCCGGTGCGTCTGGAGACGCCGGAGCATGCGGTGCAGTCCGAGCTGGCATCTTCATGAACACGCTCCTTGGCCCGCTCGATCAAGACGGTCGCATTCCGCCACGGCAGCAAACTCGCGTCGCAGCCTTTCTGATGTCAGCGCATGGCGCGCAGGCCCGCCAGCTCGCCGCCACGCTGCCGATCCACTTGCTCCAGCCCTGGCAATTGGAACTGCACGCCCAGTATTGCCGGGAAATGGAGATTCTTTCGCTGCTCACGCGTGCCACGACATGGGTCCCCGATCCGGCCCTGGCGTTTATGATCTGGCAATGGGAGGCCGCGTGGATGCCGCAGCCGATGCCAGGAGCAGCTGACCATTTGCACGGTCTCCTGGTCGACATGGCAGCGCTCGGTCACGCAATCCACGCCGGGATCCGGCCCGCCGCGCTGCTGCCGGAAGGCGTCGCGCCGACGGATCCCTTCGTGCTGGCGATGCGGCGCATAGAGTTCGAAAGCGGACGATTGCTACAGGCGCAAATCCTCTTCCTCAAGGGCCCGCAGCTAGTCGACGTCCGGGACGAGGTCTCCGCCGCAGTTGAACGGCGCCATGCTCAGGTGCGCGAGCTTTGGACGTCAATGCTTGGCGGCCTGAATGTCGGCACCGAGTAGCGGAAATCCGGCCGATGACGGACGCGATAGGCGCACCGGACCGGTATTGCAATTTGTCCAACTGGCGGCCACGATACGTTTTGCGATCCAATTTGAGGCGTCATGATTACCGTACCCGAATTGGCCGCGGAGGCATTGGGGTCCTTTCTTTCCTCGCATCTGAGCCGCCGCTTTGGATCGACGCAGGCAGGCTTGACCGAGCTCATTCCGTCGGTCGCTCGACTTGCTCTTGAGTGCATCGGTAATAGCGATGCGCTCTATCATAATGTCGAACATACGATGCTAGTGACGCTCGTCGGCTACGACATCATGAAAGGCCGATCGCTTCTCATGCCCACGTCCGCCGACGACTATGCGCACGTGATCGTCGCATGCCTTTTGCACGATATCGGCTACGTGCGCGGCGTCCTTATGGGCGACAGCGAGGACGGCTACGTCGTTGATGCCAAAGGAGGCAAAGCCAACCTGCAGCGCGGCTCATCCGACGCCGCTCTGACGCCATATCATGTGGAACGCTCGAAACTTTTCGCGCTGGATCGGCTCTCGAAAATGGATCTGATCGACGCGACCAGGGTTGCCCGAGCGATCGAATTCACGCGGTTTCCGTCGGTTATCGAGCCCGACGGTCAAAACGCCGAGGAGGGTTCGCTGGTGCGGGCTGCCGACCTGATCGGACAGCTCGGCGATCCGCATTATCTGCGCAAAGCCAACGCGCTATATTACGAATTCGAAGAAGTCGGCATGAACAAACAGCTTGGCTACGGCTCGCCTGCCGATCTCACCGATCTCTATCCGCAATTCTACTATAACAGCGTGTCGCCTCACATTCAGACCGCCATCCGCTATCTCAATGTGACGTCGAGCGGACGGCAATGGATCGCCAGCCTTTACAGCAACGTCTTCCGTGCCGAGAGCGACCTTAGTTTATCGGGACCGGAACGCTGAACGAGCCCGAATGCCTATATAAGAACATGAAAAGAACCGGGAGGTCGTCATGAACAAAATCGCCGACATCAGACCTGATGACACGTTGTCGCCGTCCGGGCGCTCGCCATATTTTTCGGAGGAGCACGAGCTTCTTCGCGCTCAGGTGCGCCGCTTCGTCGAGACGGAGATCAAACCGAAGGCGCTGGCGTGGGAAGAGCAGGGTTATGTGCCGCGCGAAGTGCTGCGCCGCATGGGGACCCTGGGTTTTTTCGGCATTCGCTATCCGGCGCGCTACGGCGGATCGGAGATGGATACGCTCGCGACCGTCGTGCTGGCGGAGGAGCTCGGCCGCTCGACTTTCAGCGGGGTTGCAACCACCGCTTTAGTCCACTCGGAAATGGCCTCCATCCATGTCTTTCGTTCCGGGAGTGAGGCACAAAAGGAAAAATGGATGCCGGGCATCATTTCCGGCGAGGTCATCACGGCCGTCGCCGTGACCGAGCCGGATGCGGGCTCCGATGTGAAGGGTATCCGTACTTTCGCGCGCCGCGATGGGGACAGTTATGTCATCGACGGCGCGAAAATGTTCATCACCAATGGCGTCTATGCCAATCTCTATTGCGTGGCGGCGAAGACGGATCGATTGGGCTCTCCGAGCCGATCGATCACCATGTTCTTGGTCGAGAAAGGTACGCCCGGCTTCACCGTTAGTCGCACGCTCGACAAGCACGGCTGGCGATCGTCCGATACCGCCGAGCTGCATTTCGATGGCTGCCGGATTCCGGCCGAGAATCGGCTCGGTGAAGAAGGCTGTGGATTCTACGCCATTATGAAGAATTTCCAGAACGAGCGGACCACGATCGGCGCGGTGGCCATGGGAGAAGCGCAGGCCGCGCTCGATCTCACGCTCGATTATGTTCGCACCCGGAAAGCCTTCGGCGCGCCACTGTGGCAAAGAGAGACCATCCGGCAGCGCTTGGCGATGCTCGCGGCCAAAGTCGAAGCGGGCCGCCAGCTGGTCTACCACGCGGCTTGGCTCGACGCGCAAGGGGCGGAAGCGACCAAAGAAGTGTCCATGGTCAAGGCCTATTGCGGCGAACTGGTCAACGAGGTCATGTACGCTTGCGTGCAATTTCACGGCGGCATGGGCTTTATGCGCGAGAGCACCATCGAACGCATGTCGCGCGATGCGCGCGTTCAGAACATCGGCGGCGGCGCCACCGAGGTCATGCTCGAGGAGGTTGCGAAGCGGCTGTAGCCGTCGCGACGTTGCGCGCGCCTGGCGCGGGCTGCGATTGTATTGTTGGATTCAACCGTGAGGTTGGGAATGAGTCCGCAACTCACGGTCTGGTACAATACCAAGTGCCCAGTCTGTAACGCCGGTATCGCGTGGCAGCACAGCCGGCTTGTCCGCGCGGCCAGAGCGGGCTTGTTCGATTTTCGTGACATCAATCTCGAGCCCGATGCGCTTTCCCGCTTCGGCGCGGGTGTGGAGGATGTGCGTCGCCGGCTTCATGCCGTTGACGGCGAC
>JBEKSB010000173.1:0-8726 GCA_049517455.1 Xanthobacteraceae bacterium
ATGCCGACAAGGCTACGGTCGCGGACGATCCGCTGTTTCGCATCGCTTCGCATATCGTGTTTTCTTCGGAGTGCCTTTCGGCCACGACCGGCCGCGACGATCTTGCCGAAGGGCTTGAGGTGATCGCCCAGCATACGGCTTCGTTCCTCGCCGTCAGCAATGGGCCGAACGACATTCTTTTCCTCGAGGGTAGCTCCGTGCGCCGCGTGCCGGTGTTCGAGCTCCGCGCCGTGGATACGCTGGCCGCCGGCGATGGCTTGCACGGCGGGTTCGCATTGGCGCTGGCTGAGGGACAAAACGAGGCCGAAGCCTTGCGCTTTGGCGCCGCCGTCGCCGGCATCAAATGCACCCGCATCGGGGGATCTGCCGGTATGCCAAGCCGCGCGGAAGTCGACGCGTTGCTGGCAGAGTAGGCGCATGTCGTTCCGGGACGCAGGCAAACCCGCGGGCCCAGAATGACACTTGCTTTAGAATATTTTTCTATGTAAATCCCTTGTCAGCACTGTTGGTTGGAAGAATATTTCTATGGATGCCATAGACCGCAAGATTTTAGCCGTGCTGCAAGAGGACGCTTCACTCTCGGTTGCCGACATCGGCAGCCGCGTAGGGCTGTCTTCGACGCCCTGCTGGAAACGTATTCAGCGCCTGGAAGCGGACGGGGTCATTCTCAAGCGTGTCGCGCTGGTCGATCAGGACCGCGTTGGGCTTGGCATCACCGTCTTCGTCTCGGTCGAGACCGGCGACCACTCGCAGGAATGGCTCGATCGCTTCGCCAAGGTCGTCGGCGCCATGCCGGAGGTGATGGAGTTTTATCGCATGGCCGGCGATGTCGATTACATGCTGCGGGTCGTCGTGCCCGACATGGCCGGCTATGACGGTTTCTACAAGCGGCTGATTGCGGCCGTGCCGTTGAAGAACGTCACCTCGCGCTTCGCGATGGAGAAGATCAAGTCGACGACGTCGCTGCCGATTCCGTGAGGCGGGCCGGCGCTAGTGCCCCGACGACATGGCGCCGGCGCCCGCGGACTGATTGTTGCGGGTGATGATCTCGGCCAGCGTCTTTTCGAAGAATTCCACATTGTCGCCCAGCGTCAGCCGGCGCGAGCAATCCGGCGTGCAGCTGTAGGTTTCGCGATCGGGGCCGCGATAGACCACGACGGTCTTGTCGGGCGCGCCTGTCACCTCGACTTCCTTCTCCATCAGCACGACGCCTTTGCGGTCCATGACGATGAAATTGGTCGCTCCGTAGCTTTTTCCGGTGACGACCGCGAGGCCGCCCGGCTGAATCGAAAGGTCGGCGACAAGCGGATTGCCGACCACCACGGTCGCGGCCCGGTCGGGCAGTTGCAGGATCCTAGCTTGATCGAGGAGAACGATGATCGTTTCGGCCGGGGCAGGGGCCGCGGCCGCTGGCGCGACAATCGCGACCAGCAGCAGGGTTAGCGATAGCCAATGCAGCGGGCTCAATTTAGCCCGGCCTCGCGCGCACAACGCCGCCATCGAGACTCTCCGAAACGCCACGCGGAACTCAACAACCGAATAGGCTGCACTCCGAGGCCTCTAATTGACTGCAAATAGGTGAAGGAAATGCAAATTCGCCGGCGGTAATGGCAGCGCAATTCGCTCAGCGGACGGGAGCCGGCGCTTGCGGAACCGCCGCTTTACTCCTGAAGGGATGCATCAGCTGCGCGCCGAAGCTCGTCGGGAACTCGCGATCGTCGATCCCGTAACGGTCAGGCAGTTCGCCGGCCGGCATGTAGAAGGTGCCGAATATGAGATCGAGCACCGGGAAGGTTGCGGCGAAGTTCTTCTCGCCGCCACGGTCCGCCGCGGTGTGATGCCAGCGATGGAACACCGGCGAGGCGATCACGTATTTGAACGGGCCGAGCGTCCAGTCGAGATTGGCGTGCACGAACGCCGAATGCGCGATGGTGATAGGACCGAGCACGACGAACACGTTGGGCGAGATGCCGGCAAGCAGCAGCGCGACGTCGGCGAGCACGGCGCCGAAGAACAGATTGAACGGATGGAAACGCGCCGCCGAGATCCATTCCAGATCCTCCGAGGAGTGATGCACGGCGTGGTACTTCCACAGGTGATTGCCGTGGAAAAGCCGATGCGTCCAGTAGGTGATGAAATCCTCGCCGATCAGGAAAATGATCATTTGGGCGACCAGGGGAAGCTTGGCAAGCGGCCCGTGGCCGTTCTCGTAAAAAGCGATCAACCCATCGGTCGTTCTGATGTTGAACAGAAGCGCGGCGCCGGCGATGAGTAGTCCGATGCGAAAATAGCGGGTGATGATCGGAATGAAGAGCCAGTAGCAGATGTCGGTAATGAGATCGGGTTTGCGCCACCAAGGACGGCCGGGATTGCAAGCCCAGAACCAGGTCAGCAGCGTGAAAACCACGGCCAGCGCCAGCGAGATAGGCACGCCTTTCATAAAGGTCTCGCCGACATTGATGATGAAGCCCCACACTTCTTGATTCATTTTGTTAGCCGCATTTTGTGGTTTTGCCCGGCCTGGTGTTTCGGAATGGCGGGCCTCGCGTTAGGTCATGGTATCGAGGATGCCAATTAATAGGCGATGAACGGAAAACCGCGCGAGCCGCGCGGAGTTGGCTGTACTGAGTTGCAAAAATTGCAAGAACGCGGGGAGCCGCCTGCGCGAGCGAACAAAGATGAGAAATGTTCGCGATGATGAAACGCGCCGTTAACTACATTGCAGAACTGCCCGCCGGCCGCGGGTTTCAGTGAACGATTTAACCGCCTCGCAAGTTCTCGTTGGTACGTTCGCCGCGATCCAAATGGCTGGGACAACCGGCGTTGGGTCGAGCTCAGACAGCCACGTGTGGACCTAAGGAGCCAACTATGAAGACCCTTGTTTCGCGTTTCGTGAAGGACGAGTCGGGCGCTACGGCCATCGAGTATGGCCTGATCGCCGCTGGCATCTCCGTCGCGATCATCGCCGTCGTGAACGGCCTCGGTACCAAGTTGAACACGACGTTCAGCAGCATCTCCTCGCAGCTTAAGTAAGCGTGCCTGGATGAATGGCTACAAGAGGGCTCCGGTCGGTCCCGGGGCCTTTTTGCTTTCCAGCAATTGCTTGGCGCAGCGCTAACCCGGTCTCAACCAGTGCCGGGTAAGTCCCATCGCTGAGAAGCCATCGACGGTGCCACTTCGCCATGGTCGTGCTGATTAAAGCGATCGAGCTGACGCTGTTCCCGGCGATGATGGCGTTTGCGGCCTCCAGCGATTTGTTTACCATGACGATCGCCAACCGCGTCTCGCTCATTCTCATCGGCGGGTTCGGTTTGCTCGCCCTGTTGACCGGAACGAGCACTGCCGACCTGCTCTCGCATGCGGCAGCTGCCGCCGCGGTGCTCGCCGTCGTCTTCGTCTTCTTCTCGCGGGGTTGGATCGGCGGGGGCGACGCCAAGCTCGCCGCCGCGACGGTGCTGTGGCTGGGATTCGCCCACCTCGCCGATTACCTCTTTTACGCTTCGCTGTTCGGCGGGGCGCTGACGCTCTTTATCATCCAGTTTCGCGCCATGCCGTTGCCGCAGGTGTTCGTCGGCCGGCAATGGGCTGAGCGGCTGCACCGGAACGACAGCGGGGTTCCCTATGGGATCGCGCTCGCGGCGGCGGCGCTCATCGTCTATCCGCAGACCGAGTGGATGGCAGCCCTCGGCCACTAATTTAAGGTTTGGACAAATCCAAGGGCATCGGAAACCGGTTCGGTTCGTCGCCCAAAATCCTCGCGTAACGCGGAATTAACGCGATTTGGATACGCCCTATTAACCATGCCTTGACGTTTAGCTGCTGAAATCTCGGGTCAACGGCCGGTCCCGCCGTTGCGTCGTTTTTGGGAAGTTGAAGGGTTATGAAACCCGCGCGCCTCATCGTATTGGGTGTTGCTCTTGCCGCAGGGGCCGTGGCCGCCATGCTCGCGGCCGGCAGCCGCCAGCCTGAGGCGCCGAAGGCGCCGCCGCCACCACCGTTGGCGACCGTCGACGTCCTGATCGCCAAGGCCGATCTCGGCATCGGCCAAGTTGTCGGCGACGGGGACATCGGCTGGCAGACTTGGCCCGCCGCCTCGGCCACAGCGAGCTTCATCAGAAAGGGCGACCGGCCGGACGCAATCAAAGACTTCGTCGGCGCCATCGTGCGTTCGCCGGTTTTGGCCGGCGAGCCAATTCGCGATTCCAAGGTCGTCGTCGCCAAGGGCGGCGGGTTCTTGGCCGCCATCCTGCCGCACGGCATGCGCGCGATATCGTTGGACGTAGCGCCGGACACCGGAGCCGGCGGCTTCATCCTGCCGAACGACCACGTCGACGTGTTGCTGACGCGCCGCGACAAGGCGGCGGAGAAGGTGACGGGGATTGAGAAATACACCAGCGAGACGATCCTGAAAAACGTGCGGGTGCTCGCCGTGGACCAGGCCATCGAGGAAAAGGACGGTACGAAGGTCGTCGTCGGCAAGACCGCGACCATCGAGCTCGATCCGCAGCAGGCCGAGACGCTCGCGCTCTCGCGTCAGATCGGCACGATCTCGCTGACATTGCGCAGCCTGCTCGATTCGCAATCGCCGACTCCCGAAGGCGGCGAAGGCAATGACGAAACAGACACGCGCGGCGTCAACACGGTGCGTTACGGCGTCAGTACGCAGTCAGCAGTGCACTGACTGTACAGAGGGAACATAAAATGGCTCCAGGGACACCGATCCGGACGGCGGCTCTCGCGGGCCTCGTGTCATGCGCCGCGGTTTGGGCGCTGGCGCACGGCGCCGCGGGCGCGGCCGAGCTGTCGGTCGAATCGCAGACGCAGACGATCATGGTCGCCGCCAGCGATTACGGATCGCGCGCCGTTGCGCTCGGCGTCGGCAAATCGGTGGTCATCGACTTTCCGCGCGACATCAAGGACGTACTGGTCGCCAATCCCAAGACCGCCAACGCCGTGATCCGTTCCTCGCGCCGCGCTTACATCATCGGCAATGAGGTCGGTCAGACCAATGTGTTTTTCTTCGACGCCGACGGCAAGCAGATGGTCGGCCTCGACATCGCGGTGACGCGCAGCCTTAACGGCATTCGCGCGGCGATCAAACAAGTCCTGCCGGAATCCGACATCCGTATCGAAGGCATCGGTGACGGCGTCATTCTGACCGGATTCGTTTCTAGCCAGGCCGACGCACAACAAGCATTCGACATCGCGACCCGGCTCGTCGGCGTCGGATCCTCCGGCACTGTCGGTTCGGGCGATAAAATCGTCAACGCCATCGTCGTGCGTGGCCGCGATCAAGTCATGCTGAAAGTGACGGTCGCGGAGATGGACCGCACCGTGATCAAGCAGCTGGGCGTCAATCTCAGTGGCAGTGTCGGCTACGGCACGGCCGTCGTCAATTTCAACAACGCCGCCGTCAACGCCAGTCCCTATTCGGTCTTCCCGGTCAACGGGACGCCGAGCAATGCCATTGCCGGCACACTCAAGGGGGTGACGGCCACGTTGCAGGCAATGGAGCAAGCCGGTGTGGTCCGCACGCTGGCCGAGCCGAGCCTCACCGCGATCTCCGGTGAATCTGCACATTTCTTGGCCGGCGGTATGTTCCCGTACCCAAGCGTGAGCAGCTGCACGACGACGCCCTGTCCGCCTATCATTCAGTTTCAGAACTTCGGTGTAAGTCTGACCTTCAACCCTGTAGTGCTGTCGGAAGGTCGCATCAGCTTGCACATGTCCACGGAAGTTTCGCAACTTGACCCCCAAAATTCCGTGACAGTGGCGGGAACCACCGTTCCCGGCCTGAAGGTGCGGCGCGCGGACACGACGGTCGAAATTCCCTCAGGCGGCTCGCTTGCGATGGCCGGCATGATTGAGGAGCAGACCAAACAGACTATCACCGGTTTTCCCGGGCTGATGGAGGTGCCTATTCTCGGCTCGCTGTTCAAAAGCCGTGACTACCTCAATAACCAGACCGAGCTTGTCGTTCTGGTGACGCCCTATGTCGTGCGCTCGGTCGCGCAAAAGGATCTTTCGCGGCCCGACGACGGTTTCGCCGATCCGAGCGATCCCGCTTCTGTGCTGCTTGGTCGGCTCAACCGCATCTACGGCGTAGGTGGAACGGTCGATCCGCCGGATAGCTACCGCGGCAAATATGGCTTCATCCTCGATTGATATTCGGCATCAGGAGACGACCGATGCAAACTGTGCGCACAATGATCTCCGAGAGCCGCGGCACGGCGGGGCTCGCGATTCGTGCCGCCATCGTCGTCGGATGCGCGATCTTCGTGTGCGCATGCAACACCACCGAGCAGCAGGTCGCCGCCGCTCCCGACGTCCCAAGCGATTACCGCTTGCGGCATCCGATCACGATCAGCGAAGCCGACCATACCCTCCAGGTCTTCGTCGGCTCCAATCGCGGCGAGCTGAATGCGACGCAGCGCGCGGAAGTGCTTGCATTCGCGCAGACCTGGAGGCGAGAAGCCACCGGCGGTGTAGTGGTGGACCTGCCGACCGGCACCAGCAACGAACACGCGGCGGCGGAAGCCATGCGCACAATCCGCTCGATCCTCGCGGCGAGCGGCGTGCCACAGGACGGTATCGTCGTGCGCGGCTATCAGCCGCCGGGGCGTAATATCGCGGCCATCCGCATCACTTATCCGCGGATTGGCGCGCAAGCCGGGCCTTGCGGCCTGTGGCCTCAAGATATCGGCCCAGGCTTCAACCGCGACTACTTCGAAAATCAGCCTCCCTGGAACTTTGGCTGCACGACCCAACGAAACCTCGCCGCCATGGTCGATAACCCGGCCGACCTTGTGCATCCCCGTGCCGAGACCCCGACCTACACAATGCGGCGAACCACGGTTGTCGAAAAATATCGGGCAGGTATGCCGACTCCGACACAATATCCGTCAAGCGACACAGCCAAAATCAGCAGCGTTAGCCAATGATCCAGGCGTATGATGAAACCAGCTAGCCAAGCCGCCTGGCAAGAGAGCACTCTCGCGGAGGTCGCCGGTCGCGAAGAACGCATCGCGCCGGCGCCGCGCGTCTCCGTGCAGGCATTCTGCGAGACCGTTGAGACCGCGGCCGCCATCCAGGCGGCCGGCGAAGATCGACGAATGGCCAAAGCGCATCTGCGTATCCAGATGGGCGGCCTGATCGCCGCCATCGAGGCTTATCAGAGTTCGCCGACGCCGAACGTTATCATCCTCGAAACCGAAAGCCGCGGCGAAGAAGTGCTCGCCGGCCTCGATCAACTCGCGCCGGTATGCGATGCCGCGACGCGCCTCATCATCATCGGCCGCATGAACGATGTGGCGCTTTATCGTGAGCTAGTGCGGCGCGGCGTCAGTGATTATCTGATCGCGCCGGTCGGTGCGCTACAGATCGTGCGCGCCGTGTGCGGCCTGTTCTCGGCGCCGGATGCCAAGCCCGTCGGTCGGGTCATCGCCGTGGTCGGAGCCAAAGGCGGCGTTGGCGCGTCCACCCTCGCCCACAACATCGCCTTCTCTATCGCGCGCGATCTCATGCTTGACGCGGTCGTGACCGATCTCGATCTTGCTTTCGGCACGGCCGGCCTTGATTTCAACCAGGATCCGCCCCAGGGCATCGCCGAAGCGGTGTTCTCGCCCGACCGCATCGATAACGCGTTTATCGATCGGCTCCTATCCAAGTGCACCGACCACTTGAGCCTGCTCGCGGCGCCGGCGACGCTGGACCACGTTTACGATTTCGGCGCCGACGCGTTCGAGTCGATCTTCGATTCGTTGCGTGCGACGGTGCCTTGCGTCATTCTCGATGTGCCGCATCAATGGACCGGCTGGACCAAGCAGACGCTGGTGGGCGCCGACGATATCCTGATCGTTGCTGCGCCCGATCTCGCCAATCTGCGCAACACCAAAAATCTGTACGATTTCCTCAAGGCGGCTCGGCCAAACGATCAGCGTCCGCTTTTCTGCCTCAACCAGGTCGGCGTTCCCAAGCGGCCCGAGATCAAGGCCGCCGATTTCGCCAAGGCGCTGGACGACGAGCCCGTCGCGACCATCCCGTTCGAACCGCAGCTGTTCGGCGCTGCGGCAAATAACGGGCAAATGATCGCCGAGATTTCCTCGGGTCATCGCACCGCCGAGATGCTGCGGCAGCTGGCGCAAAAAATGACCGGCCGCGCCGAGCCGAAGAAACAACGTTCAAGTCTGCTGTCGCCGCTAATCGAGAAGCTGCTGCAACGGCAATCGTAACCGTCTGATTGGAGTTGCGTTCGTGTTTGGCAAGCGTCCCGTTCCCGGTAGTCCTGCCCCCGCTCTCGCGGAACGGCCGCAATCGGCCCCGCGCCCCCCAGCACCGCCGCTCGCTTCGCCCCTTGCCGCCCCCGCCGCGTCTCAAGGCGGACGCACGCCGTTTCCGTCCGCAGGTCTCGGGGCGCCGATTCTCACGACGCCGACGCCGAACCGGAGTGCAGCAGGCGCACCAAATCCGCCGCAGCTAGTCCCCACCGCAGTGGATACGCGCCGCTCGGATACCTACTACGAAACCAAGGGCACGATTTTCGGCGCACTGATCGAGGCGATCGATCTCGGTCAGCTCGCCAAGCTCGATGCCGATTCCGCGCGGGAAGAAATCCGCGACATCGTCAACGAGATCATCGCGATCAAGAACATCGTGATGTCGATCGCCGAGCAGGAGGATCTGCTCGACGATATTTGCAACGACGTTCTCGGCTACGGGCCGCTCGA
>JBEKSB010000174.1:0-9098 GCA_049517455.1 Xanthobacteraceae bacterium
ATCGCCACGGTGCAGGGGATAGGCGCTTCGCTTAGCGGGCTTGCCGCTGGCGAGATTGTCGATCATTTCGGCTACAGCGCGGCATTTCTCACCCTGGGCGCCGCCGCCCTCGTGGCCGTCATAGTCTTCTTCCTCCAGATGCCGGAAACTGCCGAATCGGAAGACCGAATCGCCGCAAGTCAAATCGGTGGCGTAAGACAACCAAGTCCCACGCTTGCGCGGCTTGCGCTCAGCCCGAGTTCCGAAGCGTATATTCGGCAGGCAACACGATGCAGCTCAGTGCGGTGCGAAAATTAGGCAACGTGAGGAAATGGCGACAGGTTTTGACGCCTTTGAACATCATAAGCACGCTGCCGCTTCTTTTTGCGATGCTGTGCGGGGGGTATCTGTCATACCGCTACAATATTCTTCTTCGTGAAAACCGCGACTTGGTCGTTCACACCTATCAGGTGATTAACGCCATTGACGGTCTTCTCATCCGACTGGAAGACGCAGAGACAGGGCAGCGCGGCTACATCATCACCGGAGACGCGTCTTATCTTGCTCCCTACGAACGCACGTCCGTGGATTTGCCTAACGCGCTCGGTGCGCTCGACCTTCTAGTAGTGGATAGCCACGCACAATTGTCTCGCATTGCACCACTGCGGGCAGCCGTTACCGCCAAAATTGATGAACTTGGAATGACCATAGCGCTTCGACAAAACAAAGGGTTCGACGCCGCACGTTCTGCAGTAATAACCAACGACGGTAAGCGCACAATGGATGAAATACGCGCCATCGTTGGCGCTATGACCGCGGAAGAGAAGCGTCTTCTCGACAATCGTACCGCCGACGCAGCAAAAGCCGAACGTCTGATCGTAGCCGTGGCTTTTCTTGGCGGCATTCTTTCGTTGGTCGGCCGAGCCGTTGCTGCTCTTGCTGTGTCCAATTATCGACGACGTCGTAAGACAAGGGATGAAAACATTTCCGGTCGCGGGTGAGAGCGGGAATGAGAAGCATCACTATGAGAGCAGACGCAGGTCGTAGGGGCGCTCCCTCCATGCCTGACATGAAGCTACCGATGTTCGTGGTGGGAGCCGAGCGCGATCACATCGCGCCTTGGCATTCGGTGTTCAAGCTGCACCATCAGAACGATGGCGAGCTGACCTTCGTGCTGACATCCGGCGGCCACAACGCGGGCGTCATCAGCAAACCCGGTCACCCACGCCGCCACTTCCGCATCCGCGTCCGTCCAGCGGCCGCACGCTCGGTCCGGATGAATGGGAGCGCGACACGCCGGCCGAAGATGGGTCCTGGTGGCTGGAGTGGAATGCATGGCTCGACCGGCACTCTGGCGGGCGCGTCGATCCGCCACCGATGGGGCGCCCGCCAGAGTGCCGCTCTGCGACGCTCCAGGCACCTACGTGCTGGAAAGATAAGCACCCTGCCGGCGTGCACCAGCGCCTCAATCGGCCCCGAGTGCGAAATAGAGGTCTGGTCCAGAACGCCGCCGGCTGCGAAGTCAGATTTATTTGACTCGCATCAATTGTCCCGCTCCGGCGGTCCTGTATCGGTTGTCTTCGTCATTGTTTGTCGCCCGCGAGCCGGCACAATGAACAGGTTAAATCTATGTCGTCGGTAATAACCTACCAAGGATCAAAACTCAAAACTGGCAATTTGCTTGAACTGCATTACTTCGACAATGATGGACCAATATGGGTCTACCTTCCAAAGGAAGGGCTAGACCATATGTGCGGACGGTCACTTTCTGATGAAGAGGTCCGGATAGTTCTACTCGCAAGTGAGAAGGAACTCCGCTCTTTGATTAATCGCGTGTTCGATCAATTCCGCGGGAAGTACTTTCGCAAGCTCAACATCACCTGCTACGAACCGGGTTTGCAGATCCGCAAACTGGGATCGTTGCGCAGCGGTAGTTCGATAACGGCGCGGCGCCGCCCCCCGCGCGCTCAGTAAGAAGTTTCCATCGCGGATGTCCGCCTTGTCCATCTACAATCGAACTGAGGGGATGGGTCCTCACGCGAGGTGAAGGGTCGTGACCAAGAGGTCGATGGCCTTAATGGCGATGAACGGAATGATGACGCCGCCGACGCCGTAGATCCAAAGGTTGCGCCGCAGCAGCGCGGCCGCTCCGATCGAGCGGTACCGGACACCTTTCAAAGCGAGCGGAATGAGTGCAATGATGATCAGCGCATTGAAGATGATTGCCGACAGGATCGCGCTCTGCGGCGTCGCGAGCTTCATGATGTTCAGCGTCTGCAGTTGCGGATAGAACGCCGCGAACATCGCCGGGATGATGGCGAAGTACTTCGCCACGTCGTTGGCGATCGAGAACGTCGTCAGCGCGCCGCGCGTCATCAAGAGCTGCTTGCCGATCTCAACCACTTCGATCAGCTTGGTCGGATTGGAGTCGAGGTCGATCATGTTGCCAGCCTCGCGCGCGGCCTGCGTGCCAGTGTTCATGGCGACACCGACGTCGGCCTGCGCCAGTGCGGGCGCATCGTTGGTCCCGTCGCCGCACATGGCGACGCGCTTGCCCTTAGCCTGCTCTTCGCGGATGAGCCGCAGCTTGTCCTCGGGCGTGGCGTGCGCAAGGAAATCGTCGACGCCAGCTTCCGCTGCAATCGCGGCAGCAGTCTTTGGATTGTCGCCGGTGACCATCACCGTGCGGATGCCCATACGGCGAAGCTCGGCGAAGCGCTCGCGGATGCCGCCCTTGATGATATCCTTGAGGTGAATGACGCCGCGCAATTTTCCGTCCTTTGCCACCGCCAGCGGCGTGCCCCCTGACTTCGAGATGACATCTGCGATCGTATTGACTTCGCTCACCGTGTCCGGGCTAACGTTCGGCCGCAGCAATTCGACCGTGCTGCCCGGGCCGATCGCGGTCGCCGGCGTGTTCACATAATTCACGATGGCATCCACCGCGCCTTTGCGGACCCAGGAACCGCCAATCTCGACGCCGCTCATCCGACTCTGTGCGCTGAACGGGATGAAGTTGGGCCGCAAGTCGGCGAGTTCGCGGCCGCGGATGCCGTGTTTCCGTTTGGCCAGAACCACGATGGAGCGCCCCTCGGGAGTTTCGTCGGCAAGCGAAGCAAGCTGTGCCGCGTCCCCCAACTCCTGCTCGGTTACCCCGCGCAGCGGCTTGAATTCCGTCGCCTGGCGATTGCCGAGCGTAATGGTGCCGGTCTTGTCGAGAAGCAGCGTATCGACATCGCCTGCAGCCTCGACGGCGCGGCCCGACATGGCCAGCACGTTGAACCGAACGAGCCGATCCATGCCGGCGATGCCGATGGCCGACAAGAGCGCGCCGATCGTGGTCGGGATCACCGTCACAAACAGGGCGACAAGGATCACCACCGAGATTCTTCCGCCCGCATAGGCGACATAGCTCGGTATGGTCGCTATCGCGAACACGAAGATGATGGTCAGGCCTACAAGCAGAATGTTCAGCGCGATTTCGTTCGGCGTCTTCTGACGCTCGGCACCTTCGACCAGCTTGATCATGCGGTCGACGAAAGTCGAGCCGAACGCTGCCGTGATGCGCACACGAATCCAATCGGAGAGCACTTGCGTGCCGCCGGTGACTGCGGACCGGTCCCCGCCTGACTCGCGGATGACCGGCGCGGACTCACCTGTAATCGCGGCTTCGTTGACCGAGGCCATCCCCTCGATCACTTCGCCGTCCGAGGGGATCGTATCGCCGGCTTCGACGAGAACGACGTCGCCGATCTCGAGGCTGGTACTGGGTACGAGCTTGTAATTCTGATGGCCCGGTCCGCTTAACAGCTTCGCCTGGGTCCCGGTGCGCTGCCGGCGCAGCGAGTCGGCCTGCGCCTTGCCACGGCCTTCCGCGATCGCCTCCGAGAAGTTGGCGAACAGCACGGTAAACCACAGCCACAGGATGACCTGGAACTCGAAGCCGATGTGCTCTCCGGCGGTTACAAGGTCGCGAACCAAGATGACGGTTGTCAGCGCCGTGACGATCTCGAGCACGAACATGACTGGTTTCTTAATCAGCGTCCGCGGGTTGAACTTGACAAAAGCAGAGCCGATGGCTGGCAGCACGATCTTGGGATCGAACAGCGCCGACACCGGTATGCTCTTGCGCAAGGTTGACGTTTCCATCGAATTGACTCCGAGCCTAATTTGCTGAGAAGAGAGGGCCGACGGTCATCGCGAGATGCTCGACGAGCGGGCTCAGCGCGAGCGCCTGGAAAAACGTGAGACCGCCGACGATCACGATTGCGCTACAACGAGTCCGACGAACAAGCCGCCCACGCGCCGCGACACCGGCGGTGGACCGGGCAACCCCGCGACCCATCGCGTTTGTAACAATATCACGCCTCAATTTGGAGTTCTGTGACCTACTTCACGCTGATCCGAGTGACCGGGTCCTGCTGGTAGTCGGCGAAAAGGCTCGCTTTTCTTCTGCAGTGCAAAAAGTCGTTCATGGCCCTGAACGTCGTTTGCTGCGAGACAGCAAAATGTCCGGAGTTGGCAGAGAGCGGACATTGCACGAACATCGCGAATGTGACGCGAATGACCCAGAGCGTCATTCCGCCACCGCAAATTGACGCACTGCAAAAGGTAGCGGTAGGGGCGCTTACTACTGAACACCCCCGCACACATCACGCCAACAAGGGCGTCACTGCAATCAACACCGCTCTGGCTCTGGCACAGGAGGCCGGGCTCGATCTTGTGGAGATCGCACCAAATTCGGTGCCGCCGAGGGCCGCCAGGTGATGATGGTGCTGGCGCAGCGATAGGCGTAAGACCTACCCCGTTCCAGCAGGGTGCGTGAAAGCGCCCAAGTCGCGACGATGCGACCCAACGATCTTCCTGCTAGTCCTGCCGGCACCGGCGCGCCAACCGAAAACCTCGACGAGTTTGGTTCGCAGATAGCGTTTGCGTTCGGCATTCGTGAGATTAGTCCGCCAACGGGGTGATTTGAGATCGAGCCGAGTTGGTAACGCTTGAATGCGCTGTTGCATCGAAGCGGGATGGCTGTCGCGATATTCCGTCACGAATTGTCGCGGCAGCCTCTTGTAATAGTAATCGTCCAAGTCCGGCGGTTTGTACCCGGAACCAACATTCCAGTACTTTGACTTTTGCTCAACGAAGGCTTCGGACGCCGCCGGTGAACGGACGTCGAGATAGTGAAAAAGATCGAGGCCGGTATCAATCACGCGAATGCGGCGCCCCTTTTCCTTGTATTTGGGATGCACCGTAAATCCCGCAGCATCGCCACGAGAAAGTACAAAACGATCTGGTTTGACCACCCGGCAGATAAGGTCACAGCGAAACGGATGTACGTTGAGCATGGTTCCATAGTCGCCGTAGAAGCTCACACGCTGCAGTAATAACCCCTCGACACCATCGTCAGCGCGGTATCTGGCCATCAAGTCGAGAAGCTGCGCGTGGTCCCGCTCGTGGATGGCTTCATCGCTCTGCAAATAGATCGCCCAATCGCCAGTGCAGTTAAATAGCGCGATATTGGTCTGCTGCGCGAGCACATAGCCGCCGTACGATAGCGTCGGATTCCAGGTACTCTCAACGATCCTGAGTTTAGAACTGCCGATCCCGCGAACACGGTCGATCGTACCATCATCGGACGCGCCGACATTGACCACAAATTCGTCGACAATCGGGAGGATCGACTGAATGCATTCCACGATTGGATAATCCAATCGGACGGCATCCCTGACGAACGTGAATCCGGAAACCTTCATGTGTCGCGTCCATCCGTTTGACCGCAAGGCCGTTCGCGGGGGCAAACTAGGCGGGGGCTTATTTGCTGGCAACAAGAGCTGACTGCTTGTGGCGGCGCTGCCTGCTGCATGTGGGCAAGAATATCACGTCTCAAATCGAAGTTCTGTGACTTACTTCACGGTGGTCCGACGGCGAAAAGGCTCGCTGTTTTTGCGCAGTGCAAAGCGACGCTCATGGCCCTTAACGACGGATTGCGGTTTGTCGGCAGACGGTCGCTTTCAGGGCGAAGCGGACAAGTACAAACATCGGCCTTGGCCGTTTCGGTCGAGAATGACCCAACCCGGACATTACTAATTTCTTCGAGCGCCGTAGCGCCGCCGGCCCCCACGTGAAGGCCGGCGGCGAACTTCGTCCGCGTTAGGCGGCTGCCATTTTGGAGCTCACGCTCTTTGCCGCCTTGGCAATGAGTGCCGCCACGGCCTCCGGCTTCGAGACATAGATCGCGTGGCTACCGGCGGCTTCCGCGACGGTCGCGCCGGCGCGCGTTGCCATTTGGCGCTGAGCGGACGGTGGGATCATCTTGTCCTCGGTCGCAATCAGGTACCAGCTTGGCTTAGTCTTCCAGGCCGGCTCGCTGATCGAACCTGCGAGAGCGGCGACGCCCCACGGCACTTGAGAGTCGGCCATGAACGCAGCTTTCGCTTCGCAGACGTCCGCCGCGAACGAAGCGCGGAACTTCTCCGTGTCGAGGAACAGATAGCCGTTCACCGGGGGCAGGATCGGCGGGACGGGCGCGCCTGGAGGCGGATTTTTGATCAGCGAGTCCACGGACTCGCCTTTATCCGGGGCAAACGCCGTAATGTAGACGAGCCCCGCGACTTTCGGGTCCGTGCCAGCTTCGGTTATGACCGCGCCGCCGTAGGAATGACCGACCAGCACGACCGGACCTTGCGCCCGAGCAATCGTAAGCCGAGTGGCGGCCACGTCGTCGGCCAGGGACGTCGTGGGGTTTTGAACGATGCTGACGTTGTAACCGTCCTTCTTCAGAATGTTGTAGACGCCTTCCCAACCCGCTCCGTCAACAAAGCCTCCATGCACGAGGACGATTGACGGTGATGCTGAAAGTCCACCCATGACCAATATCCCTTCGGTGTTGCCGCGTGCGAGCCATTGGCACTTGGAATTTGCGGATTGGTACTTGCCAGATTTCGGTATAGCTGATTAGTTCGAATTTGCGGCCATACCCCTAGCCATTCAGATAGGTATTAGATGAAGTGGACTGACCGGATCGGTCGCCGCGTCAAGCTGCGCGACCTTCACATTGCCCTCGCGGTCGCGGAGGCGGGCAGCATGACCCGCGCCGCGGAAGAATTGGCTGTGTCCTATCCCGTTGTGTCCAAGACGATCTCGGAATTGGAGCACACCCTTGGCGTCAAGCTCTTCGATCGCAGCATTTCAGGTGTCGAGCCGACCCACTACGGCCGCGCGTTGCTCACATCCGGAGTTGCGGTGTTCGACGAAATGCGTAAGGGCCTTCAGCAAATAGAATTTATCAGGCAGCCGGACGCGGGTGACCTGCGGATTGGCTCGTCCATCGTGGTGGACGCCGGCTTGCTTCCCGCGGTCATTGAGCGGTTTACGCGGGATTTTCCAAGGGCGGCGCTTCACGTGCTGCCCGAAAACATCGCCACCCAGCAGTACGATAATTTGCGCCAGCGGAATGTTGAGCTCGTGCTGGGTCGGCTTCCGGTGACGATGATCGAACCTGATTTGGTTGCGGAGCCGCTATTTAATGAGCCGAATATCGTCGCCGCCGGATCCGACAGTCGTTGGGCGAAGCGGCGAAACCTGGCCCTCGCGGACCTTATGGGGGAGCCATGGGTGCTTGCGCAACCGGGCAGCCTGGCGCGATCGCTGCAAGACGAAGTGTTCCGAAAGAACGGCCTTGAACCTCCGCCGGCAACGGTACTAACGGTGTCGCTCCATCTTTACATGCGCCTGATCGAAACGGGACGTTGGCTTGGTCTCGTTCCCGCCTCCGTCATGCGCTTTGGCGGCAAACAAATGCGCATCAGAGTTCTACCGATCAAAATCTTGTCGCCTCCCGCGCCGGTCGGGTTCATCACAGTCAAGGATCGAACGCTGACGCCGCTGGCGGAGCGCTTTATTGAGTGCATCCGCAAAGTCGCCAATTCGGACCCCGGTCGCGCGTCGACCCGGCACCCTTAATGTCCGGATATGGCCCTGAATGTCACTTGTCGCAATGCAGCGATTCGGTAGCGATCGGAGGAAGAGCGGACGTCGCCGGCGCCCGCTCAAAATGACGTTCATGACCCATGACGTCATTTCACCACCGTCAAATACCGCACTGCGAAAGGATTATTCGATCACCTCCTCGGAGCGGGCAAACAATCGCGGTACTCAACCAATCGTCAATCGTTAAATGCCCTAACTAAGAGATCTCTTCCGGAAGTTGGACCATGGCGCACGATCAGGTGACGACGGCACCGTGCCCAAAGTGCCGAACTAAAATGGTCTATGTCACTGCTATGCCGCATCCGAAAGCGCCTGAGATGCAGCGAGCCACATTTGCCTGCTACGTCTGCAATCAGACGAGAAGTTATTCGCTCTCGCCTGCAATGGCCGAGACCTATGCAGCCGCATGCGCACCTGATGTGGTCTGAATGGCCACCCCATCAGTTGGCGCGGCGGCTTTCGGGGGGTTAAGCCGCCGCACGTTCGGCGAGCTGGCGCGGCAGAGGATGCCGAGTAGGCCCGGGGAATTTCGCCCCGAGCCCCTCACAGAACCGTACGGGAACCTCTCGATTCATACGGCTCGTGCCACGGCACGAAGGCTGCCGCCTTCCATTGTTTATCGGGTTCCTCCCGTTGCCGGTTGACCCGATCCAAATGGCGATGGCCTGCTTCCTTCGCTCCGCGGGCATTACACCCGCTTCATCGCTACTGCATCGGTACTTTCGGCCTCGCGGTTGGCACCGCTTGCGCCTTTTCCCTTGGCATCGCCGTGTAGGTTCTCACGTTCCATACAAGAGCCTGGTCGAGCTTCGCGCCGCCTATATGCCGGATGCTGCTCGGGCCGTCTCAGGCATCCCCCGAGCTGATCCCGGAGGAAGGGTCACCCCCCGGTTTTGACATCGCCTAATCCGCTTTCGACACTTCATCGGCGGTTTGCTTGCGCTCGCCTCTCGCAACCGTGCCTGTCAGAATCTTTGTCCCGACTTTTCCGCAACGTTCACCACCATGGCTTTTGACGACAGCAGCTTGCGGTGGCTTGAGATCAGCACCTGATTGCCGAACTCGAAGGGCCTACCTTCATCTCTCGTACAGTTGCGCACCGCCGTGTGGACCGGCGATGCTCGTGACAC
>JBEKSB010000175.1:0-8597 GCA_049517455.1 Xanthobacteraceae bacterium
TCAATAATCCACCCGCACCAGATAAAGCCCGTGCGGCGGGGCGACCTGGCCGCAGGCGGCACGGTCGCGGGCGGCCAGCGCCGCGGCAAGATCGTCGGCGCTCCATTTGCCTTCACCCACATGAATGAGCGAGCCGGCGATCGATCGCACCTGGTGTTGCAGGAATGAGCGCGCCGAGGCGGTGATGCTGACGTTGTCACCGTCTCGCGTGACATCGAGCCGGTCGAGCGTTTTCACCGGCGATTTCGCCTGGCACTCGGCGGCGCGGAAGGTGGTGAAATCATGCCGGCCGACGAGCTTTTGCGCGGCGGCGTGCATGGCGGCGACATCGAGCGGGCGCGGCACGCGCCAGGCGCGGAGTCGATCGAGCGTCAGATCGGCGCGGCGATTGACGATGCGGTAGAGATAGTGGCGTTTGACCGCCGAGAAGCGCGCATCGAAGTCTTCGGCCACGCGCTCCCCCCTCAGCACCGCGACCGGATGTGGACGCAGATGTGAATTGAGCGCGTCACGCACGGTGCCGCCGTCCCATTCCTTGGCGAGGTCCACGTGGGCGACCTGCCCAAGCGCGTGTACGCCCGCGTCGGTCCGCCCGGCCCCGGCAACTGCGGCGCGCTCGCCGGTGAATGCCGCGATCGCGTCGGTGATGACACCCTGCACGGAGACGCCGTTGTCCTGCACCTGCCAGCCGATAAAGGGCGTACCGTCATATTCGATGGTGAGCTTGTAGCGGGGCATGGTCGTTGGCGCGTCAGCTCAGCACGCATTCGCGCGCGACCGGCATCCCGCGTAAAAACTCTTCCGTCCGCATCGGCTTGCCGCCGGCACGTTGTAGCTCGACAAGACGGACCGAGCCTTCGCCGCAGGCGATCGTCAACTTATCGTCGAGCACGCGTCCCGGCTCGCCGCTCCCGTCGCCCTTTGTCGTGCGCAAAACCTTGACGCGCCCGGTGCCGGCGAACTCGAACCAGGCGCCGGGAAAGGGCGACAGGCCGCGGCAATGGTCGTGCACCTTCTGCCACATCTTCGTCCAGTCGATGCGCGTCTCGTTCTTGTCGATCTTGCTGGCATAGGTCACGCCGGCGTCGGGTTGCGGTGTCAATTGCAGCGTGCCTCTTTCCAGCGCGGCGAGTGCGACCACCATCAGCCTGGCGCCGCGCCGCGCCAGTTCGTCGTGCAGTTCGCCCGCCGTAGCGTCCGGGCCGATCGCGATCCGGTCCGTCATGGCGATCGGGCCGGTGTCGAGACCTTCCTCCGTCTTCATCACCATGACGCCGGTCTCGCTATCGCCGGCCATGATCGCGCGCTGGATCGGCGCTGCGCCGCGCCAACGCGGCAGCAACGAAGCATGCAGGTTGAAGGAGCCAAGCGGAAACGCTTCCAGGATCGGCTTGGGCAGGATCAACCCGTATGCAACCACCACGGCAGCATCGGCGCCGTGCGCGCGCATCGTAGCCGCCGCCTCACCGTCCCGCAGTGATTTCGGCGTCAGAACCGGAAGCCCGAACCGCACCGCTTCACGCGAGACCGGGCTTTCGCGCGGCGCCATCCCGCGGCCGGCGGGTTGCGGCGCACGTGTATAGACTGTTGTGACCTCGTGTCCGCCGCCGACAAGCTCAAGGAGCGTGGGTACGGCGAAATCGGGCGTACCCATGAAGACGAGGCGGAGCGCCAATCACGCCTCCACTTTCTTCGCCGCCTTCGCTGCCTTGGTGAATTTCTTGATGACGCGGTCGCGTTTGAGCTTGGAGATGTGATCGATGAAGAGAACGCCGTTGATGTGGTCGATCTCGTGTTGCAGGCAGGTCGCGAACAGGCCGGACGCCTCGACTTCGTGCGTTTTGCCTTCGAGGTCGAGATATTTGACCTTGATCTGCTGCGGCCGCTCGACCTCCTCGTAATATTCCGGGATCGACAGGCAGCCTTCCTCGTGGGTCGATTTTTCCTTCGACGCCCAGGTGATCTCCGGATTGATGAAGACGCGCGGCTCGTGCGACTCTTCCTTCTTCGACAAATCCATGGTCACCACGCGCTTGGCGACGCCGATCTGGATCGCCGCAAGCCCAATGCCGGGCGCGTCGTACATGGTCTCGAACATGTCATCGACCAGCGCGCGAATGCCCGCGTCGATACGCTTGACTGGCTCGGAGACGAGCCGCAGCCGCTTGTCGGGAATTTTCAGGATTTCACGCAAAGCCATATTTCACCAAGCCTTGGGCGGCGATGTAAGGGGTGCATAAAGCGCGGTCAATGCGCGCAATCCGTTGCGCGCCTGGTCCGATCTGCGCTATGAAACGTTCCCTATCTGTTCTTGACAGCCTGGGCTCGGGTCCGGGCGAATCACGTAGAAGCAGCGCATGACCGAGATTGCCGTTGTCGCCATCCTCATCGCCTGCGCCGCGGTTGCCGTCACGGCGATTGTGCTCTGGCGCTCCCGCAATCGCGCGCCGGCGGAGGATGCGGTGATGGCTGAGCTCACCCGCGCGCATGCCGACGCGGCGGCGCGGCTCGAGGCGATGGTCGGGTTGCTCGCCAAAGGCCAATCGCAGCTTGCACACACTGTCAACGAGCGTCTGGATTCGGTCTCGCATCGCCTCGGCGATTCGATGGAGAAAACCAAGCAGAGCACCGCGGAGAATCTGCAAAAGCTCGGCGAGCGGCTCGCGGTCATCGACCGCGCGCAGAAGAACATTACCGAGCTCGCCACCCAGGTGACGTCGCTGCAAGGGGTGCTGACCAACAAACAGGAGCGGGGCGCTTTCGGCCAGGGCCGCATGGAAATCATCGTCCGCGATGGACTGCCGAAAGAGTGCTACGAGTTCCAATATACACTTTCCAACAGGCTGCGGCCCGACTGCTGCATTTTTCTGCCCGACAAGCGGCCGCTGGTCGTCGATTCAAAATTTCCGCTGGAAGCCGTCACTGCCTATCGCGAGGCAAAAAGCGACGATGAGCGGCGGCAGGGAGCCGCGCGCGTGCGCGCGGACGTGACCAAGCATGTCAGCGACATCGCGCAAAAATACCTCATTCCCGGCGAAACTCAGGACCTGGCCCTCATGTTCGTGCCTTCGGAGTCGGTCTATGCCGAGTTGCATGACGGCTTCGACGACATCGTGCAGAAAGCCTTCCGCGCCAAGGTCATCATCGTCTCGCCGTCGCTGCTGATGATCGCCATCCACGTCATCCAGCAGATCCAGAAGGATGCACGCATGCGCGAGGCGGCCGGCCGCATTCAAACGGAAGTCGGGTCCCTGATCGACGATGTCAGGCGCATGAGCGAGCGCGTGGCAAAGCTTGGTCAGCACTTTGGCCAGGTCACCGAGGATGTGCGGCAAGTCTTGATTTCAACGCAGAAGATCGAGCAGCGCGGCGCGCGCATCGCCGATGTCGAGTTCGCCGCTGACGCGGAGGCCGCAATCATTCCCGCTCCGCTGGTGCGCAAATTAGAAGCGGGCGAGTGAGCCGATCAGCGCTGAGCTTAGCGTGATGCCTGACGCCACCGGCAGCGCCTCGCCCACCCGCACATCCATCGCCGATACGCTTGCGGTTTATCTGCAACGGCGGGTGCTGATCGTCCTGCTGCTCGGGTTCTCCAGCGGACTGCCAATCATCCTGATCGGCTCGACGCTGCAGGCGTGGATGAAACAGAGCGGCATCGACATCAAGACCATCGGTCTGTTCGCGGCCGTGGCCGTCCCCTACAACTTCAAATTCTTGTGGGCGCCGCTGGTCGATGCTCTCGATCTCCCGGTCTTGTCAAAGCTCTTGGGGCGTCGTCGTAGCTGGCTTCTGTTGTCACAAGCCTGGCTGATGGCGGCGATCGTGTTCCTCGGCCTGTGCGACCCCGCCATCTCGGCGTTCGCTGTCGCCATCGGAGCGCTGGTTGTCGCCACCGCGTCGGCAACGCAGGACATTGTCGTCGACGCCTTCCGGGTCGAAAGCCTGCCGGAAAACGAGCAAGCTGCCGGCATGGCCTCCTACGTGGCCGCCTATCGCGTCGGCGCGCTGGTTTCAGGTGCCGGAGCGCTGTTCTTGGTGACGGCTTTCCAGTCGACGCTCGGCGAGCGGAGCGCATGGACCGCCGGCTACGCCGTCATGGCCGTGCTTATTCTTATCGGCGTCACGGCGACCTTGTTGGCGACCGAGCCTGCGAGTTCGGCGGTGGCGGAGGCCGACCATGCCCTGCCAGGGCACCGAAATTCGCTCAAACGCGCATTCTGGTCGGCGCTTGACAGCTTTCGCGATTTCCTGTCGCACGATCTGGCGATTGCGGTCTTGGCGTTCGTGGCGTTGTTCAAGCTCGCCGATGCGCTGGCGTTCGCGTTGCTGACGCCGTTCGTGCTCGATTTAGGGTTTTCACTTACGCAACTCGCGACCATTCGTAATGGCGTTGGGTTTATCGTCGCGGTGCTTGGCGGGTTTGCGGGTGGCCTGATCGCGCGTGCCTTGCCGCTGTCAGTCAGCCTGTGGATCGGCGGCCTCCTGCAAACGATCATGATCCTCGCTTTTTCCTGGCAGGCCGTCGTCGGCAAGAGCCTGGCGATGCTGACGCTGACCACGACGATCGAGTTCTTCACGGATGCCGTCGGGACCGTGATCTTTGTCGCCTACCTGTCCGCGCTGTGCGGCAATCCGCTCTACACCGCCACGCAATTTGCACTCCTGACCGCGTTCGCGGCACTCGGGCGCAATGTTTTCTCGCTCGGAACCGGCTATCTGGCGCACGCCGTCGGTTGGGCCTCTTTTTTCGTCATCTGCGCGCTTTCCGGCCTGCCGGCGCTTGGCTTGCTGGCGTGGCTGCAGAAGCGCCGTCATTTCGATCGATTGGCGGGGGGCAAGACGTAATTAGCAAGCGCCCGGACAGCGCTTTCGTGACGGACGTCACAGCCGTGCAACCGGGATACGGCACAAAAGACCCGCAAAAAAGTCTTTTTGTAAGGATCGGATAGCTATACTTGACGTTCGTTCTTGTAGCGCCCCTCCAACTTGGCTGTGTTCGCCTCCCCCGCCATGGACATCATTCTCGTCAAGATTTTTGCGACTGCGCTGGCGCTAAGCGAGGTGATGACCCAGCCGCAGGCGGTGAAGACGCACTTTGACCCGGCGCACGACCAAGCCGAGGTGCTGCAGCTTCTGCGCAACGGCTGTGCCCATATGCGCCAGGCCTTCGATATCGAGTCGATCAACCTCGACGATCTCATCTCCACCGCGCTCAACGATCCGAAGGCCGCCGGCGCCGACATCAAGGCCTTTCACGGCATCAATTTCGCCGACCTGAACACCGCCTACCATCAATTCTGCAAGAACGAGAGCGTCGTCAAACCGGTCGTCGACCTCGGCCAGGTGATCGAGTTCTTCAATAGCGCGGCGGCCGATCTGCCCGACCAGGCGCGGCTTAAGGGCCGTAAGCTTCCCAGCATGAGCACGGTCCTCGACGGCAAGGGCGGAAATTTCGCCGCCGTGTTCGAGCCAGGCAACCGCCGGGTCTGGGTGTCGCTCGCCGCGGTTCCCGATTTCGTCCAGAAGGCGTTTGTCGCCGCCGAAGACCGGCGTTTCTTCCAGCACCACGGCGTCGACGAGCGCGGCATCATCCGCGCCTTCATCGGCAACCTCGCCGATTCGGGTCGGCCGCAAGGCGGTTCGACCATTACCCAGCAAGTCGTGAAGAACCTGTTGGTCGGCGAGGACGTGACCTACGAGCGAAAGATCCGCGAAATGATCGTGGCCTCGCGGCTCGAGAGCACGCTCAGCAAGGCGGAGATTCTCGAACTCTACCTCAATTCCGCTTATCTCGGCCGCGGTTCCTGGGGCGTCGAGATGGCTGCGCGCAGCTATTTCGGCAAGTCGGCGAAAGCTCTCACACTCGCCGAGGGCGCCATGCTCGCTGGTCTGCTCAAAGGTCCGAGCTTTTTCAATCCCGATCGTCATCCGGATCGCGCCAAGGAACGTCTCGCCTACGTGCTTGGCCGTATGCAGGAGGACGGCGCCATCAGCACCGAGCAGAAGGACCGCGCGCTGGCCGCGCCGCCGAAGCTCGTCGCCTTCGAGCGGCCGCGCCGCGACAGTGGTCTGCATTTCATCGATTTTCTCGGCCGTGAGGCCAAATCGGACGGTGTCGCGAGCCTGACCGCCGAGCCCTACACGGTGCATTCGACGATCAACGCGACGTTGCAGCGCGACGCCGAGACGGCGTTGCAGGAGGGTCTGGCGCGCTATGAGATCGCCGCCGGTCGTGCGCAATTTCACGGACCTGAAGCGAATATCGCCGATGCCATACAAAAGCTGAGCGCCGACAAGCCGAACGGCGCGACGGGCGGCTCTCCCGCCGCAGTGCCAATGCCGGCTTGGCAACAGGCGCTCCAAGCCGTGCATCTGCCGCTCTACGACGTGCACTGGGAACCGGCCGTGATTCTGGATAAGGGCGGTAAGCGCGGCGACGGCCCCATCCATGTCGGCCTCAGCGATGGCCGCGTGATGCCGCTGAACGGCTCGACCTGGCAGATCAAGCGCGGCCTGGGTCTTTATGACGTCGTGTATGTCCGCGTCCCCGAAAGCAAGGCGGCGCCCAAAACCAAGAACGGCGCGGGCGCTCCCAGCGCCGCCGGCGGTCAGGCGCAATTGCGCGTGCGGCCGACCGTGCAGGGCGCGGCGTTGGTGCTGGAGAATAAGACCGGCCGCATCCTCGCCATGGCCGGGAGCTTTTCCTATCCCCTGAGCCAACTGAACCGCACTGCGCAGACCCAGCGCCAGCCCGGTTCGGCGATGAAGCCACTCACCTATCTGACCGCGCTTCAGTCGGGGCTGCAGCCGAACACGCTCGTGCCTGACGACCCCATCACGCTACCGCCGATCGGCGGCGGCTTGGGCGGCGGCCGCGACATCATCACGCGTGAATTCGGCGGCACCGCGCGCCAGGAAGATTTTTGGACGCCGCGGAACGCCGACAACGGCTTGGGCGGCGTCTTCACCATGCGGCGCGGGCTGGAGAATTCGGTCAACGTTGTAACCGCTCACCTGCTCGACGGCGGCATCAGCGCGGAGCCCGAGAAGAGTCTCGATGATGTCTGCGCGACTGCCGTCGCGGCGAAAATCTACACCGATTGCGTCCGCTACTATCCTTTCGTGCTTGGGGCGCAGCCGGTGCGCATGATCGATCTCGCCGCTTTTTACGCGGCGGTCGCTAACGAGGGCGCTCTGCCGCACCCTCACGCCATCGAGTCGATCGAAGCGGACGGCCACACGGTTTATCAGTACCCGAACGCGCCGCTGCCTTTCATCGGCGCCGCCGATCGCAGCGCCTTCTATCAGCTCAAGACCATGTTGCAGGGCGTCGTGGCGCGCGGCACCGCGCGTGCGATCGGATCGCTTTCGCCTTACGTCGCCGGCAAGACCGGAACGACCGAGGATGCGGTGGATGGGTGGTTCGTCGGCTTCACCAATGACGTGACCATTGCCGTTTGGGTCGGCTACGACAATGGCGACGGCAAGCGGCGGTCGCTTGGCACCAACGCGACCGGGGCCAGAGTGGCATTGCCGATCTTCGAGCCAATCCTGCAAGCAATTTGGGCGGAGGGAATAGCGCCCAAGGCGGCGCTCAATGGACCCTCGCCGGAGGCACGGCGCCGTCTCGTCGATCTGCCGATCGACTACACGACCGGAGATCGCATGACCGGAGATCGCGCGATCGGAGACCGCGTGACCGCCGGGCGCGGCTTTATCGAGCATTTCCGGCTCGAAGCCGACGGGCGTCTTAATGAGACGCAATATCAGCTCGTCTCGCGCGAGGATGCCTATGCTCTGCGCAATCCCGAGCCCGACCCCGGGCAATCCTGGGGTGCCTGGGGCTGGGGCGGGAGCGGGGCACCGGGCCAGTCTTATTATCCGGCCCAGGGTGGTTTGCAGCCGGCGCCGCCGAGGCCGGTCGCGCGCGGCCTTTTTGCGCCCGGGCCCGATCCGGACGATCCGCGCACGCCTGCCCGCCGGGATCTCGATTATTTCTGGGGCGGGCGGGCCAACTGATTCCCAAGCGACCGAAAGAAAACGGCATGTGGCTACGGCACGCGATCGCGCTGGTCGGCCTGATAGGATCGTTGTCTGCTGCGAACGCGCAGGATTTTCGCATCGAGGATGCCGGCTCGCCGCAAAGTTGGGACTTGGCGCAGCTTAAGCCCGGCACCATCGCGTTCAGCGACGCCGCGGCCGGCAGTGCGGCCGGCGGCGCGACCAACCTGATCAGTTTCGCGAATTGGACACAGTCGCGGCCCGTTCAGAAGAAATTCCTTTCGCTGTTTCCCGGCTATATCGAGCCGACCGTCACCAAATCGTCCAGTGCCGGCGCCGCTGCCGGCCCGGTGGTCGAGAAGCTTACGATCTATGTGGCGCAGGCGCGCTTCGTTCTCGACCGGCCACCGGGCACGCTCGACTTTGCGCGCTACGCGACCCTGCCGTTCCTGGAGAAAATCGATCCGGCGATCAAACACAAACTGATTGCGGCCGCCGACGTCAATCCGCTCATCGATACCCAGGGCACGGGTAACGCGAATCCGGATCGCAAATGGTGCGCCGGGCGGACGACGCTGATCTGCATCGTGTCGAGC
>JBEKSB010000176.1:0-8541 GCA_049517455.1 Xanthobacteraceae bacterium
GGCGCTCGGCCGCCGAGTGGCCCTGCACTTCGGCGCTCGGACTGCGGACGCGCAAATATTCCGCGGGCAGTTCGAACCTTTCGCCATTGTCGAATGCTACCGCGAGAGTCTTGCGGTCTTTGCGCAAGCGCAATTCCGTCGGCCAAGGGCTGCTCATTCTCAAATCGTACCACGATTGGCGGCCGCCTTGCCGGCAATCTTGCCGAACACCGCGCCGGACATGAGCCCGGCACCACCCGGATAGTTGAAATAGAATAGGCCGCCGACAAGCTCACCCGCGGCATAAAGACCGCGGATCGGCCGATGGTCGGTATTTAGCACCGCGGCGTCGTTGTTGATACGCAAGCCGCCGAAAGTGAAGGTGACGCCGCAGGTCACTGCATAGCCCTCGAAGGGTGCCGTATCGATTGTATTGGCCCAGTTGCTCTTATCGACGGCGAGGCCCTGCGTGCAGCGGCCGTCCTTTACGCTGGGATTGAACGGGAGGTCGGTGCGCACCGCCGCGTTCCATTGCTTGACGGTTTTGATGAACTCCGCGGCGTTCACACCTTCGAGTTTTTGCGCGAACTCCTCGATGGTGTTCGCCGCCACCTTGGTAATCTGCCGTATTTTATATTCGTCGCGTAGCAAGTGCTTCACTTTCTGATCGAAAATCTGCCATGCGAACTGGCCCGGCTGCTCCAGCACCACGCGTCCGTATTTGGCGTAGGTGTAGTTGCGGAAATCCGCGCCCTCGTCGACGAAGCGCTTGCCGGTCGCGTTGATCAGAATACCGAACGGGTAGGAATGCTTCTGGAATTGGTCGCCGACCGCGAGGTCGCCGAATTCGGGCGCGTTCATTTCCCATTGAACGGCGTGACAGCCGGACCAGTTGCCTCGAGGGCTCGCTCCGATGTCGAGCGCCATGCGGATGCCATCGCCGGTGTTGAAACGCGAGCCGCGTACCTTGGCGAGATCCCATCCCGGCCCGAGGTAACGCGTGCGCCATTCGGGATTGGCCTCGAAGCCGCCGCTGGCGAGCACCACGGACCGGGTACGAAGTTCACGTAACGCGCCGCCCTCGCGCACCCGTACACCTTCGACCCCGCTGCCATCGTAGAGCAGATCGAGCGCGCGGGTCCGGTAGCGGATGCCGATGCCGCGTTTTTGCGCGGCGTCCGTCAGCATAGCCACAAGACCCGGTCCGCCGCCGACCGATTCCACTGTCAACCCGCCCCAGAACTTGAACTTGCCGTCGATCTTGAATGCTTGCCGGCCATAGATCGGGATGAACCGCACGCCCTTGGCGCGCATCCAGTTCAACGTCGAAAAGCTTCGCGTGACCAGAAGCTCGACGAGGTCGGGATCGGCGCGATGCTGGGTGACCCGCGCCATGTCGTCGAAGAATTGCGCCGCGGTATAGGTACTGAAATCCGTGCTGTCGACTTCGGCCGACGTCAGATCAGGCACGAGCGTCTTGATATCGTCGACGCCGTTATAGACCACGCGGATCGAGCCGGCGGTGAAGCGGCTGTTGCCGCCGGACTCCGCCTCGGGGGCAGCTTCCAGCATGACGACCGAGGCGCCTTGCTCCTGTGCCGCCAGCGCCGCGCAGAACGCGGCGTTGCCCGCGCCGACGACGATCACGTCCGCGGCTTGATCCGGCACAAATCCTACTCCGCCACCTGGGCGGCACCGCCGTGCGCCTTCGACCAGCCAGCCGGGTCCTTCATGAACTTTTCGGCTTCGCGCAATCTGCCCTTGTCGAAACGGCCGCTCTTTTTCGCCGCTTCCAGAACATCCCACCAAGTGGCGAGCGCATGCAGCGTGATGCCGAGATCACCCAAGATTTTTTTGCCCTCGGGAAAGATGTCGTAAAAGAAGAACACAAAGCAATGCTCAACCGTAGCACCGGCCTCACGCAACGCGTTGCAGAAATTGATCTTGCTGCGGCCGTCGGTGGTCATGTCCTCGACAAGCAGCACGCGATCGCCCGCCTCGAGGTGCCCCTCTATCTGGGCGTTGCGGCCAAAGCCCTTCGGCTTCTTGCGCACGTATTGCATCGGCAGCATCAAGCGGTCTGCCATCCAGGCGGCGAAGGGAATGCCGGCCGTCTCTCCGCCGGCGATCCCGTCAAATTGCTCGAAGCCGATTTCGCGCTCGACCGTGGCCACGCCAAAGTCGACCAGCGTCCGCCGCACGCGCGGGAACGAGATAAGTCTTCGGCAATCGGTGTATACCGGGCTCGCCCAGCCGGAGGTGAAGATGAAGGGCTTGTCGGTCATGAAGCGGACCGCCTCGACCTCGATGAGCATCTTTGCCGTCAACTCGGCAATCACTTCTTTGTCGGCGAAGCCGGCCATCGTCATTTCCTTTTCTTAATCCTCGACCACCTTCCACTCGATGGTCTCGCCGCCACGATAGACCAGCGTGCGCTCATCGGGTCCCGCGACCTTGACCTCGACTGGCGCCGTCCATGGCGACTTTTCCAGCACGATTTTATCTTCGTTCGGCGGCAGTCGATAATGCTTTGCGCCGTTCAGCGAAGCAAAAGCCTCAAGCTTGTCGAGCGCGCCCTCCTCCTCGAACACCTTGGCGTAGGTCGCGAGCGCCACCGGCGCGTTGAAGATGCCGGGCACACCGCTAATCGCGACCTTCCGCGCGAACGGATGCGGCGCGGAATCGGTGCCGAGAAAATAGCAAGCCGCGCCCGAGGTGGCGGCCTTGCGCAACGCAACGCGGTCGTGCGCCGTCTTGATGACCGGCATCGCGTACATCATCGGCTTGATCCCCGCGCCGAGCCAGTCGGTGCGCGTGAGGCTCAGGTGGTAGGGGGTGATGGTGCCGCCGACCTGCGGCGCGGCGCTTTTAACGAAGTCGGCGCCGTCCTTCGAGGAGAGATGCTCCATGATCATGCGCAGGCCGGGAAATTCCTTCACCCATTTCGACAGGCGGCGATCGATGAACGCGGCTTCGCGGTCGAAAATGTCGATGTCCGGCCCAACCTCCTCGCCGTGCATCAGGAACGGCATGCCAATCTTTTCCATGCGCTCCAGCACGCGCGTGATATTCCGATAGTCCGAAACTCCGGCCGCCGAGTTCGTGGTGGCGTTCGCCGGATAAAGCTTGACGCCGGTGAACACGCCGTCGCGGAAGCCGCGTTCGACGTCGTCGGGATCGGTCTCGTCGGTGAGATAGCAGGTCATCAGCGGCGTAAAGCGCGATCCTTTTGGCAGCGCCGCCTTGACGCGCGCGCGATAAGCGATCGCGTCCTGCGCGGTGCGAACCGGCGGAACGAGATTCGGCATCAGGATAGCGCGTCCGAAGTGCCGTGCCGTGTATGGCAGCACGACCTTGAGCATTTCACCGTCGCGGACGTGCAGATGCCAGTCGTCGGGCCTGCGGATGGTGATGCGGGTGGTCATCGGCGCACCAGTAATCACCGAATGCGGCGGCGGGCAATGCCGCGCCGCGCGGGAGGCACACGTCCGTCAGTCTGATCCGTCCTCGCGGCTCATCGCTCCGCGTTTGCCGCGCTTCGGGACGGCGGCGCTGGGCGATTCATCGACCAAGCTGTCGAGTTCGGCGATTGCCAGACGCGGGAAAGCCGCGGCGGTGCCGACCAGACAGCATGCCGATGACGACGAGGCGGCGAGTGCGCCTGTGATTCTCCGCGCGCGGCGCCAACCACACGCGGTACACCGATATTGACCAGAAACAACGCCCCGCGGCGGACCTGTTCGGCGTTAATGGCGACCCTACCGGTCGCGATCCTAGAGAGGTTTTTGCAACGCGGTACGGGCTTTTTTCGTTGACCATATCGTCAGAATAACTGAGCCGTCATTGGGCAAACCGCTAAGTTCACGTCCCTGTGGCGGCCGTTATTAGGCCGTGACTGAGGCCGCCGGCCGGTGCTAGATTGCCGCTTTAAGAAGGCGGCTCATATCCTTGGCCGGAGCGCGCCACTGGGGGGAACCATGACCGCGCAGCCGAAATCCGCAGAGCTCCAAGCCAGCACACCGATTGTCGGGCAGAAGGTGATCAACCTTGCGCTCCAGGGCGGAGGTAGCCACGGCGCCTTCACTTGGGGTGTGCTCGATCGCCTGCTCGAAGATGAACGCGTTGCCTTCGACGGCATCACGGCGACGAGCGCCGGCGGCGTCAACGCCGTTGTGTTTGCCGACGGCCTCGCGCTAGGCGGCCGCGAAGGGGCAAGAGAGAGGCTTCGCAATTTCTGGAAAAAGATGTCCGACATGGCAGCCTCCAGCATCATCGCTCCTTCTTTTTTCGACCAAATGAACCCTAATTTCGGCCTCGACCATACGCCCGCTTACGTTTTCATCGATGTCCTGAGCCGTATTCTGTCGCCCTATCAGCTCAATCCGATGGATGTGAATCCGCTCAAGGACTTGCTCAACGCTGAAGTCAACTTCGAGCGGGTACGCCAGCAAAAAGTCGTCAAGCTGTTTCTGTCCGCGACCAATGTGCGGACCGGTAAGGTTAAAGTCTTCGCCCGTGATGAGCTTGCCGCCGATCATGTGCTCGCTTCGGCATGCCTGCCTTTCATGATGCGCGCACCGGAAATCGACGGCGAGGCCTATTGGGACGGCGGCTTTATGGGAAATCCTGCCATCTTTCCGGTGATCTACGGATGCGAGGCCCCCGACGTCCTGATGGTTCACCTCACGCCGACCGAGCGGCCCGAGCTGCCGACCAACTCGCGCTCGATCATCAACCGCATGCAGGAGATCAGCTTTAATTCATCGCTGATGCGGGAAATGCGCGCCATCGCCTTCGTGACCCAGCTGATCGACGAAGGCAAGATGGCCGGCGGCAAACGCATGTTCATGCATTTGATCGAGGCCGAAGACGTGATCCGGGATCTGGCAGGTTCCAGCAAGATGAACGGAACCTGGAAATTCCTGACGCATCTTTTTGAGATCGGCCGCGAACGTGCCGACCAATGGCTTGCCGCCAACTACGACTCCCTCGGCGTCAAGACCACCGTCGATCTGCAGGCGCGATATCTTTGAGATATTGTTGATTGACGCGGGCACGGCCCGTCAATTCATGAAAGCGCTTTGCTTCGCTTGTACTCGGCGCGGCGGGCGTGAAGGATGGGTTCGGTATAGCCATTCGGCTGAACCGTTCCTTTGAAGACAAGATCGCATGCCGCCGCGAACGCGATTGACTTATCAAAATGCGGCGCCATGGGCGAATATTCCGGATCGCCGGCATTCTGTTTGTCGACGACGCCCGCCATGCGCTTCATTGTGTCCATGACCTGATGCTCGGACATGATGCCGTGCCGGAGCCAGTTGGCAATGTGCTGACTGGAAATGCGTAAAGTCGCGCGGTCCTCCATCAGAGCAACGTTGTTGATATCGGGAACTTTCGAACAACCGATACCCTGGTCGATCCAGCGCACGACGTAGCCGAGGATGCCCTGCGCGTTGTTGTCGAGTTCCTGCTGGACTTCCTCGGACGACCAATTCACGCCGCGGGCGAACGGGATCGTCAAAATGTCGTCGAGGCTCGCGCGGGGACGAGATGCAAGTTGCCGCTGTCGTTTAAAGACATTGATCTTGTGATAATGCGTCGCGTGCAGCGTCGCGGCCGTGGGGGAAGGGACCCAGGCGGTGTTGGCGCCCGCTTCGACCTGAGCGATTTTCTGCTCGAGCATCGCGGCCATCAAATCGGGCATTGCCCACATGCCTTTTCCGATCTGGGCGTGCCCGGGAAGGCCGCAAGCAAGGCCAATATCGACATTCCAGTCCTCGTAGGCCTTGAGCCAGGGTTGTCCGCGCATCTCGCCCTTGCGGATCATCGGTCCGGCTTCCATGGCGGTATGGATCTCGTCGCCGGTGCGGTCGAGGAAGCCGGTATTGATGAAAAACACGCGCGATTTCACGGCACGAATACATTCCTTGAGGTTGACGGTTGTTCGCCGCTCCTCATCCATCAGACCGATCTTGATCGTGTTGCGCGGTACGCCGAGCATGTCCTCGACGGCGGCAAACAGCTCGTTGGCAAATGCGATCTCCTCCGGTCCATGCATTTTCGGCTTGACGATGTAGATCGAGCCGGTCCGGCTGTTGCGCGTTGAACCTCGGCCCTTGAGATCGTGGAGCGCGATCAGGCTCGTGATCGCCGCATCAAGAATACCCTCGGGAGCGGGATGCCCGTCGCGATCGAGAACGCTCTCGTCCATCATCAAATGACCGACGTTGCGGATCAGCATCAGACTGCGACCCGGCAGGAGGAGCGCACTTCCGTCGGGCTGCGTATAGGCGCGGTCTGCCGCGAGACGACGCGTAAGGGGCTTGCCGTCCTTTTGGAAGACCTCGACAAGCGTTCCCTGGCAAAGCCCGAGCCAGTTGCGATAGGCCGCCACCTTGTCCGCCGGATCGACCGCGGCGATCGAATCCTCCAGATCCATGATGGTCGTTAGTGCCGCTTCGAGAACGACATCGGCAACGCCAGCAGCATCGGTGCGGCCGACCGGATGCGCACGATCGATCACTATCTCAACATGGAGGCCATTATTCACAAGCAGAATGGCCTCGGGCGCGTCCGGACGACCGCGATAGCCGCTCAATTGCTTCGGATCCGCAAGTCCGACAGTGGTGCCGTCGTCGAAGTCAACCACAAGCATCCCGCCTTTGACCGAATAGGCACGAACATCGGCATGCGATCCTGACGTCAGCGGCACGGTCTCGTTCAGGAAACGCCGCGCCCAGGCGATAACGCGCTTGCCTCGCTCGGGATCGTAACCTCGGCTCAGCTCTCCTTGGCTGTCTCGCGGAATAGCATCAGAGCCATAGAGGGCGTCGTAGAGTGAGCCCCATCGCGCGTTAGCGGCATTGAGCGCGTAACGCGCATTGCTGATCGGCACCACGAGCTGCGGTCCGGCCACTTTAGCGATCTCGTCGTCAACGTTGGCGGTATCGACCCCGAAAGGCGGCCCTTCGGGCACGAGATAGCCGATCTCCTCAAGAAACGTCTTGTGCGCAGCCTCGTCAAAGGGGTGTCCCCGCCCCCCTTGATACCAACCGTCTATCTTTGCCTGTAGAGCATCCCGCCGCTGTAAGAGTGCGCGGTTTACGGGAGCAAAACGGTGCAGAACGCGATCAAGCCCCTGCCAAAACGACGAGGCCTCGATCCCGGTACCGGGGATGACCTCATCGACGACGAAGTCATGGAGGATCTTGGCGACCTTCGAGCCCTGGACGGATACGCGCTCAACTCCAGACATCCAAACGGTTCCACGTTTTTGCATTTGCGCGGAAAACGTTGTGCCTCAAGTGCGGCCGGCAGTCTACGGGACCGGCGTATCATGGGCCGCCGCTGAAACAGCTCAGCCGCAGGACTGTCTCCCCGTCGGCGTTCGGGGAGATCAAAGCTGATTTCCAGGCGGGAGAATTGATGGTCGGAGTGGCAGGATTTGAACCTGCGACCCCCACGTCCCGAACAAGGGGTGCTATTTTGGATCCCTTGAAGGATCAGCGTTTTTTTCCGACATCTATCACTGTTTGTTCGTGTTCCGTTGCCTTCATCCTGTGGCGGTACCTGTGGCGGGAGAACGCATTCTTGGCGCCGGACAGATGGTCGGGATGATGATGCCCATATCGCTCGTGCAGCATCTCCACGGTCATGCCGAGATAGCCGGCGGCCTCCCAGAGGTCCGTGCCGGCCTGCATCAACCAGGTCGCCGCCGTGTGCCGCAGCGTGTGCGGCGTCACGTCGGCGCCCAGCCCGGCGTCTCTGACGGTATGGGCAAAGGCCTTGTCGACGCTCTTGACCGGCTGACGATTCCACTCGACGGCAAAACGTTGGCCGCGGCGTTTCCACCGCCGCAGATGCGTCAATATCTCGCTCGGAAGGGGAATGGCGGGCTGCCGCTTTTTCGTCTCTCTGCGCCCCGCAGGACGCCGATAAAAAATACCGCGATCGAGATCGACCCAGCCCCTCCCCGGCATCGGCTGGAGCGCAGCGCCGCACACCGCCGCGGCCCGCGTGCCGGTATACAGGGAGAGCAGGATGAATTTGGCGACATGTCGCCGTGATCGCCGATCGGTAGCTGTGCCTTTCTGAATTTCCCGGTATCGCCATGCCGCCCAAACGAGCCGCGCGGCCTCCGTTCGGGTAAGCCAACGTTCACGCGGCGGGCGTTCCTCCGGCAAGACAATTTCGATTATCTCCGCGCACAAGCCTTCGCGGCGATGGTGGTTGATGGCAGCGCGAAGGTCTTCAAGCTCGCGTCGTGCCGCCGCGTCGGTCGATCGTTGTGCCGCGTACGCACGGCACAGCGCGCCGTTGATGTCGGCCAAGGTTTTGTCGCCGAAGAAGGCCAGCAACATCTTGATGCGCTGGGCAGTTTCTCTCGGACGACTGTGTCGAGGGGCAATGTCGCGCGCATAGAGCGCCAGCACATCGGCGACCGGAGTCTGCGACGGATGCCGAGCGCCTTTTACCGTCGCTTGGGCGAGGTGCTTGCGGGTGAGATAGGCGGCGAGCGCTCGCTCAGCTCCTCGACGATCATTAACGCCGCATCCCGTGCCT
>JBEKSB010000177.1:0-8539 GCA_049517455.1 Xanthobacteraceae bacterium
ATCGTCAGGCGCCCCGAATTTACCCACGAATGATTCCGCTTTGTTCTCGTTTCGATTCTGTGCTGTTCACCCCAAAGATGTCCGAGATTCCCAGCTACGGCAATTATTCGAGGTCCCCTTAAATGTGAAGACCTGGATTGCTTCGCTTCGCTCGCAATGACGCCGTAGCCTTTACGACGCAAGCGCGGCGAGCAACCCTTGCGCTTCTTCGATCTCCGGAAATTCCGGCGTCGGCGAAAAGCCCTCCAGCGCGGGCGCGAGCACGGCGTGGGCGCAAAGAACCATTCTCGGTCGGGTCGATCTTGACTTGAGTGAGCGAACTCTCCAGCTCGGCGAGGCGCTGCGCGGCGGGTATGTCGGCGCCACCGAAGCGCTGACGGCCCCATTCGGCGATCGGATGCAGCGGCGTGTTTTGCAGAAGCTGCGAGCAGCTCCATTCAACCCAGTGTGCGGCGTCTCGGAGAGCCGGGCGTGAAACTCCTCGATCAAGCGCGATTTGCCCAGCCCCGGCTCGCCGACAATCAGCACCAGCTGGCCGTCGCTCTGACGCGCCCGCTCCCAGCGCCGCATCAGCATCGCCGTTTCGTCGTCGCGGCCGATCAGCGGCGTGAGATTGCGCTGCGCCGAGCGGCGTCCACCGCCACTTGCGCGAACGAGCCGGAACAAAGCCACCGGCTCGGGCACGCCCTTGAGCGTGTGCGTGCCGCGCTCCTCGGCGACGAACAGGCCGGCGACCTGGCGCTGCACCCGCGCCGTGACCAGAACCGCGCCCGGCTCGGCCAGCGCCTGTACGCGCGCCGCGACGTTGGGGGCATCGCCGAAGATTTCGCCCGCCGCATCCACCACCACCGGACCGGGTTCGAGACCAATGCGGGCGTGGAGCGCCGGCTTGCCCGAGCCGGCATTCTTGCGGTTCAACTCGGCAAGCGCGCGCTGGATCGCCAGCGCCGCCCGCACCGCGCGTTCCGAATCGTTCTCCTGCGCCACCGGATAGCCGAACAGGGACATCAGCCCGTCGCCGAGCTTCTTGGCGACATGGCCGCCCATTTCCACAACAGCCGCCGAAGCCGTATCGAGATAAGCGCCAACCAGGTCGCGCCACTCCTCGGCATCGAGCTGCGCGGCAATGCCGGTCGAACCCACCAGATCGCAGAACATCACGGTGAGATGCCGGCGCTCAGCGGCGGCTTCGACCGAGGCGGAGATCGGCGGCGGCGCCGCGGCAGCCGAGATCGGCGCGGGCATGACCGGCGGGGCCGCGGGTGCACCGTCCAACTGCGCGATCGCCCGCAGCAGCTGCCGCCGATGGCCCAGCGAGGACACGCCGAGCTCTTTCAGGTCCTGGTCGGTCAGGTCAGCCAGGATGGAAAAATCGATGTCGTTATCAGCAAAATGCTGAGCGTATTGCCCAAGACCGAGCTTCCCAAGCCAGTCCGTAATCTGCTGCATCGCGGCTCCGCCTCCGGCGGATTACGCGTTCGAAATAATTTCCAACGTTATTTGCGCCGGATCGGCATCCAGCTATTGCATTGGCAATGAAAGGTTCGTCGGAAAATTATAGCAACGCAATCATGAATGGCGAATAGGGATTAGCGAACCTATTTCACCATGCCGCTGCTCGCTATTTGCCCGCTCAATAATCCTTGAGCAGCCGCTCGATATAGTCGAGCTCTTCCTGCGGGCGCAGCACGTCGCCGAAGCGGCGGCGCAGTTCCTCGATGATGCGGCGGGCGCGCTGCACGTCGATCTCGCCCGGGACTTTCACAGTGACGTCGTCGCCATAGTCGCGGCCGCGTAGCGGGCGGCCGAGCGGATCGGTGTCGCGCTGCGCGCGCGGCTGTCCGAGCCGGCCATTCGGGCCAGGACCGGGACCTTGTCCGAGCTGCTGCTGCATCGATTGTGCGAGGCCTTGCGCGCCCTTGCGTAGCGCATCGAGCGCGCGCCCCTGCGAGTCGACGGCACTGTCGGGATTGCCTTCGCCGAGTTGGCCCTCGGCTTCGCCCATGGCTTCGCCGGCTTGGCCGAGCTGGTCCATGCCGTTCTGGCCCTGACCCTGTTGACCCTGTCCGTTCTGGCCGAGACCACGATTCTTCAGCTCTTCCAGCAGCTTTTTGAGCCGGTCGCGCAGCGCTTGCTGATTCTGCTGCAGATCGCCCATCGAGTCGCCTTGCTGCTGCTGGCCCTGCTTTCCCTGTTGGCCGCGCTGTCCATTTTGCCGGCGCTGATCCTGACCTTGGCGGAATGTGCGATCGCGCAGGTCCTGTTGCTTGCCGATCATGTCGCCGAGCTCGTCGAGTTGCGACATCATGTCGTCCATGTCGTCGCCGTTCTGGTCCGGCGACGCCATCTGCAGATTCTCCATCATCTGCTGGAGCTGCTGCAAAAGCTGCCGTGCGGCGTCTTTTGCGCCGTTGCGCGCCAGATTCTCGAGCCGGTCGAGCATGCTCTTGAGGTCCCGCTGGCTTAAAGTCCGCGAATTGCGATCAAGCGGACGGGCGAGCTGCTGATTGTTCTTCAATTGCTCCTGCATCGATTGCATGAAGCGGTCCATCGCCGCACGCAACTGATCCATGAGTTGCTTGAT
Organism: Xanthobacteraceae bacterium; assembly: GCA_049517455.1. GTDB lineage: Bacteria > Pseudomonadota > Alphaproteobacteria > Rhizobiales > Xanthobacteraceae > BOG-931. Next base: position 2,585 of record JBEKSB010000177.1, read on the forward strand.
TTCCTGATCGCTGGCGCCGCGTTCGAGCGCCTGCCGCAGCGCCTCCTCGGCGTTGCGCAAGCCGGCCTGGGCGTCGGCAATGTTGCCGTCCTCGATGCCGACCGCCATCTGCCACAGCCGCGCCGTCACCTCGCGCAGATCGTCGTCGGTCTTGGCCCGCAGCAAAGACCAGAAGATCGAGCGCAGCCCGAGATAGATTCCGGCGTCGGGCGTAAATTTGGCCGGCGCCAGGGCCAAGGCATCGAGCGCGGTGGTGACGAGTGGCCGGGCGCCGGCATCGAGCGCGAGATTGCGCCGCTGTTCGACCAGCGCCCGCGCCAATGGCTTGGAGAAGGCGCGCTCGGGAAGCCGGAAGGTGGCCGGCTCGCTCCTGCCCTCGTTGCCGGCCTCGTCGCGCGCGACAAGCGTCATCACCACCTCGGCGCCGGCCCAGGGATGATCGGTCAAATCCTTGATGGTCTGGCCGACGCCGCTCTTGGTGCGGGCTTGTGGCAGCACCAGCTTGAAGTCGGGCGGCCCGAAAAGCGGATGCGCGGCGTCGCTTTTTGTCCCCGGCTCGTCCTTGCGCGCGAAGGTCGCCTGCGCCTCGGTGACCCCGTAATCGTCCTCCAGCCGATACGACAAAAGCAACGAGCCGCGCGCTTGTTGCTCGGGATCCTTGGCGAGCGTGATGGTGGGCGGCTTGTCGGGAATAACATTGAACGCCCAGGTCAGGTCGTCGCCGGCGCCGTGCAAGGTCGCGGCGCCGGTCGTCGCGATCTTGAACCGATACTCTTGCGTGCCGGCCGGCGCCTGCACCTTCTCCTTCGCGGCGGTAACGCCGCCCTTGCCGGAGACGTCGAGATCGAGCTTGCCGGTCGCGCGCACGACCAGCGTAGAGCCGGCCGGAACGGAAACCAGCTCGTTGGCCTCGGTATCCTGCCGCGCCATCTCGCCGGGATGCATGCCGGCCAAAATGATCGGTGGCTTGCCGGTATAGACGGGCGGGGTGACCCAAGCGTCGACGCGGAAGTTTGACGGCAACACCACGCCTTGCCAGTCGAACGCCGCCGCGACGCGCTTCCAATGTTCGCCGCCGGCGGCGACGAAAGTGGCGATGACGGCGATGAGGATAAGGCCGCGCAACGCATAGGGATCGCGCATCGCCAGGCGCGGCGACGGCCAGCCTGCTTTGAACGCGCGCGCCGCGGCGAGCGTGCGCGCGACATGCGCCTGCCACAGCGCGAGCGAATAAGGATCTTTCGGCGTGACCGCGAGGTCATCGGCGATCGTTGTCGCCGGACGATGGCGAACGCCGCTGCCGCGATCGAGCCGTCGCAATGCGTCGGCCGCCGCAGGCAGGCGCAAGAAGACGAACGGTACGATTGCCGCAAGCGCGAGGACCGCAAACGCCGCCAATCCGGCCGCGCGAGCGAGCGGCGGCAGCCACAGCCACACACCGAGCCACGATACGGTGATGAAAAGACCGACGACGGTGGCAAGCCTTGCCAGCGTCGGCCAAAGTTGTTCCCAGAAAATCGTCCAGCGGGCGCGGCGCAACGCCGTGCCTAGCTGCGATCGGGCGACCGTGTCCGCGCTCCGATGCGAAGGGGAAGGATTGCTCGAAGAGGTATCCGTCACCGAGGTCTCCGCGGAGAAAACTCCGCCTGACAACACGTTAACAAGGCGGCGGGTTCAAGGCACCCCACCAACAGGAAGCCGTGCCATGCAAAATATGACAAGCAAAATCAGAGCCAAGCCGGCAGGCGGTCGAGCGCGATCAGTTGCTCGGCCGTGACGCGCGGCCGCACCAGCGCCCATTCGTCTTTGCGGACAAGGACTTCCGGCACGAGCGCGCGGGTATTATAGGTGCCGGCCTCGACCGCGCCATAGGCGCCGGCGGTCATGATGGCGAGAAGATCGCCCGGCTTCGGTTCGACGATGGAGCGGTCCAGCGCGAGGAAATCGCCTGATTCGCAAACCGGCCCGACCACGTCGGCGACGACCCGCCGCGCGCCGACCGCGGGCTCCAGGATCGGGCGGATATCATGATGCGCGTCATAAAGCGTCGGACGAACGAGATCGTTCATCCCGGCGTCGACGATGACGAAGGTCTTTGCTTCGCCGCGCTTCAGATAGAGCACGCGCGTGACCAGGATACCGGCATTGCCGACGATCAGGCGGCCGGGCTCGAAGATCAGTTGGCAGTTTAGATCGCGCGTCGCGCGCTTGACGACGACCGCATACGCATTGGGATCGGGCGGCGGCTCATTGTCCTCGCGGTAGGGAATGCCCAGCCCGCCGCCGAGATCGACGTGGCGGATGGTGTGGCCATCGGCCCGCAACACGCGCACGAAATCGGCGAGCAGCGTAAATGCATCGCTGAACGGATCGAGTTCGGTAATCTGACTGCCGATATGCATGTCGACGCCGACGACGCGCGCGCCCTTGAGCTTCGCAGCGCGGGCGTAAACTTCACGCGCGCGGCTGATCGGAATGCCGAATTTGTTCTCCGCTTTGCCGGTGGCGATCTTGGCGTGGGTCTTGGGATCAACGTCGGGATTGACGCGGATCGAAATATCGGCGGAGCGGCCCTTTTCAGCGGCGATCGCGGCGAGCAGTTCAAGCTCGGCTTCGGATTCGACGTTGACGCAGAGAATGCCTTGCTCGACCGCAAGCGCGAGCTCGCGCGCGGTCTTGCCGACGCCGGAGAACATGATCTTCTGCGGCGGAATACCGGCCGCGCGTGCGCGCAACAGCTCGCCTTCGGAGACGACGTCGGCGCCCGCGCCGAGCCGGGCGAGCGTTGCGATCACCGCCTGGTTGGAATTGGCTTTCATCGCGTAGCAAATCAGCGCGTCGACGTCGACGAAGGCGTCGGCAAACACCCGATAGTGCCGATCGAGCGTCGCGCTCGCATAGCAATAGAACGGCGTGCCGACGGCGTCCGCCAGCGCAACCAGATCGACGGCCTCGGCGTGCAGCACGCCGTTGCGATAGGCGAAATGATGCATCGGGTTCGGTTTAGCGTGAGTTGGCGCTTATCGCCACCGCCACGGCGCCGGCCGGCGTCGGCGGACGATTATTGAAGCAGGAAGTCGAGCAAAAATGATTTTTTCTGACCGGGCGGAGCGACCGGATTGCCGAGTGTGTCGAAGCCGTTCTTCTGGGCGGTTTCCTGCGCCGTCGGCCCGCTCGCAACGGGCCCGCTTATGATCGAGCCCGGCCCCGAGGGCGGCGCCGCGGCCGCACTAGGCGCCACGCCCACGGCCGGCCCCGGCGGCGGTTCGAGCGGGCCATTGCGCCCGCAAGCCGCGAGCCCGAAGGCGGCCGCGCTGAGCAAAACCAGGGCAAAAGCAGCACTCAAACGGTCAAGGGCCAAAGAAAGCTCCCCAAGGCTTCGGCAAAAAGGGTCGCAAAAGATCCCCGCCGCGACAGGCAGAGCATAGCAGATCGCACCGGAGCGGCGAGATTTTGGCGGCAATACCTTGCCAGCGCGTTTGCCCGCACTATCGCCGGGTCAAACCTTGAGCCGCTTGAGCCAGCGTTTAGCCTGCGCCCTGACGTTTTTCGGTGCGGTGCCGCCATAAACAGTGCGGCTTTTCACGGATGCCTCGACCGAGAGCACCCCGAAGACCGCCTTGGTGATGCGCGGGTCAATCGCCTGCATGGCCGCTAGCGGCAGCTTGTCGAGCGAGACGCCAGTCTCCGCCGCCTTGGCGACAATGCGGCCGGTCACGTGATGGGCCTCGCGGAACGGCAGCTTCAACGTGCGCACCAGCCAGTCGGCGAGATCGGTAGCGGTCGAAAAGCCTTCGCCCGCGGCTTGCCTCATGCGCGCGGCATCGGGCTCCATGTCGCGCACCATGCCGGTCATGGCGTTGATCGATAGCAGGAGCGTGCCGAGCGCATCGATCGCGCCTTCTTTGTCCTCTTGCATATCCTTCTGATAGGCGAGCGGCAGTCCTTTCATCACCATGAGCAGCGCCGTGAGCGCGCCGACGACGCGGCCGGTGCGGGCGCGAACAAGCTCGGCAGCGTCGGGATTGCGCTTCTGCGGCATCATCGACGACCCGGTGGTAAACCGGTCGGAAAGCTTGATGAGACCGGCGAGCGGCGACGACCAGAGCACGATCTCTTCGGCGAACCGCGACAGATGCACGGCAGTGATCGAGCACGCCGATAGCGCTTCCAGCACGAAGTCACGGTCGGCGACCGCGTCGAGCGAGTTGGCCGCCGGGCGCGCAAAGCCGAGCGCTTTCGCCGTCATCGCGCGATCGAGCGGAAACGACGTGCCGGCGAGCGCGCCGGCGCCGAGCGGGCTTTCGTTGAGCCGCTCGCGCGCGTCGGCGAAGCGGCCGCGGTCGCGCGCCACCATCTCGACGTAAGCGAGCAGATGATGGCCGAAAGTTACCGGCTGCGCGGTTTGCAGATGCGTAAATCCCGGCATCACCGTCGCTGCATGTTCGAGCGCCTTCTCGGCCAGCGCGCGCTGATAGCCACCCAACGCAGCGTCGATCCCGTCGATCGCGTCGCGGACCCACAGCCGAAAGTCAGTCGCGACCTGATCGTTACGCGAGCGCGCCGTATGCAGCCGACCGGCCGCCGGCCCGATCAGTTCGCCGAGCCGGCTCTCGACGTTCATATGGATGTCCTCGAGCGCGCGCTCGAACTTGAACTTGCCCGTTTCGATCTCTGACAGGATCGTGTCTAGACCGTGAGCGATGCGCTTTGCATCCTGCGCCGTAATGATGCCGGTTTTGGCGAGCATCGCCGCATGGGCCTTGCTTGCGGCAATGTCCTGCCGGTAGAGGTGGCGGTCGAAATCGATCGAGGCGTTGAGCCCCTCCATGATCGGATCGGGTCCCGACCCGAAACGTCCGCCCCACATTTTGTTGCTCATATGCGTCCGTCGCCGAGGTTTTGCAGTTAATGACCGTGCCGCCTGCCGAGCCGTACTACAAAGCGCGCCGCCGCCGCGTGATCGCTATGCTGGCCTTGTGCGGAATCTTGGCGTTGGCCGTTCTCGGGGGGGTATACGGGATTGGACGCCTGCGAAGCAATCCGGCCGCTGCGGCCTGTGAGCCCGCGGTCGCTACCGCCGGCCGGGTCGCGCCGCTGGCGCATGGCGAGGTCGCGGCTCTCGCCCTTGCGCACACGCCGTTCCTCGTTCCCGTCCTCGCCTTCAAGGACGCTGAAGGCCATGCGCGAACGCTGAAGGATTGGCGCGGCCACACCGTCCTTCTGAACCTGTGGGCCACCTGGTGCGTGCCCTGCCGCAAGGAAATGCCGGCGCTCGATGCGCTCCAACGCGAGCTGGGCGGGCCGAAATTCGAGGTCGTCGCCATCAATATCGACACCCGCGATCCGGAAAAGCCGCTCGCCTTTCTCAAGGATATCGGCGTGACGCACCTCACCTACTATTCCGATCAGAGCGCGAAGGTATTCCAAGAGCTAAAACTTGCCGGCAAAGCCTTCGGCATGCCGACGACGCTTATCGTCGATCGTTCCGGCTGTGAGATCGGCGAGATGGCGGGGCCGGCGGAATGGGCGAGCCCGGATGGCGTAAAGCTCGTCAGCGCGGCGATCAGTAGCCCGGATGGAGCCTCAGCGATCACACAATGATCCGACTTCCGCTCGCTATCATCATCTGCGCGTCTCTGCTCGCGCTGCTCGCAGTAACCTCGCCGGCGCGCGCGCAAGCCCCGCAGCCGCACCGCGAAGAGAATTGCGGCGAGATCGAGAGCAACTACGAGCTCGTCAAGGCCGACGCCGTTTCGGTGCAGACCAATATGGCGCTGTTCGCGGCGGCCGATCGCGGCTGCGAGGCGTTGGCGCATAAGCTCCTCGATGCCGGCGCTTCGCTGTTGGCGCGCGACCGCCGCGGTGCCATGCCGCTGGCGCACGCCGCGCGCGCCGGCCAGCCCAAGTTGGTCGAACTCTTCCTCGCCAAAGGCGCGCCGATCGATGCCCTCA
>JBEKSB010000178.1:0-8535 GCA_049517455.1 Xanthobacteraceae bacterium
CGGATGAAGCGCTTTGTTGCGGGCACGGATCGCGGCGTGGGTCCGGACACTTGGCGTCAACGATCCTGAGTTGTCGCCTAATCACGCTTGGAGACACACGTTCAAGGCCATAGGTTTCCGCAGCGGCATGTCAGAAAAGGTGCTTGACGCCATCGTCGGACATGCGCCGGCTTCAGTCGGGCGTGGCTATGGAGAGCCCACCCTTGCCGATAAAGCGAAAGAACTCCAGAAATTTCCACGCTATAGTGTTAGGGGCAATACCTCACAACTCGTAATGGGGCCGAGCCGGCAGACTACGAATCTGGGGGTCAGGAGTTCGAATCTTTTCGGGCGCGCCATCTAATAAAATCAAAGACCTAGACGGTCCATTAGCGGCATTAGCGGCGGTCGTTAGCGGCAGCTTGCCGGATCAAGATCGGTGAACATCGACCACACGTCGCACCATGCGGCGCTCGTCCCGAGAGTCGCCACTGTGACCGGCGGAGCAAGCACACGCTCACGAGAAGCTGGGAGTTGGCGTTTGTAGGTGAGCACCATCCGCTACATTCGATCATCAAATATCCGCTGGCATCGGGCGAGTAGCCGCTCGTCGGGTTATTTCGCTGGCGCGACGTACAGCCTTGGAAACCAGCGATCTATAATTTTTGCTGGGAAGCCGAGCCGTACGGCGCTGCGATGGCTGTCAGATGTGAGGTAGCCTTTATCGATCAGGGTACTCAGCACCGTGCGGGCCTGCCGCGTTTCGTAGCCAGTAAGTTCGGCTGCCTTACCGCGCGAGACCTCTCCCGAAATCACGGCCTCCTTGAGCAATGGCCAAGAGCCGCGCGGTAGCCGCTTGGCGCGCATCTCTTCCTCCGCCCAGATTTCGATGCGTCGCAGTAGCTCGGCGGGCTCCAGCAGGCTTTCCATGAACGCGACCTGATCGACGCAGGTCGAGAGAAAGAAATCGCAAAACTGGTTGAGGCCCTGTTGGGTGAGGTTGCCGCGCCCGTCCAAGTCGCCGCGTCGCGGTTCGTCGGCGGTCATGAGCATGCTTTTGTACTGATCGACTTGCCGCGCGAGCCCGCGCGAGACCGCCCAGAGCTCGGAACCGATGCCGAGTTCGCGCAGCCAGGCGTGAGAAAACAGCCGGGTGACGCGACCATTTCCGTCGAGGAACGGGTGAATCCACAGCAGCCGGTGATGCGAGGCGGCTACGGCGATCACCTTACGGAGCTTCGACAACATCGGGCTGTTGTAGGCGTCGGCGAATCGATTGAGGAATGCCGGAATGTCGGCAGGATCGACGGGCACCAGGCGCCCGACCTTGACATGCCACTGGCGCAATTCACCGGGGATGACGTGCAGGCGCTCATGTGTTTCGGGATTCTCGATCCACAGCAGATCATCGGGAAGCCGCTGGCAGAACTCTCGATGAACCCACAGGATGAACTCTGTTGAGACCACCGGGGTCGGTGCCTCGCCGCGGTCAATCAGGCGCTGGACCTCGATATGGGCTCGCGCCTCCTTTTGCAGGTTCCGCCGCTCGGGCTCTTGGGCGTAATCGTTGGCGAGTGCCCGGTCGATATCGACCGGATAGGTCTGGTGACCCTCGATCAGGTTCGAGTAATAACAGTTCATCGACCGGACCAGGTCGCCGATGCTCGCCGCCAGCAAGGGGTTGACCTTACCCGCCAGGGTGCTGGCCTTGGCCACCAGATCAATCGCGAGGTTCTCCAAACCCTTGGATTCCTCGGGGAGCATGGGCTCCATTGCGGTTACTGCCGTCATTTTTGCCGATTCCATTACCTGTTAATATATAGCACTCGCAGTAACTTGTGGATAGTCTACTGCCTATTTTTGCCGCTTCTTTTGCCGGTTCCATTGCCGCTTAGAACTGTTTGCATAATTCTCGCACACATATTATGTGTGTGAGTATGGAAACGCACAATGAGAGTACGATAGCGCGCTACGCAGAATTTGGCGCTCGGCTTGCCGAGTTGCGACAAGCAGCGGGCTATTCACAGCAATCGGAATTAGCAGCCGCTATCGACACCACCCAACAAACTGTCAGCCGGTGGGAAGCGGGACTTTCGCGTCCGCGCCCTCAGCAAATGTCCCGCCTTGCGGAGATCCTCGAAGTGGATCGGCAAGAGCTGATCCGGCTGGCAAAACCTCGCGACACCCCGCCTGTCGTCGCCTTCGATCAGCCCTTTCCGACTGACGCTCTGCCACCTGAAAGTTTTGAGCGGTTCTGCCACGCCTTCGTGCAGGCCCTTTACCCTAAGGCCGAAGTCCATCGCGCGGGCGGCGTCGGTCACAAGCAAGACGGTATCGATATTGAGGCCAGGTTACCGGACAAGTCTGTATTCACGTTCCAGTGCAAACGGGTGCAAGAGTTTGGTCCGCAGAAGGTTCATGCGGCCGTCAGCAAGCACACGGTGTGTGCGACCAAAAAATTCCTGCTCATTAGTCGAGTAGCCAGCCCACAAGCCCGAGAGGCTATCCGTCAACATCCCGATTGGGACATCTGGGACAAAGAGGACATCTCTGCAAAAATCCGCCGACTTCCTAAAGTCGATCAGCTGCACCTCGTCGATACCTTCTTCAAAGGCAGGCGCTTCGAACTGTTGGGGGAAGATGAAGCCGGGCCATGGGAAACGACCAAGGAATTTTTTGCTCCCTTTGAAAACAGTAATGGCCTTTTCAATCACGTCTGGGAGCTTGTAGGGCGTGATAGACCGACTCGCTCACTCGCCGCCGCCCTCGACGACCCTGAGATCCGTTGCGTACTTCTGGTTGGGTCGGGGGGCGCCGGAAAAACGAGGCTCCTTAAGCAAGTCATCGAAAAATACGAGGCCGACCATCGCAGCGTCACCGTTCGTTTCCTTTCCCGGACAAGCGAGGCGACCAAGTCCGCGTTGGAAAAACTCGGCAGTAAGCCCGCACTGATTATCATAGATGACGCGCACGATCGAAATGATCTGGCATTGCTCTTTCAGTATGTGGCAAGCACGCCGAACCCAGCCAAATTGCTTCTCGCATTTCGACCTTATGGACTTGATGGTATCAAGGCGCAGGCTAGCGCATTTTCGCTGATAGGGCCGCCCGTCAAAGAAGTTGCTCTTGCCCCGTTAACTCTGGCCGATGCCGAGGCGTTGGCGACGGAGGTCTTGCAAAAGCGCTGCGGTCCTCCAGAAGCAGCAAAAGATATCGCGCGGCTGACGCTCGATTGCCCGCTCGCGACCGTGATCGGGGCGCAGGTTGTGGCGCAAGAGAAAAAGCTCTTTGATCTTGCCAAAAATGAAGCTGTGTTTCGCACGACCCTTTTGGGACGATTTCAAGACGTTATCGCCGGCGAAATCGGCAGCAAGGCGGACGCTGGTACCATCAAGCAGGTCCTCAAAGTTCTAGCCCTTCTGCAACCCTTTCATCCAGACGACAGCGGCCTCTTAGGGGCAATTGAAAGTATCGAAAAGATCGCGCCGCACGAGACCAGCCGCCTTATCAAGCTGCTGACCAATGGCGGGGTGCTATTCAAACGCGGCGCAAAGTATCGGCTTTCGCCTGACGTTCTCGCCGATTACATCATCGAGGCCAACTGTATTGATGTTGAAGGTAAGTCGACGGGTTATGCGGAGCTGGTGTTCTCGGCCATTGGGTTCGAGCACGTGGAGAACTTGCTGGTAAATTTGGGCAAGCTTGACTGGCTTCGATCAAACGGGGATGCGACTAACAGCCAGTTGTTGGACCACATTTGGAAGCGCATAGCCCAAGACACCGAACACACTGATCTATATATGCGCGCGATTAGTGCCGTCGCATATTATCAGCCTGCAAAAGCGTTGGACTTCGCCGAGCAGCTCATCCGCGAAGGAAAACATCTCTATCAGTTGCCTGAATTGTTGAAATATGCGGCCTTCAACATGCGTTATGTCACTCGCGCTTGTGAAGACCTTTGGGAAATCGCCAAGGGACATGATCGTGACTCCAATCTCAATCCCAACGACGCTATTCGCGCGCTGGCTGAGTTGTGCGAAGTACGGCCCAACAAGCCTTATGAATATAACGAGAAAATCGTTGATTTCGGCCTGAGCCTGATGGGGAAGGCGGACGCTTGGACGTACCGCTCTACCCCGCTCGACCTTGTTGCCCCAATCCTCAAGACCGAAGCTTATACAGTAGGCGGCAACAATCGGGCGATGTCGTTCAAGCCCTACTTTGTGAACGAAAAGTTTGTCGCGAAATTGCGCGACAAGGTGATGGAGGCGATTCTCGGCCTGCTATCCCATCAGAATACAAGAATCGCAGCCTTGGCCGCACGGAGGATTGGCGATGCCCTCCGCTATCCGATGGGGATGTTCGGCGCAGCCGTAAGCGATGCGACCCGGGACAGATGGACAGGCGTGTTCGTGGAAACGCTAAACGCAATAGAACAGGTTGCCAAATCCGGCAAACTTGATCCGGTCATTCGCTACGTGATCGCACGCGAGGTCGCATGGCACGCCGATTATGGGCCGGAGGAAACAAAGAAAGTCGCCAGGCGTATACGGAATGCATTGCCGAAGTCGCTGGAGTTTCGGGTTATCTGCACTCTCATCGATGGTTACGGAATAGAGCTGCGACGCATCGATCCTGAAAATCACCTTCAAAATCAGGAAAAGCGTCTCGATGCGCTGGTGGACGAGATTTTGAGGGTCTACCCGAGCGGCGAGGCTCTGCGTGTCTTTATTGCCCGCCATATCGACCATATCGAAGCCAGTGACCCCGAAAAGGGTGGCTCACCGTTCATACTTTGCAACAAGCTGATTTACGCGAGCATCGAATTTGCTAGGGCGGTTGTTGATGATGCTTGTTCGGACGTGCCATCGAGCGTTGCCAAATTCGCGGCAGCGGCGCTAGCCCGCCTTTGGCAGCTTGATGTGACGGAAGGACGAAGGATCGTCGGGCGCTTTCTCAAATCGGGCCGTGAAAATTTGCTTGCCGCGATCGGATACGCCTACGAGCACTTTGATTTCAACGCGGGCCGGCATGGGCCGGAGGAATTGACCACCCTCAAGCAGGTTCTTAGTTCGGACAAAATCTGGGTAGCGCATGCCGGGATAAACGCCCTTCGGAGGTTATCTCAGGCGGACGTCGCCGCGGCCATCAGTCTCGCCGCCTTCGCCAACATCGGATCGTCGGACAGATCGGCAGACGAACTTGCGTGCGTTTTCACATGGCCCCAGCATGTTCCCATCGACCGTCTCACGGAAGATGACCTGCAGGCGTTTCTGGACAAGCTGATGGCTGTGCCGGAGCTGGACGGACATTGGCTTGAAACCTTTCTTTCGCTGGCCTCCAAGGCCTTTCCAACCCGCATTGCTGATTTCTTCATCCGCCGACTCGATCACGCCGCCCGAACAGCGGATTGGCATTATCGCCCCTGCAACCATGGTCCCTATGGCCACGTGCCGCTCCGCATCCGGGAGACCCAGGAATACGGACCTCTGTTAATTAAGGTTATGCGATGGATAAAGGATGCAAAATACGACGCAGACCACAAGATGCTTTTCGACTACCGATCGCGCGAACTCTTTGAAGCCCTATTTGGCTCATTCGATGGAGAGGTTGTTCAGCATCTTGATGCGTGGTCCGCGACCGCGGATAAAAATGACATGCAACTCATTGCCAATATTATGCACGAGGCACCGCCCGATTTCGTATTTGCGCAGGCGCCGTTTGTCGAAAGATTGCTTGAGCGCGCCAAGCGTGTCGATAACGAGTCTTTGAAGCGCGTGACCACCGGCTTGTTCAATTCGGCCATTAGCGGAATCCGCCAAGGGGTTCCCGGTGAGCCTTTCCCGCGCGACCTAGAAACGAAATCCAAGGCGGAAAGCATCCTCCGGTCCCTCTCCCGTTTCTCGCCAGCTTATCAGTTGTATGAAGCACTAAAGAACTACTCCGAGTGGGGGATTGAACGCGCAAGATTAGACCGTGAAGCATTTGAAGAATGAGTAAAGGGACCGGATCATGGAGCGCTTTGAACTTACCATTGTGGCCCAGGGTCCGCACGCAATCTGGATTGCCCTTTTGGTTGTCGCGCTACTCTGTATGACGGCGTTGGCCATGTTCTTGTTTTTCTGCACAAGATACCGTCCGGTGATACGGACGCGTTCGGACGCTGACCACCGCCAGATCCGGCATCCGAATTTTCAAAGACGGCTATAAAGGTTTCGTTTTGGCCGCTCCAACCCGTACCTGGTCTTACAATGTTGGTTAGGGTCTTGATCTTCCTTGGAGACCATCTGCCTCTTAATCAGCGGGTCCAAGGTTCGAGTCCTTGTGCGCCCACCAATAAAATCAATACATTAGGGGAAGCGCGGCTCGACCATAAAATGGTCGTGTCCGCACTATGTCCGCATTAACGCTGCAGTCTGATTCCCCGCCGTGCAAGGCACAATTCGAGCCGATTGTCCGCCTCTCCAAAGCGCTTGCGCTCACGCCTGCCTCGATCGACATCGAGAGCGGCGCCGCGAGCATCCACATGCTAAAGCGGCGCAGGCGCGGCGTTGTCCGGCAGGTGCCGCTAATCGACGAAGATGCGGACGATATCGCTCAGTTTCGTGTCCTCCAGCGGGCATGAATTGAAAAACGTCTTGCTGTTTTGGTCGGCGAGCGTCGTGAATTGCTGGACCGCGCTCATGAAGCCCCAGCACTGACGCGCATCGACGCCGGGCGGCAGGAAGACCGCGCCGCCCTCGGTGTGCGCACCGCGCTGGAGGATTTCGCAGGAGCGCAGCATCTCGCCCGCGTCTGCGCGTGTGCGAGGGAGACGGGTGGGAGGAGGCACAGCGCGGCGCAGATTACCTTCATGGTTACAGCAACGCGGGCTCCAGCGGCCTTATCAGCTGCGGCCCTTTGTTCCTGACATTGCCGACCATGTTATCGACCGGCCAGATTTTCAGGGCCTCATCCGGGCATGGCTTAGCAGCGCCAAGAGTTCTTGCTCGGCCGCCGGTTCTTCACCGAGCCATTTCGGCCAATCCCGTTCGGCGAGAATGACGGGCATCCGGTCGTGAAGCTCGCCCATGACCTTGTTAGGTTCGCACGTCATCATCGTACAGGTCAGGATTTCCTCGCCGCTTTGCGACGATTTCCAGAGCGACCACAGGCCCGCCGTCACCATCGGGCTGCCATCGGCCATGTCGATTGCGTAGGTTTGTTTTTTCTTGCCCTTTTCGTCGAGCTTTTTCCATTCATAGAAGCCATTGTGGACTAGAACGCACCGCTGGCCGCGATTCCATACGTCGCGGAATGCAGGCTTGGTCGTGAATTCCTCCGAGCGCGCGTTGTGGGTCGAATACTGAATCTTGTCGTCTTTCGCCCAATGCGGAATGAGGCCCCATTTCATCATTTTGGGCGTGCGCTTGCCGTCCTGCGAGCGGATGGCAACGAGCATCGGAGAGGTCGGCGGCTTGTTCCAGTCCGCCTCAAAGTTCGGCGCGGCGGCGGCCGCATCGAACTTGAGCTTGATCTTGATTTCCGAATAGTCCGACGACAAACGCACCCGGCCGCACATGGTATCCTCAATCCGGCATCATCCTGCATATAACCATTATCATGGGCGAATTAAGCCAGATCACGTCAGCGTTTATTCCAGCGCGCCCAGTTGTGTCCCTTGTCCCGTCGCGCCGGATCGAATTTCACGCCGCGGAAGCGTGCCCTGAACTTCTCGGCATCTTCCAGCTTGGAGAAACAGTACACATGAAACCACTCACGATCATAAACGGCGTGGCGTCGTGTGCAGAGAGTCAGATCGTTGCAGAAATCGTGAATCTCCTTGTAGCCGCCGCTCTCGCAAAACCGGGCGGGCAGCGCGATTTGATGAGGCCAGCCGCGGTCAATGCCGGCCGGCGACAGCTCGCCCTTCCTGCGCATGCGCGAACCGCTGCTTGAAGGCCGACGCATCCGCGATCGTGCGGAAGCAGTACCGCACGGCGTTCGCGGGAAGATCGACGTACATGTCCCATTCGAAATCGCAGTCTTCGAGCCAATCGAGCACGTCCATCGCGGCCTCATCGAACGACAAGGCCACCTGGAAGGGGAAGTCCCGGTTGATCTCCAAAATGACGCCCATGGGGCATTGAGAACATACCAAGAACGATAGTCAATACGGCGAGCCCTAGAGGGATTCCCGCCCGGGACCTACTAGATGTCAGCTTAAGCCACCAAACACAGGCAAAACGGGGGGCGGCGTCGCCCACGGGAATCGCGGCTGGTTTATGAAATCGTTGATTTGCGCAGTATGGCTTAGTGAATCGAAAGAGTTTCAAACTGGCATCTGGTTTGAAAATGTGCTAATTTACTTAGTATGGCTAAGCAAATAACCAAAAGACTAAACTGGCTGGACCGCCATCTTCCCGAAGGACTTTTGGTCGATGCGCGCTGGCTGACCCGGCACGGCTACTCGACTTCGCTCCGGACTCAATATGTCGCAGCGGGTTGGCTCAAACAGCCGGCGCGCGGCGTCTACTGCCGTTCGCGCGGCGCCTTGTCGTGGCAGCAAGCAGTCAT
>JBEKSB010000179.1:0-8511 GCA_049517455.1 Xanthobacteraceae bacterium
GGCCGCGGCGGCTGAGCAGCAGAGCACGCGCGTTGCGCAGTCTTGTGAGGCCAATTTCTTCATTGGCGTTTACCAGATCGAGAAAGGCGCGCAGGCGGAAGCGCGGCCGCTATTCCAATCCGCAGTGGATCACTGCCCGTATCATTTCGTCCAATACGCAGCCGCCAAGCTCGAGCTGAAGCGGCTGGATGACCCAGCCGGAGCGCAGGCGAAGTAGCGAGCGATCTGAGCGGATTGATCGCACTTTTTGCTACACCTGACGTTGGCTATTGAATGACCCGGACGACAGGCGTGATCGAAAGATCGGTGGCCGTCGTCTGGATCGCGATCAGCTGCGCCAACAAGCTGAATATCCGCTTGGTATTGGTGGCATCCTCCGGCACGCAATAGTCGCCGTCGTAGAACCAGGTATGGACGAAGCAGCGTCCATCGCCATTGCCGGACACGACCCGCACCAGATCCGCGTCCTCGCCGGCGTGGACGGTCTGCAGCAATGGAAGTCTTTGTTCCTCGTCCGCCCGCTCGGGCGGGATATAAACGGTCGCCGCCGGTATCCGGTGGTCCCTTTGCATTCTGATCAAGGCGCCGATAAATTCGAACACGCCGTAGGCCGAACGCGGCACGATCTTGAAGTTGATGGGTCCCACGTTGAAGTTGAATGTGTCGGGTTGGGGCTTTTCGGCGTCTTGTAACGGGTCCCAGGCACTGCCGCATCTCGGCGAGAAGAATTTGAGCGGCAGGTCCACGTATTTGGTGGTGACTTCACGGTACAATGCCTCGCCCATGGCGCTTCTCGCGCGTTCGGCAAGCACGGGATTGAAGCAGAACCGCGCAAAGATTGCCGACTGTGGTTTGCCGCCGCCACCGCCGCTACCGGGAGTCTTCTGCAACGTTTGTTCTTCCACGGTCACGCCAGCGGCAATCGCGATCAGGACGAAATGCCTAAAGCAACGTCTTTTCAGGTCTCTCGGCGAACAACCATAATCCTCCGGAGGGTAGTACCGCGTGCCCAGCGTTTGGCCTTGAGCGGTGACCTCAACGGAATCGGTGAACAGCCAGAACAACAGCTCGCGCGAATAGCCCTGGCGGATGAAGTAGTCGAGTATCTGCAAATCGATCGGCTTGAGAAAGCCCTCGTAGAAGGCGCTGGTCTCCTGCGTCGATACGTTGAAGTTGGTGCCGATGGCGGTGGAGTTCGAGGCCGTCGTGTTGCCGAAAATAACGTCGCGTCCGGGCGACGCAGTCGGTAACGAGGCGATGGCTCCCGCCGCGGTTCCGAATCCTGCCGGTGGGCCGAACAGGAACGCCGGCAACCCGAAGGTCGACGTATTCGTCATCGTCGGCGTGACGTTGGCGACGGTGACGAAGCTCAGCGGGTAATCGTGGCTGGCGCGGATGAGATTGAGGAAAATGGACTCGTTGCGGGCCTTGGCCAGACTGCGGCTGACGGTGTCATAGCGCGAGTCGACCGGATCGATGACCGCGCACGCGCTCAACAGCACGGCAAGACACGCGCCGGCAAGACACGCGCCGGCAAGACACGCGCCGGCAAGACACGCGCCGGCAAGCCTCACGCGAACCCACATAAACAACCCCCACACTGCCACGTCGAGGCTAGTCGGCATGCGGGAACAAGGTCAAGAGCTTCGCTGCGCGCTTTCAGCGCACGAGGTGCTCAATTTTCACCTGCTTCTCGGCGGCAAGGGCGCCGATCTCGTAGAGCCGGTGAACGATGCTGGGATCGTCCATGCCCCGCAGGCGGTCGAGGAGTTCGTCGTCCACCTGGTAATTGAGTTCGCGCGCCAGCCAATCCTTCTCGAGCCGCACATCGTAGCGCAAGAAGCGAAACATCTTGCCGCCGGGCGGTGCATCGCCCGCCAAAGTCCCGATTTCCGAATTGATTTGCCACGGCGCCGGGCACTCTCCCATCCATTGCATCTGCGCCAGGACTTGCATCTGCGTATCGTTCATCAGCGAAAGGAGGGCGTGAAACGCGAGTTTGGTAAAGCGCGCGAAGCCCAGAGCTTCATAGGACAGTCGTGGCCGATACGTGCCGGTGCCTAGCGAGAATACGGTCAAACGATCCGGTCCGGTCGGCCATCGGATGTTGAACGGGCTCAGCGTCGCCAGATTGAGCAACGCAAGCGCCGGGTTGTTGTGAGGCGTGACGCCGCCGTCGACGAAAAGCCCGTAGACGTTTGGATCGATCTTGACCTTCGGACGCAAGCCGATTTCTTGCAGCATCGCGTGGAAGGCTCGCGCCAGCCACGGCACGTTCAGCGGCTTTGCAATCTCGTCCGGCAGCACCGCTTGGTTCTGGCTGATCGGCAAGAGTTCCGGATCGAAGAAGTGGGGCGCAGCCGTCGAGGCGCGCACCAAATTGACCAGCGGGTAGCTTTGGTTGCCGATGTAATCCTTGCCGTCTTCCCAATAAGGCGCGCGCGGATTGTTCGATATGATCCACGGGCTGCCGGTGTCCATGCGCTTGGTGATGATGCAGAACCCGGTGATCAGATCGGGGCTCGACAGCACGCGGTTACCGACCACTTCCTCGATTTGCTTGCGCAACCCGCGGGCGTCGAACTTCGCCTGCAGCACCGGTATTCGCCAGCGCTGGCGCTTGAAGGCGAAAGGCGCGAGCTTGAGATAGAAATCTTTCACCTGCGCGGTACGGTAGCCGAGCGCGAGTGCGCCGGCGATGACGGCGCCGGTCGAAGTGCCGCCCACGAGATCGAAATAATCGCCGAGCCGGACTTCCCGACCGTGGTGCTCGCACAGCAGCGCCTCGATGCGTTCGAGGAAAGCCACCGTCATCGCGCCGCGCACGCCGCCCCCGTCGAGCGCGAGGATCCGCTTCGGTCCGGGCCCGAACAGATGACGGTCGCGCGAGGTCTCAAAGGACGTCGTGTTTGTTGCTTCACTCATGACTATCGCGCCTCATCGCGCCTCACGCCGGAAGCGACAGCGGCCGGGTGCGGAATACCGTCTGCCATTCCTCAAGATCGGCCATCATGATATCCGATGTTTTCTGGATGCGATCGGTCAGCCGGGCAAAATCCAGCGGCTCGTCGGCAAGGATTTTGTCGACCATCGCTAGCCGTTTAGCGGTACGTCTGGATTGCTCCGCAACCGTCTTGAAATCGCCCTGGGCATAAATCGCACCCAACGCAGCTCCGACCGTCGGAAGAAGCGCCGTCAGGAAAGTAAAACCGCCGAGTACCAAATCCTTGTGAGGATTCTCATTACCTGGAACAGCGCCAAACAAATAAAGGACGATAAATGCCACGCACATGCAGCCCGTAACGACGAACAATAACTGGCCGGTATGGTGGATGCGATACTCGAGCGTGGCGATTCTGCGCGCGTTCGCATTGTGGTAAGCGACCTGTCCCGCAATTTCGGCCGAACGCACGGCCTCACGCATCGCCGCGAGATAAGCTTGATCGACGGCGCGGTCGGGTAACGGAATGAGACGCCGCAGCGACCAGGCGTACCAGTTGACCCAGTCCTGCCCGTCGACGTCGATGTTTCGCTCCGGGCGATCGATCGGCCCCGCGGACCCAAGCGGCGCAAGGATGCGCATGTGACGCAGGCATTCCGCCAGGCGACGGTATTCGAGCCAACGCCGATGCCATTGCAGCGTATTGCCGCAATAAAACGTCACCAGAATCGAAATGATGATCAGCAGTTCGGCGGCGACAAAAGCAGCCTTGATATTTGGATTGTGAATGAAGATTCCGGTCAGAGCCAGCGCGACCGAGACGGCTGCGAACAGAAAGTTGAATACGTAGGTGCTGCGATAGACGAGCGAATAGAACACGGCGAAGTGATCCGCCGTGCTGATCGCGGGCAACAATATCCGCTCTATCGCGGGACGCTGCGCCCGGTCCTTCGGCAGAATTGTGAGATAGTTTTCCCATTGTGCCTTTGTGTCGGCGAGCGGTGCGGGAAGGCGGAAGTCCGTCAGCCGCGGCCGGCGTCCGGCAAACACCCACAACAGCAGCGGGTACCATGGGCAAAAGTTCCAACCGCGCTCCTTTTCGACCAGATATTCCGCCAGCGAGTGTCGCGCGTCTTCCGGCCCCGCCAGGGCGAGAATTTCCTTGATGACAGGAGCGAGCGTCGCCGCATCGGCGGATCGGAAAGTGTGTTGCGGCTGCGCATAGGCGTGTGCCGGCGGTAAATCTTCGGTCCGGGACCACGATAGTTGCATGGTGCTCGGATGCTGCGGGTCGATGCGGATGACGGGAATGCCGTCGGCGATCGCGCGGCTGACGATTTGCGCCGTGCCGCCGACGCCGGTCGCTTCCTCGCCGTCCCAGATGGCAATCAGAAGATCGATATTCGCCAACATGACGAACCCCGCCGCTTCGTAGGCGCGCGGGCGCTCGTCGGCGGCACCGTCAAGCTCGAAAACAGCCGCAGCGCGGGCGAGCAATTGTTCGAATGCCGTGCGCGATTGCGGCGTCTCGAAATCGCGCGCGTACTCGGCGCGGACAAAGGGCAAGACCGCTTCCAGTCCGTAGCCGGCCGCCAACCCCGCTTCGGCGACGATGCGATCCGAGCCTTCCGCCAACGAGGAAACAATGACGAACTCGCTCGCGGAATTCGCAAATTGACCGCCGGGGTGATCGCTCTCGACGTTGCGCGCGGTTTCGACGATCGTCGCGAGAATGCGCTCGAGGAGCGCGCGCAGCGGCGGTTCCGCTTGCGCCGGCAATTTCGGCGGCACGCGATGTCCGCTGACGCCGATGCGCAAGCGAATGCGGGGAGGAAATGGAGAGAGACTGGCGCTCACGGCGGACATCGGCTTCCGGCTGAACGCATGAGTTCTACCTCGGGGTTGCCGACGCGCCACTATGGCAGCGGTTCAGTGGTCACGAATGCCCGCACCGACCCGCCGCCCAGCGTGCGTCTCGGCCGAGGCGTTACTTTAATGGAAACTCACTGCTTGGCGGCAACTGATTCGTCGGAGGTTGGATGAAAAAGAAGCGACCCATTAACTTCGCATGCAAAGAGGATGGCTTAATAAACAGCCCCGTTTTGGCGCGGTCCCGATCCGCTATGTCAGGCAACAGATCGTCGTTTGTAAGAGGTTTTTGATCAGGGCCAACGCCCAACAAATAATAATGCGATTTATCGTCAGTCAATTGATAGAAAAAGGTAGGCGCTTCCCTGGTATCCAGTCTCTTGAATGACGGCGGGGCACTCGGATCGTAAATGGACGTCAATGATTCTTTGCCCAGCCGCTTTATGACAAAGCAGCGATGATATTGGTGGAGCCAGGCGGGATCGAACCGCCGACCTCCTGCATGCCATGCAGGCGCTCTCCCAGCTGAGCTATGGCCCCTTCGCCGCAAGGCACGGTCGTCCGGGATCGGTAATCAGAACAGGTTCAGCGATTCACGTTCATGATTACCGATCACTGACTCCCGATCAGCCTTCCTCCTCGTCTGCGATGTCGCCGCCGATAATATCGGTGACATCGGCGTCCTCTTCCTCTTGCTCCTCGATGAAGGCGGCATCGTCGAGGGTCTCGTCCAGCTCGACCTCTTCTTCGACGTCCGGCTCCGTAGTTTCTACCGGCCCTTTCGCCCCCTGCGCCTCGGCATCGGCCTCTTCCAGCGACACGAATTCCGCCTCTTGCGGCTCGGGCACGGCGATTTCTACCGCAGGGACTGCCGCGGGGCGCGGTGTTGGCGCCGCCTGCGGCTCGGGACGGGATCGCGACGTCGGCGTTTCCACCGGCACCACCTTGCCGGTATACGGCGAGATCACTGGATTCTTATTAAGGTCGTAGAATTTGCGTCCGGTCTCAGGACAGACGCGCTTAGTGCCAAGTTCCGCTTTCGCCACAGCCGGAATCCTTCAATTTGGGTGCTTCACTTGGCTAGTCGTGGTGAACCTGTCAATAGCCCATGATAGAGGATGCCGGCTGGACGCCACCTAATGCACACCGACACCGCCCCGCTCACCGCCCGCCGCTACGGTCCGCTTAAGGGCCGATTGCGCGTGCCCGGCGACAAGTCGATCTCGCATCGCGCCCTGATCCTCGGCGCGCTCGCGGTCGGCGAGACCCGCATCTTGGGCTTGCTCGAAGGCGAGGACGTACTCAATACCGGCAAAGCGGTGCGGGCGCTTGGCGCTCGGGTCGAGAGGTACGGCGCGGGGGAATGGCGTGTCCACGGCGTTGGCGTCGGTGGCTTCGCCGAACCTGCGGCGGCGCTGGATTTCGGCAATGCGGGGACCGGCTGCCGGCTTATGCTCGGAGCGGTCGCCGGATGCCCGATCGCCGCCACCTTTGACGGCGATGCGTCGCTGCGCCGGCGGCCGATGCGGCGGGTGCTCGAGCCTCTGGAGCGTATCGGCGCACACACGCTGACCTCAAGCGGAGGTCGCCTGCCGCTAAGACTTGCCGGAGCGCGCGACCCTATCCCCATCGTGTTCGAGCTGCCGGTGCCGTCGGCGCAATTGAAGTCGGCCGTTCTTCTCGCCGGACTCGCGGCGCCGGGCGAGACCATCGTCATCGAAGCGGAAGCGACGCGCGATCACACTGAAAAGATGCTCGTTCATTTTGGCGCCGGCGTAAGGGTCGAGCTGCATGGGGCTCTCGGCCGCCGCATCACCCTCGCCGGCCAGCCGGAATTGACGCCGCAGCCGATCGTGGTCCCTGCCGATCCGTCGTCAGCGGCATTTCCGCTGGTGGCGGCAGTGATCACGCCGGGTTCGGACGTGATCATCGAGGGCGTCATGCTGAATCCCCTGCGCGCCGGTCTCGTCGCGACGCTTGTCGAGATGGGCGCGTCGATCGAGCGCGTCGCGACGCGCAACGAAGGCGGCGAAGAGGTCGCCGATCTGCGTGTGCGTGCCGGTGCGCTCCGCGGCGTTGAGGTCCCGGCCTCGCGTGCGCCCGCCATGATCGACGAATATCCGGCGCTTGCCGTCGCTGCTGCGTTTGCCGAAGGGACGACCGTGATGCGCGGGCTCAAAGAGCTGCGGGTGAAGGAATCCGACCGTCTCGCCGCCACGGCCGACCTCTTGCGCGTAAACGGCGTGACCGTCGAAATCGCCGGCGACGATCTCATTGTAGAGGGCAACGGGCGCGCCATGGGCGGCGGACTCGTCGCTACGCACATGGATCACCGCATCGCCATGTCGGCGTTGGTTATGGGGCTCGCGAGCGAAAAACCGGTGAAGATCGATGATGGCAGCTTCATCGCCACGAGCTTTCCAGGTTTTGTGGAGCTGATGCGCTCGCTCGGCGCGAATCTGAGCTGATTGCCGGAGTCTCGCCAAGGTAGCCGGCGATCGGGGCCGAACCCAGCATCAAGCGCGGCCGAGAACGAGGACCGCGTTCAACCCGCCGAATGCGAACGAGTTTGACATCGCGTTTTGAATTTGCGCGTCCCGAGCGGTGTTGGGCACAAAATCGAGATCGCAGTCCGGGTCGGCTTCTTCGAAGTTGGCGGTCGGCGGTATGGTCTGGTTGTGCAGCGCGAGCGCCGTCGCCGCAAGCTCCAGCGCCCCCGCGGCGCCCAGGCTATGGCCGAGCACCCCCTTGCTCGACGAGACCGCTAAACGCTCGGCGCTGGCGCCAAACGCTTTGCGCAGCGCCACGGTTTCGCCCCTGTCGTTGAGAATCGTTCCAGTCCCATGCGCATTGACGTAATCGATGTCCTCTGGATTGATCTTGGCATCGATCAACGCTGCGCGTATCGCGCGGGCGGCGCCATCGGGATCGATCGCAGTGATGTCGTGCGCGTCGGCGCTCATGCCGAAGCCCAGTATCTCGGCATAGATCGGGGCGCCGCGCGCTACCGCGCGCTCGCGCGTCTCGAGTACGAACATTGCCGCGCCCTCGCCGAGCACTATTCCCGACCGCGTTTTCGAGAACGGCCGGCAGGTGTCCGCACTCAAGACCCGCAGTGCCTCCCAGCTCTTGATCGTGCCCACGGTCAGGCAGGCTTCGGTACCGCCGGCGAGCGCGACCGGGACCTGCCCCGTCCTGACCGATTGGAATGCCAAGCCGATCGCGTGAGTGCCGGAAGCGCAGGCGGACGCGATTGTATACGTGGGTCCCTTGAGACCGAGATCCATGGAAATTTGGCTGCACGCGGCATTGACCATCAAGCGCGGAATCGACAGTGGGTGCATGCGCGGCGAATTATGTCCGTAGAATTTGAGGTAGGCATCGTCGACCGTATTCTGTCCGCCGGCCCCATTGCCCACGATCGTTGCCGCCTGCAGCGCGATCTCCTCGGCAATGTCCAAATGCGCATCTTTAACCGCAGCGCGCGCAGCGACCACGGCAAACTGGGAGAAACGATCAAGCAGGTTTTCACGTTTCGGATCGAAATGCTGCGACGGATCGAAATTGAGCACCTGGGCAGCGATCCGGGTATTGAAACGGTCGGTCGGGATATTTGAGATCGGTCCGATGCCGGATCGGGCTTCAACCAATCCCGACCAGAATTTTTCGCAAGTGTTACCAATCGGCGAAACGATGCCGAT
>JBEKSB010000180.1:0-8509 GCA_049517455.1 Xanthobacteraceae bacterium
GCGCAGCGCGAGGTGATCGATCCGGCGAAAATGCCGCTGACGCGGCTTGCCAATGCGATCATCGACGGCGTCAGCGAACACCCCGGCCCGGTCGCGGCGGAAGTCGAAAAATATCTCGGCTCCGACCTTGTTTGCTATCGAGCGAGTTCGCCGCCGGGCCTCGTCGAGCGCCAGCTGCGCCACTGGGACCCGATTCTTGACTGGGCAGCCGAAACGCTCGGCGCGCGCTTCTCCTTGGGCGAGGGCGTCATCCACGTCCCGCAGCCCGAACCTGCGCTCGCCGCCGCGCGCGCCGCCATTCCTGCCGATCCCTGGCGCCTCGGCGCCGTGCATGTGGTGACGACGCTGACGGGCTCGGCGCTTATTGCGCTCGCGCTAACGCGCGACCGGTTCACGGCGGACGAGGCGTGGCAGGTGGCGCATGTCGACGAGGATTGGAATATGGAGCGATGGGGCCGCGACGAGCTCGCACTCGAGCGCCGCGCCTTTCGCTTCGCCGAGCTGCAAGCGGCGGCGACGGTGTTGAAGTCGTTGTCCGCCTAACGTCGTCGTGGCCGGGCTTGCCCCGGCCGGCACAAGGCCGGGCATGACGGGCGGGATTATCCGCCGGTCACGCTCATGTGGCGAGCAAGCGCCGGCCGCTGGTGCCGGCGGTCGATGATGAAATCGTGGCCCTTGGGCTTGCGCGATATGGCTTCGTCGATGACGGCGTGAAGGAGATCGTTGGCTTCGGAGGCGCGCAACGGCTTGCGCAAATCGGCCGCGTCCTCGTGCCCGAGACACATATAAAGCGTGCCGGTGCAGGTCACGCGCACGCGATTGCACGACTCGCAGAAATTGTGGGTGAGCGGCGTGATGAAGCCGAGCCGGCCGCCGGTTTCGGCGACGCGCACATAGCGCGCGGGACCGCCGGTGCGATATTCGAGATCCTCAAGCAAGAAGCGTTCGGCGAGGCGCGCGCGCACGATCGAGAGCGGCAGATACTGGTCGAGGCGGCCTTCGCCGATTTCGCCGAGCGGCATCACCTCGATCAGCGTCAAGTCCATGCCGCGTCCGTGCGCCCACTCGATCAGGCGCGGCAATTCCTCCTCGTTCACGCCTTTGAGCGCGACCGTATTGATCTTGATCCGAAGGCCTGCGGCCTTCGCGGCATCGATGCCGGCGAGCACCTGGTCCAGCGCGCCCCAGCGGGTGATGGCGCGGAATTTCTCCGGGTCGAGCGTATCGAGCGAGACGTTGATCCGGCGCACGCCATGGGCCGCAAGCTCCGCCGCGTGTTTGGCGAGCTGCGATCCGTTCGTGGTCAGCGTCAGCTCTTCAAGCCGCCCCGACTCGAGATGACGCGAGAGGCTTGCGAACAACGTCATGATGCCGCGACGGACCAGCGGCTCGCCGCCGGTGAGACGAAGCTTGCGCACGCCGCGATCGACAAAAGCCGAGCACAGCCGGTCAAGCTCTTCAAGCGACAGCAGATCGGCCTTGGGCAGGAAACTCATGTGCTCCGCCATGCAATACACACAGCGGAAGTCGCATCGGTCGGTCACCGATACGCGCAGATAACTGATCTCACGGCCGAATGGATCGACTAGCGCCGGGCGCAAATCATCCGAGCCGCGCGCTTGCACGCGTTTCACTTCGACGCTGTCCATCGGCATGCGTTTCCATGACCCAGGCTCCATATGAGCCAATTTACTAGGCTTCTTGTAACCACTCATATATAACGATCTTTGTGCCCGATAAAGCCCTGATCGTCCACCGCATTCTTCACGGAGGCGAGATCGTCAATGGCTGTCGGCAGTTGCGCGAAGGAACTGATGACCCGGTCCGGGCCCAGCGTCGCGATGGGCACGTCGGTGTAGCCGAAATCGACGGCGATGACCGGCACCTTGGCGGCGCGGGCGGTGCGGATGTCGGTGACCGAATCCCCCACCATGATGGCGCGCTGCGGCTCGCCGCCGGCGCGCTGGACCGTGGCACGGAATATCTGCGGATCCGGCTTTTGGACGCCGAACGTATCCTGGCCGCAAATCGCGGCGAAGCGCTCGCTGAGCTGGAGCGTGTCCAACAGGCGCTTCGAAAGCCATTCGAGCTTGTTGGTGCACACCGCCAACCGGTGGCCTGACGCTGCCAGGCGGTCGAGCACCGGTTCAAGCTGCGGAAACGGACGCGACCGGTCGGCGATATGGGCGGCATAATGGGCGACGAAGGTCGTGTACAAGAGGTCGACGTCGGCGGCCGCAGCGCCACGCCCTTCCAGGACCAGCGCCCGCTCGATCATGCCCTTGGCGCCGCCGCCGATCAGCGGCCGAGCGTCGTCATAGGGAATGGCCGGCAACCGGTGTTGCTTGAGGATGAAATTGAGCGTGTCGATGAGGTCGGGCGCCGTGTCGATCAGCGTGCCGTCGAGATCGAAGACGATCGTGAGCATGGCTTTCGCGTAGCCGCCGGAGGGCGGCGATGCAAGCGGCTAAGGGGCCGTCATTGCGAGGAGCGAAGCGACGAAGCAATCTAGAACGTGCCGGCGCTGAAGACCGGATTGCTTCGCTTCGTCTGCAATGACGGGGACGTTTTTCCCTAGGATCGACGGCGGAAGGCGGTTACACACCGGCCATGAACGCCGACGCCCAAAAACGCGCCGCCGCCGCCCGTGCGCTCGAATTTGTGCGGCCGGGCATGCGGCTCGGGCTTGGCACGGGGTCGACCGCCAAACACTTCGTCGACCTGCTCGGCGAGCGCGTTCGTGCCGGGCTCGATATCGTCGCCGTCCCGACTTCCGAGGCGACGCGCGCCCAGGCGGCGGAGGTTGGCATTGCGCTCACGACCCTCGATGACACGCCCGAACTCGATCTGACCGTCGATGGCGCCGACGAGATCGCGCCGGACCTGACGCTGATCAAGGGTGGAGGAGGCGCGCTTTTGCGCGAGAAGGTCGTGGCGGCGGCGTCGGCCCGGATGATCGTGATCGCCGACGAGTCGAAATGGGTTCCAATGCTGGGCCGCTTCCCGTTGCCGATTGAGATCGCACCTTTCGGCGCCACGGCGATCCACCGCGCGGTCGAAACCGCGAGTTCCGCGGCGGGCTGCCCGGGCCCGGCGGTATTGCGAAAGGGCCAGAATGGACACGCTTTTGTGACCGACGGTGGCCACTGGCTCCTGGATGCCCAATTGCAGCGTATCCCCGATCCGGCAGGGTTGGCGGCGCGGCTTTGTACGGTTCCGGGCGTGATGGAGCACGGCTTGTTCATCGGCATTGCGCAGGCTGCTATTGTCGCGGGTCCCGATGGGGTGCGTCTCATCGAGCGGCCCTGATCTGGAACTACCACGGGAGTGCCCCGGCACCACGCACGCATGTCCGATTACGATGTCGATCTTTTTGTCATAGGCGGCGGTTCGGGGGGCGTGCGCGCCGCGCGCATCGCGGCGCAGCACGGCGCGCGCGTCATGCTCGCGGAAGAGTATCGCGTCGGCGGCACCTGCGTCATCCGTGGCTGCGTGCCGAAGAAGCTTCTCGTCTATGCGTCGCGCTTCCGCGCCGAATTCGAAGATGCTGCCGGCTATGGCTGGAATGTTTCGCGCTCTACATTCGACTGGCCCACGCTGATCGCCAACAAAGACAAAGAGATCGCACGGCTCGAGGCGGCCTACATCGCGACGCTGCAGAAGGCAGGCGTCACCATCGTCAAAAACCGCGCTGTCGTCGCTAACGCGCATATTGTGCAACTTGCGAACGGCGAACGGATTCGCGCGGCCTATATCCTGATTGCGACCGGCGGCGCGCCGACCTATGGCGATCCCATTCCCGGAATCGAGCACGCGATTTCCTCGAACGAGGCGTTCCACTTGCCGCAACTACCGCAGCATGTGGTGATCCAGGGCGGCGGCTATATCGCGGTCGAGTTCGCCGGCATCTTTGCGGGTCTCGGCTCGCACGTGACGCTGATCTATCGCGGCGAGAACATCTTGCGCGGCTTCGACGACGATGTGCGGCAGCATCTGCGCATGGACATGGAGAGGCAAGGCATCCGGGTCTTCACCGGCTGCAAAGTCGCTGCAATCGAGCAGATGGAATCCCGGTTCTCGGCGCATCTGTCGAGCGGCAATCTGGTCAGCGCCGATTGCGTGATGTTCGCGACCGGCCGGCAGCCGAACATCGCCAAACTCGGACTCAAGGAGACGGGCGTCGAGATCGCCAAAAATGGCGGCGTCGCCGTCGATGAATATTCGCGCACCAGCGTGCCCTCCATCTACGCCATCGGTGACGTGACCAACCGCATCAATCTCACGCCGGTCGCCATTCGCGAGGGAGCCGCTTTCTCCGACACGGTGTTCGGCGGCAAGCCGACCGTCGTCGATCATACGAACGTGCCGACCGCGGTGTTCTCAGATCCCGAGGTCGGCGTCGTTGGCCTGACGGAGACGCACGCGCGGGCGCGGTTTGCGCAGACCGACATTTACCGGGCCATGTTCAAGCCGCTGAAAGCGACCTTGTCGGGCCGTGACACCACGGTGCTGATCAAGCTCGTGGTCGATGGCCAAACGGACCGCGTGGCCGGCTGCCATATCGTGGGGGAGGGCGCCGCCGAAATGATCCAGGTTGCCGCCATCGCGGTGAAGATGGGGGCCACCAAGGCAGATTTCGACGCCACCACGGCGCTGCATCCGACGACCGCCGAGGAACTGGTCACCATGCGGCAGAAAAGCGCCAGCTACGCGCGCGCTGCCGCCGAATAGGCGGCATTTCGGCCCTGTCGCGACCGGGCGCGGTTGTGTATATAATCCCCGTCATTCCGGCCGAGCCGCCAGAGCGGCGAGAGCCGGAATCCATAACCACCGTTGGTGAACGTGGATTCCGGGCTCGCGGGCGTTAGGTCCGCGCCCCGCAATGGAGATGCGGATGTCGAAACGGATAAACATGGCCAAGTGGAGCCCGGATTCCTGGCGCCATATGCCGATCGTGCAGGTGCCGGAATATCCCGACGCCCGGGCGCTGGCCGAGGTCGAGGCGCAGCTTGCGAGCTTTCCGCCGCTGGTTTTTGCAGGTGAGGCGCGCAACCTCAAACGCGCTTTGGCGCAGGTTGCAGCCGGCCAGGCCTTTCTGCTCCAGGGCGGCGATTGCGCGGAGAGTTTTGCCGAGCACGGCGCCAATAATATCCGCGATTTCTTCCGCCTGTTTTTGCAGATGGCGGTGGTGCTCACCTATGCCGCCGCTTCACCGGTGGTGAAGGTCGGCCGCATCGCCGGCCAATTCGCCAAGCCGCGGTCTTCGCCGACGGAAAAGCGCGGCGGCATGGAATTGCCAGCCTATCGCGGCGACATCATCAACGGAATCGACTATACGCCGGAGGCGCGTATTCCGGATCCCCGCAGACAATTGGAGGCTTACCGCCAGTCCGCCGCCACGCTCAATCT
Organism: Xanthobacteraceae bacterium; assembly: GCA_049517455.1. Lineage (GTDB taxonomy): Bacteria > Pseudomonadota > Alphaproteobacteria > Rhizobiales > Xanthobacteraceae > BOG-931. The sequence goes on from JBEKSB010000180.1 coordinate 5,410, forward strand.
GCTGCGCGCGTTCGCCACCGGCGGCTACGCGAATTTGTCGAACGCGCATCAATGGATGCTGTCTTTCGTCAACGACAGTCCGCAATCGAAACGTTACCAGCAGCTCGCCCATCATCTCACGGAGGCGCTTGATTTCATGCGCGCTTGCGGGATCGATCCGGAAGTTCATCCCGAGATGCGGACGACCGATTTCTTCACCAGCCACGAGGCGCTGCTGCTCGGCTACGAGCAGGCATTCACCCGCGTCGATTCGACGACCGGCGATTGGTACTGCACCAGCGGCCATATGCTGTGGGTCGGCGACCGCACCCGGCAGGCCGACCACGCGCACATCGAATTTTGCCGTGGCATCAAAAATCCGCTCGGCCTGAAGACCGGGCCGACGCAGACGCCGGACGAGCTTCTCAAACTTATCGACATCCTCGATCCGGACAACGAGCCCGGTCGGCTTACGTTGATCTGCCGCATGGGTGCGGACAAGGTAGCCGATCACCTGCCGCGGCTCGTGCGCGCGGTGAAGCGCGAAGGCCGCAACGTGGTGTGGTCGTGCGATCCGATGCACGGCAACACCATCACCTCGGTGACCGGCTACAAGACCCGGCCGTTCGATCAAATCCTCAAAGAGGTGCGCACGTCTTTTCAAGTGCATGCGGCCGAAGGCACTTATGCCGGCGGCGTGCATCTGGAAATGACCGGCCAGAACGTCACCGAGTGCACCGGCGGCGCGCGCGCGATCAGCGACGAAGATTTGAACGATCGTTACCACACGGTGTGCGATCCGCGGCTCAACGCCGAGCAGTCGCTCGATCTCGCATTTCTCCTCGCCGATCTGCTCAAGGCGAAGCGCGACGGCAAGGCGAAGCCGCTGCCGCATGTGGCTGGGCTGTAACGCGCGCCAAGAAACGTTCTCGCCCGCGTCGCGCACGCTGCGGCGGTATTGGCGGACCGTTGGTCCGCGTTCTCCGGCTTCATTTGGGCGACGTCGATTACAATTGTCGCTAACTGAGCACCAAGTATTCACTAACGGCCTGAATAACTGGGAGCCGTTTTGCCCGAACGCGCCGTCACCGTCGGCGGTGTGCGCCAAGATGGCGTCGGCGGAAAAGTTGGATGATGCAGCTCGATCTACCAACGCTGATGGTCATGCAGAGCTTTGCGCTCGCATGTGCCGGCATGGTCCTGCTCGCCGCCTGGTCGCAGAATCGAACGATACCGGCATTGGCGCTATGGGGGATCGCCCACATCATCGCTGCCGGCGGTATTCTTTCACTGATGCTTGGGTTCACGTCGCAGCAGCCTATTTGGTTGGGTCTGGGCGGCGGCCTGCTGTCATTCCAATCCGCCTTGGTGTGGAAGGCCGCACGGAACCTTGACTCGAAGCCAGTACCGCTTGTTATCGTCGTTGTTGGACCAATGATTGTGGGCCTTGCGGGCGGCGTCCCGGGCATCAGGGAGTTCGCCGGGTCGCTGTCTCTGGCGATGGGCGCCGCATATACCCTGGCCACTACGACGACCTTATGGGTCGGACGGAAGGACCGGCTGGCCGCGCGCTGGCCGCTCGTGATCTTGTCGGCGGTGCACGCTGCGGCTCTGTTGGTCGGCGTTTACAGCACCTTCATTGGCTCGACCGCTCAAGACACCGTGCCGCCGATTATGAGCCTGTTTGGCTTTATTTATTTTGAAAGCATTGTCTTTGCGCTCGGCACCTCCGTGTTCCTTCTCGCTTTGGTCAAGGAGCGCAATGAGGCTGCCGGCCGGATGGCGGCGCGGATCGATCCGCTCACCGGCATCGCCAATCGGGGCGGCTTCATGGAGCGCGCCGAGCGGGTTGTGGAGCGTTGTCGCCGCAAAAACGCGCCGGTTTCGGTCATGATGTTCGACCTCGATCGCTTCAAGGCGGTCAATGACACACACGGCCATGCCCTCGGTGACGCCGTCATCCGAACGTTCTGCGATGTCACCGCAGCCGCGCTGCGGCCGAGCGACGTCTTTGGCCGTATTGGCGGCGAGGAATTCGCCGTGGTGTTGCCGGGATCGAGTATCGAGGTGGCATACGCCCGCGCCGAGCGGATCCGCATCGCTTTCGCGGCGAGCTGCCGCTTCGTTGCGGGTCGTCCGGTCGAGGCGACAGTGAGCTGCGGTCTGTCGATGAGTTCGAACGCCGAGGAAGCACTTGGCACGCTGCTCGCCGATTCCGATACAGCGCTTTACCTTGCCAAGGCCGAAGGGCGAAACCGCGTCAAGCGCGCCGGCCAGCCCCAGCCGGAAGGCGGTCTGTCGACCGTGATCCGCGTGGCGTGAGCTTTCGGCGGCGCGCGCAATCGCGACGAGGACCTTTACGATCGCTACCCGGTCTGTGATCCGCGAACGCCGGTGCTGCGGATGGTTCGATGCCCACGAAGGTGTCGGAAATGGATTCGCGAGATCGTTACTGCCGGCGCGACGTGCCCGCAATCTCGGTTGTGATCGATAGCAATGGTCATCTCGGACCGCCGGCGGCGATGTTCAAGGTCTTTTGCCGCTTCACCGCCGCGCCCGCTTCATACCAACCCCTGCTGCTGTTCACGATCTTGACGACAGAAAGCATGACGGGGACCTCGATCAACACGCCGACGACAGTGGCAAGCGCGGCACCCGAGTTGAATCCGAAGAGGCTGATCGCCGCAGCAACCGCAAGCTCGAAGAAATTGCTCGCTCCGATCAAAGCCGATGGTCCGGCCACGCAATGCGCCTCACCAGTAGCTCGGTTGAGGAGATAAGCCAGCCCCGAATTGAAATAAACCTGAATTAGGATGGGCACCGCCAGAATTGCGATGATCAAGGGCTGCGCCAGGATCTGCTCACCCTGGAAGCCGAACAGAAGCACGAGCGTCGAGAGCAATGCCACGAGCGAGATCGGCTGCAGTGTGGACAGAAGCTGCGACAGCGAGCCGCTTCCGCCGCTCGCGATGATGCTGCGCCGAACGATCTGCGCGATGATGACCGGCACGACAATGTAAAGAGCGACCGACAGGAGCAGCGTCTGCCATGGCACAGTGATCGCCGACAAGCCGAGGAGAAGCCCTACGATCGGCGCGAAGGCGAACACCATGATCACGTC
>JBEKSB010000181.1:0-8495 GCA_049517455.1 Xanthobacteraceae bacterium
CGAATACTTTGATTTTCCGACACGTTTACCTTTCATTAAGTTACAAAAAAGTTCAAATTTGTCGATTAGTATGAAAACTTAGATTTTGTAGGAATATATTAATCATATCTGGTGAGACTACATTAACTATATTGGCCGGAATGGATGCCCTTACGACGTCGCGTCAGACAGGCCCGCCGTGGCCGACCGTCTCCCGGCCGTCGACGACATCAGAAATCGGGTGGGATTGGATGCCGCGGCGCTCCATGTGTCCTCCATGAACAAACAAGGAGGACTCATCATGCACTTTCGCATCCGCGGCCTGCCGGCCGAGCAATTCGCGCCGCTATTCACCCTGTCTGACGACGAGCTGGCGCAACAAGGCGCGGTGCGGCGGATCGCCGATTCCCGCGATCCCGGCTATCCGTGCCGCGTGAGCCTCACCGATTCAAAGCCCGGCGACAAGCTCATTCTCGTCAACTACGAACACCACGCTGTCGCCTCGCCCTACCGGATGCGCTTCGCCATCTTCGTGCGCGAAGGCGACGCGATGTTTGACGCGATCGATGTGGTGCCGGAGCAGTTGCGCAAGCGCACGCTCGCGGTGCGCGCATTCGACGCCGGCGCCATGATGGTCGGCACCGAACTTATCGAAGGCGAAAAACTCGAGAGCGCGATCGCGCGGCAATTGGCAAATCCGCGCGCGGTCTATCTACACGTCCACTTTGCCGCGCCCGGTTGCTACGCCGCCCGCGTCGAGCGGGCGTAAGAGGTTAGCTTTTCCGATCGTTGTGCCCAGGCTTGCCCGGGCATCCATGCTGCGCACCCGCACGGGGACGGGTGCGGATACCTCGGAATTGCCGAGCCGCCGCGTGGATTGCCGGGTCACGTCCGGCAATAACGCAAGTATTGGCGAATTACGCGTCCGCCGGCTAACGAACCGGAGCGCAATCGCCACCACAAACGCGATGGCGCCGACGACGGCGGAGATATTCTCGATCGAGCGCAACAAAAACGCCGCACCCAGCGCCCACAGCGATTGCGGCTCCTGGTCCCAGGACACCGGCATCACATCCGCGAAAAACGTGCGCCGCAGGGCGAAGGCGGCGGCGAATACAATAAGGCTCAGAACAAACAACTTGAGCGCGGCGCGAATCGACATCGTACCTCACTCCTCCACTCGGCAACATCAGCTACCGACTTTGTTTGCAGCATAGACGAGCGCCGCAGCGCCCGATTTGATGCGGATCAAAGGGCCGCCGCACGCATGAGGCGCGCTTGTAACTGGGATACCTAGTGGTGCGGCGCATTCAGAGGATTCCCGAATGACATCGTGCCGCTACCCTAAACGCAGGCTCACCGCGCCGCAAAGCGGGTAGCAAGTGAAAGAGTCGGACCACTAGCCGTCGCGCCGCCGGCTTTCCATTCGGAATACTCCTTATGCACTGTTCGGCTTATGCGCTGTTCGGCGCGGGCGGCCTAGTCGTACGCTTCAACGAACAATTGCCCCTTACGGGTCTTGACAGCACGCGCGCGGTAGAGCTCCTCACCGCCTGCGGTCAGGAAGAAGCACTCAAAACCGCCAGCGCCTAATCATCGCCGGGGACGGCTGTCCCAAAGCTTTTGCATATTGGCGTCGAAACCCCGATCGTCCTTGCGCAGCGCGGCATAGACGCCGCGGGAACGCTCGTCGGCGAGAATTTCTTCCGCACCGCCTTCGATGCCGTCGACGACGCGCGCGGCGATTTCGGCGGCACTCGACTTCGGCCCCGCGATGTGGGTGGTCATATCGGTGTCGATGTAGCCGGCATAGACACCGATCACCAGCGTGCCCTGTCCACGCAGCTCGAAGCGCACTGCCTTGGTCAGCGACCATTCGGCCGCTTTCGACGCGCAATAGGAGCCCTGCATCGGCGCATTGAAGAAGCTCACGACCGAGAGCACGTTGACGAGCGCGCCGCCGCCGTTGGCTTGCAGCACCGGCGCGAATGCCCGGCACATGCCGAGCGTGCCGAAATAATTCGTCTCCATCTCCAGCCGCGCGTTGTCCGTCGCCGGCGCGCCAATAAGCGTGACGAATTTGGCGACGCCGGCATTGTTGATCAAAAGATCGACGTCGCGGCAGCGCGCGGCAGCGCCCGCGACCTGCCGGCCGTTGGTGATGTCGAGCTCGATCGGCTCAACGCCGGCCTCGCGCGTGACGCTGTCGATGGTGCGCGCCGCTGCATAGATCTTGCCGCAGCCCGCCTTGCGCAACGCCTCGACGAGAGCGCGGCCCAGGCCACGATTGGCGCCGGTCACCAGCGCCGTCGATCCGGAGATTTTCATGGCCTGTAATACACTCTAAGCTGCAACGACGAAGATCGAACGGAACCCCGTTCCATCACCTCGATTAGCATCACGCCCGACGGAGGCGAACCGATGACGCATATCACCTATAAAGTCGTCCGGCACGAAGATGGCTGGGCTTACTCGGTAAACGGCGCCTTCTCGGAGAGCTTTCCGACGCACGCCGAGGCGCTCGATGCGGCGCGGCGCGCCGCCGCCGAGCAGCGCACTCCCGGGCAGACCGAAGCCATCGAATACGAGGATGAGAAGGGCAAGTGGCACTCCGAAGTCGCTCCCGGGAGCGATCGGCCCGAAACAGACGTCGAAGACAGCGCTTAAAAAAGCCGCCCCGGGCTTGGTCCGGGGCAGCTTCGCGCCGTCAGAGTGCGGATATTAGAGCGGGTCGCGGTAATAGTGGCAGCGATACGGGCCGATCACCAAGTCGCGATAGCATTTCACCACGCCGTGGCGCGTGCGGCGCTCGACATATTGCGCCTGCTGCAGCGGTGAGGCGGCGGTCGCGGCTTCCTTCACGGCCGTCGCGTCGGCCGGAACGGCGCCTGCGCTTTGAACCATCCCAAAACCTGCGGCCACAAAACCCACGGCGAAGCTCAAGGTAACCAACGTCTTTCGCATGGATTCCTCCTACTGGCCCCCACAACGAACTCACTCGACACGTTTAGGTTCCACGCGGAGCGGCCACCGGATCAGTCCGCCGGACGCTGATCCTTGAAAACTTCGACCCGCAGCGGCAGCACGGCGCCGAACCAGACGGCATGCGCGGTATGATCGCGGTAGTCGTTGCCGGTTTCGGGATGAAGGAGGATCATCAATCCGTCGCGGTTGAGCATCAGCCAGGGCAGGAACGACGCCAGCATGCCGCTCGGAAAAGCAATCTGATACATCGACTGCGTATGCGGCCCGACCAACTTGTCGTGCCAGCGTCCGAGCTTGGCTTGCGGAAATTCCGCAGCCACGCGCTCGCGTAAATGTTCGGCACGGCCGCGCGTCGCTTGCGAATCGTAATAGACGTGCGCGTGATATTCCGCGATCGGCCGCGGATCGCTGCCGGCGGCGCGCGCAACGGCAATGTGTTCGGTCATTTGGTTCCGCCCCGTCAATACGAATAATCGAGAATGTCGCCGTCGAAGATCGGGATGCCCGGATCCAGTTCCTGGATCAGCGAGCCCGCGACGGGTCCGCCGTCCGGTCCGAGCGGCATGGGTGGCTGCGGCGGCGGCGACACCAGGTCGTGGTAGTTTTTCATCGCGAGCTCATTGCCCAAGAAGACGCATTTGCAATAGTCGGGATCGGCGTAGAGAAAATAACGGCTACCATCCTTGGTGCGGGTGACGAAGGTGCGCGGCGGCAAGAGCCGCAAGCGCTCGAGCTGCGCCGGCGTATTTGCCGGGCGCATCACGAAGCCGACGTCCTCGAGTTTCATGTCCTTGCCTTCCTGACCGGCATCGGCAGTGCCGCCGAGCAGGCCGAAGACGAGGAAGGCGAGAATGCGGGCGTGATCGCGATGCATGCAAATCCTTAAGGATGCGGCGCGCCGCTGCGGACCTTGCCGAAATGGTTCGAGAGCCACAACGCGGCGACCAGCACGCCGAGCGCGGTGGCGATGCTGTCGCCGGGAGGGGGCGGAAGCTGCGGGAAGAAGATGCGCAGCAATACGCCGCCGACCATGAAATTGAACCAGCCCCACATCACGTTCACGATCGCCGACGATTCACCGACGCCCCGCGGCGATGCAAACGGCGTCTGGAATTTGTTGCCGCAGATGCCCTGCACGAAATGCGGCACGCCGTTGGCCAGAAAGGCGCCGGCGACGAAATGCGCGAGATAATGATACCATGGCATGACACGATCCTTTGTTGCCCTTTGGGCTAATCTGCAGCGAGCCCAACTCCAGCCTATCAAAAGCGCGCCGGGCCGCGATCGGCCTCGTGGCGGGTATCCACGTCTAAAGAGCCCCCGAAGGTCAAGGACGTCGATGGCCGGGCCTTCGCCACGCCAAAGCGCAAGGCGTTTCAACGAACGTCATCGCCACGGCCGCGCAGGCGGGACAAGCGCGGCCGTGACGCGTGCCATTTTCGGCACTTGGGCTGCGCAGCTTTCCCGCGCCGCCGTCAGGCAAGCCTCCGCTCCGGATGAAACTTCACCAGCGCGAGGATGCCGAGCACGCCGAAGATCGCCAGAACAATGACCTCGGTGATGAGGAACGGCGGCTCGGATTGCGTCGGCGCGAGCGGCTGCAATACCGTTACCTTTGCAAAGAGCTGCGCGATCAGAACAAAGACATTCAGATACAGCACAATGACCGCACCGCCGGCGTAGATCCAGCGCCACGCGCTACGGAGGTGGAAGCCATAGAGCGCGATGAGCGTCGGCACCATCACGGCGAGAGTGATGGCGCCGAAGATTTGGCCCGGCGTGATCTTCGTGATCGGGAAAAAGAAACCGGTGATGCTCGTCAAGGCGGTCGTGAGAAGGAAAAGGGCGGTCCAACCCGGCAGGCGCTGCGCCCCATACATTCCGCCCAGAACGATCAGCCCGGACACGATGGCGATGACACTGATGATGACGTGGAGCAGGGTAAAGGTCGGTACGGACATTCCTAAAATCATCACACGCTCCCTTCAATCAATAAGACACTATTTTACGACGTTCTCGCCCAGCCCGCCATACGGCGGCGAGACGCGGCGGTGGCAACGGTGTGACAGCGGAGGCGTAGAAATTGTCGATCCGCTCCAAAAATCGCCGGGTGGCTAAAGCTGCGCGGCGCGCTGCCGGGGGTGATAAAGCCCCGCCAGCAGCACGGCGACGATGCCGGTAAGAAAAATGCCGTCGAATGTTCCGGCGCCGCCGATGGACGCAACCGGTGCGCCGAGGCCGGCGACCTTGTCGAGGTTGGTGAGATCGGCGCCGATCAGCGTTCCCATGCTGCCGGCAATGTAGGCGAGCGGCGCGGCATTGCCGCGCGACAGCAGTAACGCCACCACCGCCGTGACGATGGCCGGAAAGAATACCGGCACCGCAATGCCGATACCGGGCACCGGATGGGCAAGCCAATGCAGCACGAGGGCGACGATGGCGGTGGCGATCGCTCCCTGCACCCATAATTGCCGGGTGACCAGCAGATAGACCGACATGATCGTCGGGATGACGGCGCCGCCGACATTGACCGCGATCACCGTGCCCGCCAGGTTCTCGACCATCGGCACCGTGTATTGCATGCCGAAGAAATCGATCACCTTGTCGGACTCCAGTTGCTCCGGCGGCAGCACCGCGACGGGGATATTGAAATAGCTGCCGATCAAGGAGCCGAACAAAAGCAGCATGGCCGCACTCGGACTTAGGCCGAGGCTCACATACGCATGGCGCAGCGCGCGGAACACGAGCAGAACAACGAACAGGACGACGAATAAACCGACAAGGATGGAAAAAAAGCCGGGCGCTAGCGGCAGGTAGTGGAATTGGCTCATGTGCATTGGCGCTGCTCCAAAATTTGGCTAAGCACGTTAATGCGGTCGACAAGAAGTTCCTAGGCACATGCCCGGCGCGGCGAGCGGAGATTGCACATGACGGAGGTCGCGCCGGCGCGCGAGGTTCCGCTGCCGCGATGGGTGCCGGCACTGTTGAGTTTCGTCGCCGGCTATGTCGACAGTTACACCTTCCTCGCTTTGTTTGGGCTGTTCGTCGCGCAGGTGACTGGAAGCTTCGTCACCGCCGGCGCCGAACTCGTGACCCACGACATCGGTATCGCCGGCAAGGTCATCGCCATCCTTGCCTTTCTGTTCGCGGCGGCATTGGCCGCCGGATTAATCAGGCTCGCCCGCGACCAGGGCCGCGACGCATTGCCGTGGATGCTTGCGTTCGAGACGCTGCTCCTCGCCGTCTTTTCCTACCTGATGCTTGCCGAGCCGTCGGTCAGCGGCGCCGATGACTGGCATGGCATCCTTGCCGGCCTGTTCGGGGCGATGGCGATGGGAACACAGAGCGTCATGGTACGGCTGCTCATGCGCGGCATTCCGCAGACCAACGTGATGACCGGCAACATGACGCAGCTCGGCATCGAGACCACCGAGCTGCTGTTGGCCTGGCGGCGCCACGCACACGACCCGAGCGACCTAGCCTACGAACGCGACTTTGTCGCCGTGCGTTCGCGACTGTCCGTCGTTTTGGCGATCGCGATCGGATTTATCCTGGGCGCCGCTTGCGGCGCCACGGCTTACGCGACGGCCGGCCTGCCCGGCACGCCGCTCGCCGTCGTGCTGGTCGGCGCGCTGACCTTGTGGGCGGTCTGGCGCGAGCGGTGACCGGGAACGCCAATCAATCGGGAAAAGCGTCCTTCCTCGAGCGTGCGCGTATCATTGACCGCGTCGCCCGGCCGGAGCTAACGGGTCGTACAGCAGGTCGACGTCTCCGATGCCGCGCATCCTTCGGCCGCAAAGGCGCACGGCTGTGCTCATTGTTAAGATGCACGAGATGCTTCAGCATTTGCATGAAGACATCACGTTCGCTCGGCTTAAGCGGCGCCAATATCAGCCGCTGCGTGGACTGAACCGCCGGCTCGATATCGCGGATCAATCGGTGGCCCGACAGCGTGATGTAAAGCGATTTCGTGCGTCGATCAACCGGGCCGCTGAGGCGTCTGATTAATTTCTTCTTTTCCAGGCGCGTCACCACATCGCCGATGGTAGAGCGATCGAAAGCGATGATGTTGCAAAGCGCGGTTTGATCAATTCCCGGGTGATTGTCGATAGCGAGAATAGCGGAATATTGAACCGGCGTAATTTTGAATTTCCGAGTCTGATCCATGAAGACGGCAAAAGAAATCTGCTGAAGCCGACGAATGAGATGGCCAGGTTTCTCATGGATGCGAAGGTCGTCGTTTGGCATCAGAATCTCGTTCTTGCGGCAAGTTGTTCGCGTTGATTACCACATCGGCACTATGCAGCCCAGCCTGCGCGGCCGGTTATTGACGCGCAGTCAAAATGATCCGTATACTGACCAAAACTAGTTAATATGCTCAAGGCATGCGGGAGGAGGCGCGGTGAAGCACAGCACGGATCGTATCGTCACGACGCATGCCGGAAGCCTTTCCAGGCCGTCAGGTCTCATCGCATTGAATCGGGCTCGGGCGTCCGGAGATAAGGTCGACGACGGCGCTTATGCAGAATGCCTCTCCTCCGCCGTCACCGCGGTGGTGAGAAAACAGCAAGAACTCGGCATCGACGTTCCCGACGACGGCGAGTTCGGCAAACCTATGGCCGCAAGCTACGACTACGGCGTCTGGTGGAATTACGCCTTTGCCCGTATGGACGGGTTCGTGCCGGCAGATTCGGTACCTGAATCCGCGCACAGGAAATCCAGCGTCGCCGATCTTGCGCTGACGACCATCAGGAATCGCCGCGATTGGCAGAAGTTCAGCGAATTCTATCTTGATCCCGACTCCACCGGTACGCTGATCGGCAGCGCGCCACGGCGGGCGACCCGCCGTCCGGTCTGCACAGCGCCGATCAGATACACCGGTCAAGCGGCGATCCAGTCCGACATTGCAAATCTCAAGAAAGCAATGCGGGCCGCGAATGTCGAGGAAGGCTTTATGTGCTCGATCGCGCCGGGAAGTTTCGCCCGCGGAGAGGACCTTTACCACAAAACGGAGGAAGAATTTGTCTTGGCTTCCGCCGAAGCAATGCGCGAAGAGTATAAGGCGATCATAAACGCCGGCATCGTGCTTCAGATTGATGATCCAAGTCTGCCGGACAACTGGGATATGATCAATCCGGAGCCGCCGCTCGGTGAATTCAAGAAATTTGAGCGCATTCGCATCGAGGCGCTAAACCACGCGCTTCGCGGATTGCCGGAGGATCGGATTCGCTATCACATTTGCTGGGGAAGCTGGCATGGCCCGCATACGACCGACATTCCTTTGAAAGACATCGTCGATCTGGTTCTGACCGTGAACGCCGGCGCGTACTCGGTCGAAGCGGGAAATGTCCGTCATGAGCATGAATGGAGAGTGTGGAAAGACGCGAAACTGCCGGAAGGCAAGCTGCTCATTCCCGGAGTCGTCAGTCATGCCACAAATTTGGTCGAGCACCCCCAGGTCGTCGCCGATCGAATCGTCCGGTTTGCCCAAATCGTCGGACGTGAAAATGTGATTGCGGGCACCGATTGCG
>JBEKSB010000182.1:0-8392 GCA_049517455.1 Xanthobacteraceae bacterium
GACATGGGGCGAAAGTACGCCTCGGCGCTCGTAAAACTCGGTCTCGTTACTGAGCGTCAAATTAGCCGAATGATGGATTTGGAATACATTGCCGATCTTGCTCATCTGATTATTAAAGGAATCAAGACCCGTACACCAACCGTGCTAAACAAACTCTATAAAGAGTTTGACCAGGAGTTCGAGCATCGTAATTTCGTCGAGAAAGAGTTGGATGAGGGGTTGGGTACAATTATTGAGTTACCCGAAATCCTGGGAACGCGTGTGATGTCTCGTGAAGGTGTCTATTCTCTCATCGCCGCAAAATTTGCCCTCGTTAGATTACCGGCGCTTGTGGGAGAACCCTTCGTTCGCGATAAGGCCAGCCCGCAACCTCGCGAAACGATTTTAGCGAATATAACTGTTTTAAATGAGGCGCTCGAAAGCAATTTGAATGATCATCGGGAGCTCGGTGAATTTGTGCGGGCGTCCGCGGCGGCGACAAATACTGAAACTCATCGCCGGATTAGGGCAAAGTGGTTTTACTGGGCGCTGACTGAACCGCAACGCTAACTACGCGCCATGAGGGCGGTCGCCAATTTAGGTCGCCTAGATCGGCTTGCCCGACGGAAGCTTGGTATTCTCGGCCGTCGAGCGGGCAGGCTAGTGACAGGCTTTGACGGTGCAGGCTTGACCCTGTCGGCTCACTTACGTGAGGCCGAATTGAGTTTGCTCACCATCGGCCTCCAGTCGTTTTGGTCCAACTGGTGCCGGGCTTATTATCTTTCTTGCGCCGTTGGAACGAGAACCACCCGCGGCAACGTAGTGTCCAACTCGGCAGGTATTACGAGCTTCAATGAAGCGATGGCCAAGGCGATTCAAATCACTAGAGGAAGTAAAGTTCCGCCGAATGCTTGGCGGCCACACGAGGAACCAAAATGGTTTGATCCGAATGTTCTGCTCTTGATTGCTAAAGGGGCTGCGCTAACGAATGAGCCACATATTGCGGCCATACTCGGAACGATCCCGCTGACTTTCTCTCATTTGAGGACGATGCGAAACTACTTTGCGCATCGAGGCGAGGACCTAAGGCGCGACGCATTATCAATTAGTCCTTTTTATTTATATGGTCGGCCTGACAATCCTTCGAACATTCTTGTTCATATTGAGACAGGAAGAACGAGGTGTGTGGTTGAGCGGTGGACTATTGATCTCGAGCGCATTGCGCGAGCACTCTGCACGTGAATTAAAGCGTTAGATGAGGGGCGCTGATGACGTTCTCAGAATCTATTGCTTACTCTGGCGAGAACGGCGCCGTAGTCGAGATTTGTCTTGTGGGTGTTAACCCACGAGAAATTAAAGGGTGTTTGGTTGGTGGCGATGAAACGTAAGATGAGAAATTCGTCGTAGCTTGGGGCGGCGAGCGATAGAAGGCGCGCCTCCGCCTCTGCCGCCTCCTGAATGGGATGCAAAAAGCCGCCGACACCTGTCGTCGGATATGTCCGGTCTCCTTCATAGGAGATATACTGCGGTGCGTGGTTGATGCCGACGATGCCGATGGTTATCGGCTTGCCATGCTGTGACTTAAATTGCGCGACCTGGCCCTTTAGGTCGTTGATGACCCGGTCGATCTGTTTAATCATCGCTTTGGCGATGATCTTTACCTCGATGCCAATTTCGATTGTCGCGATAGGGCCGCGCTTGACGGCGAAGCCGGCGTCCGCGATCGCAGGGACGTTCGGTACGATCTCACCGAAGCTGCCATCGCCGCGGCGCGCCTTAATGCCATGGCGGCGGTTCTGCACGTTGAGAACGGAGATGCCCTGATTGACCCGCTGGATATATTTTGGAGAGGGGTTCGGGAGGGTATACAAATCCTCGAAGAATTGAATTGCTACGAGGTCGCCCTGGTTCGATGAACGATGGCGAAAGACTTTACCAACGAAAAGGTCACGAAACCTGTCGAGCAGCCTGTATGGCAAGCGGAGCCCCATCTCTCTTCTTGCGCGATTTTTGGAGTGATACTTCCGCTTCTACGGCGCCGTACGTCCGACGTTGGTCGATCACCGTCTTTATATTCTTCTGAGCCATGCCGATGTACATCGGCTCAATATCCAACGATATCGAGTTGCGGCCGGTAGTGATGGCAGCGATGGCAGTGCTCCCCGTGCCGCCGAACGGATCGAGGACCGTATCGCCCGCAAATGAGAAAAGCTTGATGAGCCTCTCGGCAAGTGCGGGCGGATATGGCGCCGGATGGCCGTTCCTCAACGACGCGCCGCGAATGTCCGTCCAGATGGATCGCAGCCAGGATTGCATCTCCAGTTTCGTCAGCATGGAGAGTGCTTTTTGAAGCGGGTCTATCTTCCGGTATTCGCCGCCCTTGCGGAGGGAGAGAATATATTCGATGTCGTTCTTGACGATCGAGCCCGGCTGATACGGCTTGCCATAGAAACCAGCGCCGTTCCCTTCAGCTTCGGTCACCCCGTTAGCAACCTTGTGCCAGAGAATAGGGGTGAGCACGTCCAGGCCCAGCGAACGAGCTCGCACCTGGATGTCGGCATGCAGCGGCATGACCTGATGTCGGCCTGTCCTTTTCCTCGGCAGGCACACATCACCGACGACGCAGCAAATCCGTCCGCCGGGCACGAGCACGCGGAGGCACTCACTCCACACCTTGTCGAGCTCGGAAAGGAAGCCGGTGTAATCCTCAATCGCGCCAAGTTGTCCGGCCGCGGCCGGATATTCCTTTAGCGTCCAGTAGGGAGGTGACGTGACGACCAGATGGACTGAGCCGTCCTTGATCGTAGAGAGGTCGCGGGCGTCACTGAGGGAGAGCGAATGCGAGGTCTTGTGGAAGGGCTTGGGCCAAGGGACCTGCCGGAAGCGCTCGTTGGCGGCGCGATAGACCTGGAGCGCCTTGGCCGTATTATCGGCCGCCGGCAGCTCCATTTCCCCGCCGAAAATCTTGACGACGTTCGAACCGCGAATCACTTGGGGTCTCATGTAAGAGCTCTATCGCGAGTAGGCGCCGGCTGAAAGGAACATCCGTGAGCTGTCGTGGCCTCGAAGGTGCGAAGGCAGGTTCGCTATACAGAGCTTATTCGAAGAGCGGAACGGTAGGCGAACAAAGTCCACGGATTTTCCACGGATCGAAGCGTCAGTTTCGCGTTGTGTTCTGTTCCAAGTTGGCCAGACGTGATGAGGGGCTACTCTAACCGGTGCCGCCCTTCACATAGGCTCAAAAAGCTTCTGGAATTCGTTTGGCTGCAGATGGAAGAGCAGACCCCGCCGAACGCCAAGCTGTGGCACAACCTGTGGCGGATGATGCCGGGAAATCGGCTAAGTAGTGGTCGGAGTGGCAGGATTTGAACCTGCGACCCCCACGTCCCGAACGTGGTGCGCTACCAGACTGCGCTACACTCCGACATAGGGCGGCGCTTATACAATCCGCGTCCCCGGGCTGCAAGCGGCCGCTATTTTCACTATCTAGGCACATAAGGTGACCAATGACAGCCCTGCTGGCGACACGCGTCTCGCGGGCCGATGCCGCTTCGGTCGCGGACGCCGCGCGCATCCTTGCCGGCGGCGGCCTCGTCGCGTTTCCGACCGAGACCGTCTATGGGCTCGGTGCCGACGCGACCAATGGGCGGGCCGTCGCGCGCCTCTACGAAGCCAAGGGCAGGCCGGCGTTCAATCCGCTCATCGCCCACGTCGTCGGTCGGCAAGCGGCGCAGGCGCTGGCGCGCTTTGATGCCGATGCGGCGCGGCTTGCCGCGGCCTTCTGGCCCGGACCACTCACGCTCGTTCTTCCCAAGGCCGCCGGTTGTCCGGTTGCCGATCTCGCGACCGCCGGCCTCGATACCATCGCCGTCCGCGTTCCCGATCACGACGTCGCGCGCGGCATCCTCGAGGCTTTCGGCAAGCCCGTGGTCGCGCCCTCGGCCAACCGTTCCGGCCGCGTTTCGCCAACCACCGCCGAACACGTGCGGGCCGATCTGGGCGGCCGCATCGATCTTATCGTCGACGGCGGCGCGACGCCGGTCGGTGTCGAGTCTACGATCATCGCCTGCCTCGGCGAGCCGGTGCTGCTGCGGCCAGGCGGCCTGCCCCGCGCGGCGATCGAACGCGCGCTTGGGCGAAAGCTTGGCGACGCTGTCACGGGGATAGCTGGCGACGAGAGTGAACCGCTCGCGCCCGGCATGCTCGCTTCGCACTATGCGCCGCGTACCCGGCTTCGGCTCAACGTCAGCGGCGTAGAGCCCGGCGAAGTGTTGCTCGCATTTGGGCCGGCGCGTGCCGAAGGGGCCGAGCGCGCCAAAACGGTCCTCAACCTCTCCACACGCGGCGATCTCATCGAGGCGGCAGCAAATTTGTTCTCGCACTTGCGCACACTCGATGCCGCGGGCGCGCGCGCCATCGCGGTCATGCCGATCCCCAGCGACGACCTCGGCGAAGCGATCAACGACCGCTTAGCCCGCGCCGCGGCCGACCGGTAGGTTAGCGGACCGGTAGGTGATGCGCTCGCGGAGAATCTGGCCTATCTAATGTAAAAGCCGTTACGGAACGCCGTCATGCTGGACAAGTCACAAGCCGCCACTGCTTCGTCGCTTCTCGCCCGCTTCGCGGCGATTGTCGGTGAGAAATACGCGATCACCGATCCGCGGGATCAGGCCCCGTACCTTGTCGAGATGCGCGACATGTTCCGCGGGCATACGCCGATGGTGTTGCGGCCCGCCTCGGTCGCCCAAGTCGCGGAGATTCTAAAGCTCGCCGGCGAAACCGAAACGCCGATCGTGCCGCAGGGCGGCAATACCGGCCTGGTCGGCGGCCAGACGCCGCTCAACAACGAGATCGTGCTGTCGCTGACGCGCCTTGACCGCATCCGCGAGGTCGATCCGACCTCGAATACGATCACCTGCGAGGCGGGCGTCACCTTGCAGCGAACGCGCGAAGCCGCCGCCGCGGTCGATCGGCTCTATCCGCAATTGCTGCCTTCGGAGGGCACTTGCACGATCGGCGGCAATCTCTCCACCAATGCCGGCGGCACCGCGGCGCTCGCCTATGGCATTGCCCGCTCCCACGTGCTTGGCATCGAGGTGGTGCTCGCCGACGGGCGCATCCTTCACGACCTCAACAAACTGAAGAAGGACAATACCGGCTACGATTTGAAGAACCTGTTCATCGGTGCCGAAGGCACGCTGGGCGTGATCACAGCGGCGGTGTTGCGCCTGGTGCCGCGGCCGCGTTCGGTGGAAACCGCTTTTGTCGGCGTTCCTTCACCCGAGGCGGCGCTCGCATTGCTGACGATCACCGCTGAGAACGCAGGCGGCGGAGTAACCAGCTACGAGTTGATGCCGCGCGAGGGAATGGAGATCGTGCTGCACCACGCCGACGGCTGCCGCGATCCGCTGGCTGCGCCGCATCCCTGGTACGTGCTCATCGAGCTCTCTTCGCAGAGCAAAAGCGGCTTGCGCGAGGTGATAGAAGACGTGCTGGCGCAAGGCTCCGAACGCGGTCTGGTCGTCGATGCCACCATCGCCGAAAGTCTTGAACAGGTCAAAGCGTTCTGGCGCATCCGCGAAATCTTCGGTGAGGCGCAGCGTCACGCCGGCGGCTCAATCAAGCACGACGTGTCGGTGCCGGTTGCGACAGTGCCGGCTTTCCTCAAGGACGCGCACGCCGCTGTCATCGCGTTGATTCCCGACGCGCGCCCGCTGCCGTTCGGCCATCTTGGCGACGGCAACATCCATTACAACGTGAGCCAGCCGATCGGCGCCGACAAAGCGGATTTTCTCAAACGCTGGGACGAGATGAACGCCGCCGTCTTTGCGGTCGTGAAGAAATACGGCGGATCCATCTCGGCCGAGCACGGCGTCGGCGTGCTCAAGCGCGATCTGTTACCATCGGTAAAGGATCCAGTCGCGCTCGATGTTATGCGCAGCCTCAAGCGCATGCTCGATCCGAAGGGCATTCTCAATCCCGGCAAGGTGCTTTAACGTTTGGCGTCTTCGCAGCGCGGCGACAGTCCTCGACATCGCACTCGCCGGCGGATAACAATATTTTGCTGCACATAAAATATTCCGCCAAGGGGACGGAAATGCGCTTCGGAGTTTTCTATGAACTCCAGCTGCCGCGGCCCTGGAACAAGGGCGACGAGCGCAATCTGTTTCACCAGGCGCTTGAGCAGGTGGCACTAGCCGACCAGCTCGGTTTCGACCACGCTTGGGAGGTCGAGCACCACTTCCTCGATGAATATTCGCATTCCTCATCGCCGGAGATTTTTTTGGCTGCGGCGGCGGCGGGCACAAAATCCATTCGCCTTGGCCATGGCATCCGGCAGGTGATCCCAAACTACAACCACCCGGCTCGTACCGCCGAAGGGCTCTCCACCCTCGACATCATCTCCGACGGCCGGGTCGATTTCGGCATCGGCGAAGGCGCCACGCGGCTTGAGCTCGGCGGCTTTCGCATTTCGGCCAAGGAAAAACGCGCCATGGCGATCGAGGCCGCGGAGCAAATCGCCAACATGATGGTGTTGGAGCCCTATCCGGGCTTCGAGGGCAAGTATTTCTCGATGCCGTGTCGCAACGTCCTGCCCAAGCCGGTGCAGGCGCCACATCCGCCGATGTGGATGGCCTGCACGAATCGCGACACTATCAAGGTCGCGGCGCAGAACGGTGTCGGTGCGCTCGCCTTCTCGTTCCTCGATCCCGATGAGGCGCGCGTCTGGGCCGAAATTTATTACGGCATCATCAAATCCGACGCCTGCGTGCCGCTGGGCCACGCGGTGAATGCTAACCTCGCCATGGTGTCGAGCTTCTCGGTGCATCGCGACCGTGCCGAGGCCATCCGCCGCGGCCACGAGGGCTTCGAGTTCTTCGGTTATGCCCTCAATGCATTGGTCGCGCACGACACCGTGCCGGGCCGCACCAATCTTTGGGGCGAGTATCTGGCGCAGCGCGGCGACCGCACCGAAGAAATCATCGAAGCGACACGCGGGGTTGGAGCGCACTCTTCCGGCATTGGCACGCCAGAGGATATGCGTACGCACCTCAAAGGCTTTCAGGAAAGCGGAGTCGACCAGGTCATTTTCATGCAGCAGGCCGGACGTAACCGCCACGACCACATCTGCGAGTCGCTCGAACTATTCGCCGCCAAGGTGATGCCCGAATTCAAGGCCGACGCGGCGGCGCGGGAGGCGCGAAAAGCCGAGGAACTCACCCCGCATATTGCCGCGGCGCTCAAGCGGAAGTCGTGGATGAAGCCGCTCGCCGAGCACGAGATTCCGGTGGTTAAGGCCTCGGTCGACAAGGCGCAGATTTCGCGCGCATTAGGCTAGGACGCGCTTTCCGGACGCTTAGAACAACGACGGGTGATCGTTCGCCTTCTTCCGTTTCGGCCGCCCGGCCGGCGCATTGGCCGCAGGCGCCCCATCGCGATCGCTGACGGCGGGCGCCGGTTCGATGAGCTGCGCCGAATCGTTTGCCACGCGGTTCACGGCGGGCGAGATTTCGTAGCATTCGAACAGATCTTCAGGCGCCGGCGCGATCAACGCCGCGGCGGTCGTGGCGTCGACGTTCCTGCAATCGAGCCAAAGATTGAACGCCTTCGGTTCAACGACGACCGGCATGCGGTCGTGAACAACGGCGAGCGTGCGGTTTGCCCGCGTGGTGACAATCGCGGCGGTGTCGATTTCTTCGCCGTTTGGCCCAATCCATGTCTCCCACAGGCCGGCAAAGGCGATTGGACCGCCGGATTTAGGCCGAACGAAATAAGGGCGTTTCGGCGCGCCGGCTCGCGCCGCCCGCCATTCATAAAAGCCGTCGGCGGGGATGAGGCAGCGTCGCTGCCGCATGGCGTTGCGAAAGGACGGCTTGTCGAGCACCGATTCCCCGCGCGCGTTGACGAGGAGCGAGAACGTCTTCGGGTCCTTCACCCAGGCCGGAAGAAACCCCCAGCGCACGAGCGCGAAGGAGCGCTTATCGTCGACCAGGCGCACGATCGGAATTGGCTGCGTCGGCGCCACGTTATAACGAGGCGGGAAATTCGGCCGCTCGTCGTAGTCGAACAGCGCCCTGACCGCATCTGCCGGCGAGGTGATGACATAGCGTCCGCACATTCTGTGAACAACATTATGATATTACGCAATTTTTTCAAGACCACCGCATCGTGCCCTAGCAGATGCCCTAGCAGGACCGCGCGCGATCGGGCCGCGACAGGATTGAAGCTAGCCCCTATCGAGCGCGAAATTGCGGTAGGCGCCATAGCTGGTAGCAAATGGGCCAATCGGGGGGCTATCTGGCAGACAGCCGGGCTGGCAAGCCCACCAGAACCACCCGGCGTCTCGCGTGCCGAAGGACGTGGCGAGCGGGTGGTCAGCGTAGAAAATTTCGACGCTGGCGCCGGTCTGTGG
>JBEKSB010000183.1:0-8387 GCA_049517455.1 Xanthobacteraceae bacterium
AATGGAAATCCAATGATTTAGGACCGATCGCCGGGCGCTGCGCCGGCCCTTTCGCCTTGCTTCGCATCGCGTCATCCATTATCCGGGACGGCTGCGGCGCTGTCCGATCCACATGCGCTTTCATCGGTCTCCTGGGGACACTTGCTCGTGGCAAATGTTGTCGTGGTCGGCTCCCAGTGGGGGGACGAAGGCAAAGGCAAAATCGTCGATTGGCTGTCCGAGCAAGCTGACATCATCGTCCGCTTCCAGGGCGGCCATAATGCCGGCCACACCTTGGTGATCGATGGCGTCACCTACAAACTCTCGCTATTGCCCTCGGGCGTCGTGCGGCCGGGAAAGCTGTCGGTCATCGGCAACGGCGTCGTCCTCGACCCGCACGCGCTCATCGCCGAGATCGCCAAGCTCAAGACACAAGGGATCGATGTCACTCCCGACAGCCTGCGCATCGCCGAGAACACGGCATTGATCCTGCCGCTGCACGGCGAGCTCGACGCCATACGCGAAAACGCAAGCGCAGCGCTGAGCATCGGCACCACGCGGCGCGGGATCGGCCCGGCTTACGAGGACAAGGTCGGACGGCGCGCCATCCGCCTGATGGACCTTGCCGACGGCGCCACCCTCGACCGCAAGATCGAGCGCCTGCTGACGCACCACAATGCGCTCCGCAAAGGCCTCGGCCTCGATCCGATCGACGCGCAGGACGTGCGCAAGGATCTGGAAAGCGTGGCGCCGTTCGTGCTGCCGTACATGGATTCAGTGTGGGCGCTGCTCGATCAGAAACGCCGCGAGGGCAAGCGCATTTTGTTCGAAGGGGCGCAGGGCGCGCTGCTCGACGTGGACCATGGAACCTATCCGTACGTGACGTCCTCGAACACCGTGGCAGCCCAAGCGGCGATCGGATCGGGGCTCGGACCTGGTGCGCTCGGCTATGTGCTGGGCATTTGCAAGGCCTACACGACGCGCGTCGGCGCGGGTCCGTTTCCGACCGAGCAGAAAAACGAGATCGGCCGGACATTGGGCGAGCGCGGCAAGGAATTCGGCGTGGTGACCGGCCGGCCGCGGCGCTGCGGCTGGTTCGATGCGGTTCTCGTGCGCCAAAGCGTGCGCACCAGCGGCATCCATGGGCTGGCCCTCACCAAGCTCGACATCCTCGACGGTTTCGATGAAATCAAGGTCTGCATCGGCTATCGTCTGGACGGCCGCGAGATCGATTATCTTCCCGCGAGCGAGCACGCTCAGGCCCAGGTTGAGCCGATTTACGAAACCATCGCCGGCTGGCGGGAAGCAACGGCCCGGGCACGTTCGTGGGCCGACCTGCCCGCGCAAGCGATCAAATACGTCCGCCGGCTGGAAGAACTGATCGGCTGCTCCGCGGCCGTCTTGTCGACGAGCCCGGAACGGGAAGACACCATCCTGATGCAAAACCCGTTCGAGACGTGAAACAGGATGAAAAATCAGGGAGGCGAGCGTAAGCTCAACCGATGACCGACTATCATCCGCTCATTGCCCGCGCCGTGGAGGGGCTTGAGAAGAGCACCGGGGAAGCTCGCCGCGCGCTCTACGAACGGGCACGCACCGCGCTGGTAACGCAGTTGCGCTCCGTGGAGCCTGCGCTCTCGGAATCGGACATCACCAAAGAGCGTCTGGCGCTCGAAGATGCGATTCGCAAGGTCGAGGCCGATGCGGCGCGCAAGGCACGTGCGGAACTTCGCGATCCGCGGCCAGCCGCCGCCCCCCCGCGACGCGAGCGCGTCTCACCTGCGGATGCCGGACGGACCGAGACACGCCGGCCCGAGCAAATAACACCGAAGCAGCGTCCCGATGAGTCGGGAGAGACCGAAGCGCCACGCCAGACCGCGGCGCCGACCGCACGCGAGCGGCTGTTGAGCGCGCGCGGGCCGTCGCAGACCCGGCAAGGCATGAAGGGCTTCCGCGATGTCGTCAGCGGGGTGCACGATCTCGGCGGCGCGACGGCCAAGGCCGCGCAGTCAGCGCGCGACACGCGCGATTCTTATGGATCGATTTCGTCGCAGCATTACCCGCCGGAAGAGGAAGCGGCGCCTTCCGTGAACGACTTCGAGCCGGAAGGCGATGCGGAGGAATCAAGCTTCCGGCAGCACGACTCGCGACAATTGCGCGATCACCAACGATCTTACGAAACGGACGAGGAGCCGCCGGCGTTGCAATCCGTGCGGCGTCCGCCGCTCGCGCCGGAGGACGAGCACCAACAGCCGCGTCCACCGCGCTCTTATCGCGGGCTGGCCAAGCTCCTGGTGGCGTTGATCATCCTTGGGGGGTTGGTGGCGACCATATCCTGGCAGTGGCCGCACATCACCGGGCTTTATCATTACGTCGCCCAAATCGGATCCAAACAACAGACGAGCCAGACAACACGCGAAACGACGGCACAGCCCAAATTCTCCGGACGGGTTCCGCAGGATCAAAGCGGCGGTCAGGCGCCGGCCGCGGGCACGCCGGGAAGCCAAACAGCGCCGGCGGTGGCGCAGCGCGTCGTGCTCTACGAAGAGGATCCGAACGATCCGCAGGGCAAGCGCTATGTCGGCTCCGCGATCTGGCGCACGGAAACAGTTTCGCCCGGACCGGGTCTTGCGCCGGAACTCGCGGTGCGCGCGGACGTGGAGATTCCCGAACGCCGGATAACCATGACCTGGTCGCTACGCCGCAACACCGACCAAGCTTTGCCGGCCAGCCACACCGTCGAGATCATGTTCAATCTGCCGGCCGATTTTCCCGGCGGCGGCGTCGCCAACGTGCCGGGAATCCTGATGAAGCAATCCGAACAAGCGCGCGGCACGCCGCTCGCCGGTTTGGCCGTCAAGGTCACGAACGGGTTCTTTCTCATCGGACTTTCAGCGGTCGACAGCGACGTGCAACGCAACATTCAGCTTCTTAAGGAGCGCCCGTGGTTCGACATCCCGCTGGTCTACACTTCCGGCGGCCGCGCGATCATGGCGATGGAAAAGGGTGCGCCCGGCGAACGCGCCTTTGCCGACGCCTTCGCCGCCTGGGAAAAGAAGTAATCTACGCGATCGTTTCGCCGGAGACGGCACGCGCGTGAACGTTGTTGGAACGGATGCGAAGATGAGTGCGAAGAAAAGCTCGGCCGACGCCAGGGTGCTGAACGCGCCACCGCATGCGTTCGTAGCGTCGGCGCTGCGCGCGCTCGAGACCGAGCGCGAGGGTTTGGCCGCGCTCGCGGCGGCCATGTGCGATGGGCTGGGAACGTCTTTCGTCGCGGCAGTCGACGCAATTCGCCAGGCGCGCGGCCGCTTGATCGTGACCGGCATGGGCAAGTCCGGCCACATCGCGCGAAAAATCGCGGCGACGCTCGCCTCGACCGGAACGCCGGCCTTTTTCGTCCACGCCGCGGACGCCAGCCATGGCGATCTCGGTATGATCACGTCGGACGATGTGATGCTGGTGCTGTCCTGGTCGGGCGAGACCGAAGAGCTAACAAGCCTGATCGACTATTCGCGCCGCTTCGGCATTGCGCTGATTGCCGTCACCGTCAACGCCGACAGCACGCTCGGCAAGGCCGCCGACATCGTGTTGGCGCTGCCGCAAGCCCGCGAAGCGTGTCCGCACAATCTCACGCCCACGACTTCAACGCTAATGCAGCTCGCGCTCGGCGACGCGCTGGCGATCGCGTTGCTCGAAAGCCGAGGCTTCACGGCGATCGATTTTGGCGTGTTTCATCCGGGCGGCAAGCTCGGCGCTGCGCTAAAATTTATCCGCGACGTCATGCATCCGGGTGCCGCCGTGCCATTGATCGCACGCGGCTCGCTGATGTCGGAGGCGATCGTCGAAATGTCGGCCAAAGGATTTGGCTGCGTGGCTGTCACCGAGGCCGGGGGGAAACTCGCCGGCGTCATCACCGACGGCGATTTGCGCCGCCACATGCGCGACGACCTGCTATTGGCGCCGGTCGACGAGGTGATGACGGTGTCGCCGAAAACCGTCAGGCCCGATCAGTTGGCCAGCGAGGCGTTGCAATTGCTCAATACGTCGAAGATCACGGCGCTCATCGTCGTCGAGCGCGGCCGGCCGGTCGGCATCGTACATTTCCACGATCTGTTGCGCGCCGGTGTCGCGTAAGTTCTCCCGGCCGCTCGCTCCCGCGAAAGCGGGGAGCCTACAAGCTTCGGGATACTAATCAGCCGCGCATCTCGACCGGATTCCCGCGTCCGCGAGAATGAGCGGGACGTAGATTGTGTGCAACAAATAACTAATACAATCCGCCTTCCACCGCGCTCTGATCGTTGGGCGGACGATTGCTGTTGGGTATCGCCTGCACATTGGTATTGCCGGCGGCAGGAGCGCCGGTGGGTACCGCGACGGGCGTGGCCGGGGGAGCGGCTGCCGTTGCATCCTTGCCTTGCTGGCGAGCAATGAACTCGTCGTAGCCGGGCGCGCCGGGGCGCGGCGGAACATCATTGGGCATACCGCCGGCCCACGTCGGCCAATGATCGCTGACGAAGAAGGAAAACGACGTGCACGACCCGAGGGCCAAGCAGACAAAGAGCATTAGCGTTGGCGCGTATAACCGCTTGATCATGCCGACCATCAACTCTGGACGCCGATGCTCCCGGCGATCGGATCGAACCTGCAAGCCCTTGACCATTTTATCCGATCGCACGGGAACGTTCTCGATTGGCCAATGGACTGCAAGAAGGAGCGCCTTCATGGCGGGACTGTGTCTGCCCGAAGGCCCGAAACGTGAAATCAGCCGAGCTTGTATCCTTTCGGCATCAAGGATTTGCTAATGGGCGCTAAATTGCCCCGGGCGCGGTTTCAGCATAATCGTAATCGGAATAAAACAGCGAGGATTTCAGGGGTTGATGCCCACGCAGCCGCAAGGCGCCCCGAGGTATTTGCAGAACGCCGCTTACGCGGCGCTACTGTTGCTTGCGGCTGCGGTCCTGCCAGGATGCAGCGGCCTTGCATCAACGAGCGAGGAAACGCCGCTCACAGGCCCGGACCCCGCCTCAAACAAGGTAATCGCCAATTACTTCAGTGCCACATTCAAAGACCGAACCCTCTACAACGCATTCGAGATATCGGACTTTCGCTGGGTACACACGATCAAGGGCTGGAATTGGCTTACCTGTATTCGCTTCCAGGATCACGGTCATCCGCGTATCTATGCGATATTCATCAAAGGCAGCGCGATCGTTGACAGTCGCTATGCCGTTCAAACCGACGGCTGCGACACGCCGAACTACACTTCATTTGATTTGATGGCGGCTGCCACGAGCGTGGCAAGCCCCGGCGCGTTAGAGCCATTGCATTAGGCGCCTCGCATGATCGCACTCGGCACGTCCGGCAATATTGCGCCGTCCTTGTTCCACGGCGTGGTACACGACGGGGACAAATTGTGACACGCGTGCTGGTAACCGGCGCATCGGGCTTCATCGGCCGTGCCGTGGTATCGGCTTTTGCGCAAAGCGGGTTCACGCTCCGCGCGGCCGTGCGGCGGCCGCCGCAACCTGCCTTCGCGGCTGGCGTCGAAGTGATGCAGCATCCGGATTTGTCGCAGTCCTTCGACTGGAGACCGCTGCTCGAGGGAATAGATCAGGTCGTCCATCTTGCCGGCATTGCGCATACCGGCCCGGGGATTGCTCCCCAGCTTTACGACCGCATCAATCGGGCGGCGACAGCGGAGCTTGCAACCGCCGCGGCGCAAGCTGGCGTCAAGCAGTTTGTGTTCGTGTCTTCGATCCGGGCGCAAAGCGGACCTTCCGCCGACCATGCGTTAACGGAGCGCGACGCGCCGGCGCCGACCGACGCCTATGGCCGTTCGAAGCTCGCCGCCGAAGCGGCGGTGCGCGCGTCCGGCATTGCGTTCACAATCCTGCGGCCGGTCTTGCTTTACGGTCCAGGCGCGAAAGGAAATTTCGCCGTGCTGCTGCGCGCGGCGCTCTCGCGCTGGCCGCTGCCGGTCAAGGATTTCGTCAACCGCCGCTCGCTGCTCGGCATCGGTAATTTCATCTCCGCGCTGAGCTTTGTGCTTTCCGCGCCTGCCGCAATCGGGGAGACGTATATCGTCGCCGATCCGGAAATCCCTCCCCGACTCCCCGACCTGATCGCGACGCTGCGCAAGGCGCAAGGTCGATGGCCGCTCGTCTTCCCGACCCCGACGCACTATTTCGAAAATTCGCTGCGGATGATGGGCCGCGATGATCTGTGGGAACGCCTAGGCGGCAATTTGCGAGCGAACCCCGGCAAGCTCATCGCCGCCGGTTGGCAGCCGGCCTACGATACACGCGACGGTCTTGCGGCGTTGGTTGAGGCGGAATCACGCTCCCGCAATACCATGCCGCCGCCGACGCCGAAGACGTAAAGCCAGCCCGACGTGAAATCGAACAAATGCGAATTGAAGAGCGAGGACACGACGTTCTGCACGACGACGACCATGCCGATCCAGGCAGTCAGTCCGGCGCCGCGCAGAAACAGCGAGAAATGCGCGATCCACATCGCCAGCAGCACGACGGTGCCGACGAGACCCAGCTGGATCGCGACTGCGAAAATCTGGTTGTGCGGATTTTCCGAAGGCGCCGATGAGGCGCCGTCGTGACCGACCGCGGAGTTGCGAAACTGCTCGGGGATAGAGCCAGTGCCGTGGCCGATGATCGGCGCCGTCTCGACGAAGAAGAGCGACTTCCGCAGAAACTCGAGGTGCAGACCGGTCGAGTTCGGCGCATCTTTCACGCGATAGGCCTGCAACTCCGTAACGGTCGTCATCAATCGATCGCGCAGGTAGGGCGACCAAAACCAGATCGTGATGCCAACAATGCCGGCCAGCAAGATGGCGCCCACCAGGCCTTTCCAGCGGAACTCTCGCCAACCCAGGAGAAGCAGCAACGCCGGCGCGACCAGAAGAGCGGTGCGGCTGGTCACAACAAAGAAGATGTTGGCGAAAAAGAGCATCGCGACGGCAAGCAATCCCAGAGCCGGGCGCCATCGTTCCGTGCGGCCGGCCTCGCAGGCGTAGCCCAGAAGCGTAAACGCGCAGATCAGAAAGTTCGCGCTCTGAAAGATATAATCCTTGGTCGGAACGCCGAGTGCCCGGCCACGCCAAGGCAACCCGGGGATTAGCACCAAACCCCAGGATACGAGCAGCAGTGCCAGCATCGAAGCAAAGAAACCGTAGATCACCCAGATGCCGTTCTCGGACCGCCGGAAGTGCAGCAGCAGCATGGGAATGACCAGCAGCCGATGGAATTTACCGAGGCCGCCGAGGCGTTCGGCCCAGGTCACGTCGGCCCACAGCATCCCGACGGCCGCAAGCACCCAGAGCAGCACCGGCAGAAAGCCGGCGGCGGTCGCGATTTCGCGCCGGACCATGGGAATGTCTAAAGTGGGTAGAACCGCGATGATCCATAGCGCAATGAAAATGGCGGTCGCGGATGTCGACCACGGAAGCGTCAGAGCGACGCCCACCGCGCGTCAATCGGCCACCCGGACCCAGCGAGCGCGAACGAAGCCAGCTCGTATTGGAAGACCGGTCATTCGAAGTGCCATCGCTGGTCAGGATTCTGCGGTCTTGGTTGCCCGGACTGGCAGTTCGGCAGATTCGACCGAGCGCCGCACGAGACCCGTGGTCGAATGCCCGGGCACGAGGCTCACGAGGATCACGTCGCCGCCCGCGCTTTCGACCACGTCGCGGCCGACCACGTGCTCAATCCGGTAATCGGCGCCTTTGACGAGCACCGCCGGTCTTACGCGTTTGATCAATTCCAGCGGCGTGTCTTCGTCAAAGACAACGACAAGATCGACCGCCTCCAGCGCGGCCAACACTTCCGCGCGGCCTTCCGCTGGATTGATCGGTCTGCCTTTCCCTTTCAGCCGCGCCGTCGAAGCGTCGCTATTGAGACCGACCACCAAGCGGTCGCAAGCTGCGCGCGCCTCGGCCAGCAATTTGACATGGCCGCGATGCAGGAGGTCGAAACAGCCGTTGGTGAAGCCGATGCGCAGACCGTGCCGGCGCCACTCCGAGAGGCGCTCATCGAGCACCGACCAGTCGAATACGATCTTGTCTTCGGGCGCGAGCGAGGCCGCCGGCAGGATGCGATGACGCAATTCCGCGAGCGAAACGGTGGACGTACCGCGCTTGCCTACGACCACGGCGGCGGCGGCGTTGGCCGCGCGCATGGCAAACTCGTAGGGGGTTTTCATCGCCAACAGCACCGCCATCACGGCGGCGACCGTATCGCCGGCGCCCGAGACGTCGCGCACCTTGACCGGATAGGCGGGAATGTGGATCGGCGCTTGCCCTTCGACGTGGAGGCTCATTCCTGCTTCGCTGCGGGTAACCAGCACGGCTTCGCTCTCAACCATGCGCGCGAGCTCGGCCGCAGCGCCGGCGA
>JBEKSB010000184.1:0-8360 GCA_049517455.1 Xanthobacteraceae bacterium
CGCTCGACGCCCCGGTCTCGGGCGGCGTCGGCGGCGCGAAGGCGGCAACGCTCACCTTTATGGTCGGCGGCTCCGCGGAAGCATTCGCGCGCGGCAAGCCGATCCTCGAGCGCATGGGTAGGCGCGTCGTGCATTGCGGCGAAGCCGGCAATGGTCAGGTTGCCAAAATCTGCAACAACATGATCCTCGGCATCTCGATGATTGCGGTCAGCGAGGCGTTCGTTCTTGGCGAAAAACTCGGCCTGTCGCACCAGGCTTTGTTCGACGTCGCCTCGGCGTCCTCGGGTCAATGCTGGTCGCTGACCAGCTATTGCCCGGTGCCGGGCCCCGTACCCGCGAGCCCCGCAAACAACGACTACAAGCCGGGTTTCGCCGCGGCCTTAATGTTGAAGGACCTCAAACTTGCCAGAGAGGCCGCTCAATCGGTGAAGGCAAAAACCGCACTCGGCGCGCAGGCTGCGCAAATCTACGAGCATTTTGCGCAAGAAGGTCACAGCGGGTCGGACTTCTCTGCGATCATCAAGCTGGTTCGCGAGCAATCGTAAGCCGATTGACGATGCCGGCCGCGAGTCCGCACCGGACCCGCGGTCGGTCATCAAATACTCAGAACCAGCATCACTTCGACGGGTCTTTGGGCGACCACAACTTGATCGGAGATGACTTCTCGTAGGCCATCCCCTCGGGGTAGCTGATGGCCTCCATCTGCAGACCCCACGGCGCGAGGAAATAGACGATGGTCTGTCCCGCTGCCGGCCCTTCCTTTACCGGAAACGGGCCAAAGAACGTCTTCACGCCTTTGCTGTCGAGATAGTCTTTCGCAGCTTTGACGTCATCGACATAGAAGGCGATGTGATAGCCGCCGATGTCGCTGTTCTTCGGCGTCATGTTCTTCTGGTCCGGAGAGCTATATTGAAACAGCTCGATGTTCGAACCGTAACCGCAGCGCACCAATGTTATTTGATGAATGACGGCTTTCGGATCGACGTTGAGCAGGTCGTGCATGAAGGTACCCTTGTCGTCGGCGAACGGACCGAACGACATGGCTTCCTTGCAGCCGAGCACGTTGGTGAAAAAATCGGCCGCCTGCTTGATATCCGGAACCGTAATCCCGGTGTGATCGTGTCCGCGCAAACCTGGAACTCCGTCGGCGCGGGCCGTGACTGCGCTTGCCAGCATCGCGGCGCTCACCGCAGCGATGGCGATATGGCGAGTGTATCGAAACATGTCGCTCTCCTGTTGGGACGGGTTTTATGGATCGCGCCGGGTCGCCCCCGGTGCCCACGGCGCGAGTTTGGCGAAGTTAAACGGTTGCGGTGGCCTCCACCGAGGCGCCGCGGGTAAGCCACCCGGGATCGATCGTCGGAAGCGGAATGGCGTCGATCAGCATACGGGTGTAGGCGGCGGCGGGCGCAGCGAAGACTCCTTCGCACGGACCTTCTTCGACCACGCGGCCCTCGCGCATCACCACGACCCGCTGGCAGATCGAACGGACCACCGACAGGTCATGACTGATAAAGGCGAGCGCCAGATGCATCTCGCCGGTCAGTTCCTTGAGGAGCCGCAACACCTGCGCCTGCGTCGAAACGTCGAGCCCCGAAACGATCTCGTCGGCGAGAACGAAATCAGGCCGCAGCACCACTGCGCGCGCGATGCCGACGCGCTGACGCTGGCCGCCGGACAGTTCGTATGAATAGCGGTCGATCGTGCCGCGGGACAAACCGACGCGGTCGAGAACGCCGTACACCAAGGCGCGCGCCGCTTGATGGCTTTCCGCAATGCCATGAAGAAGGACAGGCTCGATCAGGATACGTCCGATGGTGTGGCGCGGGTTAAGCGACGACATCGGATCCTGAAAGATCATCTGCATGCGCCGCCGCAAAGGCCGCCTCGCCCGCTCGTCGAGCGCGGTAATATCGCTGCCGTCGAACACCACCGACCCCGCCGTTGGTTTGACCAGGCCGAGCAGAGCCCGCCCAAGCGTGGTCTTGCCGGACCCGGACTCGCCGACGATGCCGACGGTTTCGCCTTTGCCGACGCGGATATCGACGCCGTGCAAGACCGTCGCCGACGACCGTCCGCGAGCAAACAAGCCCCGCGGCTGCCCATAGGAAACAACAAGACCGTTTGCGACCAGAAGATCCTCAGCCATCTCGCGACCCCATCGCGCTCGCGTCGAAGGCGGCGATCTCCGCGCGCAGCGCCGCAATGACCTCGGGCGGTGTAGGTTCAAGTCCGGTATCGGGCCGATCGTAGCGAGGATTGGCTGCAAGCAGCGCTTTGGTATAGGCGTGGCGCGGGGATTTCAAAACGTCAGCCGTAGCCCCTTGCTCCACGACTTTGCCCATGTACAGCACAGTCACACGATCGCAGATTTTCGCCACGACGCCGAGATCGTGAGAAACAAAGAGCACGCTGGTGCCGTGACGCTCCTGCAGCGAACGGATGAGCCGAAGAATCTGCTTTTGCACGGTGACGTCGAGGGCCGTCGTCGGCTCGTCGGCGATGACGAGCTTGGGCTCGAGACCGAACGCCGCGGCGATCAGCACGCGCTGGCGCATGCCGCCGGACAGCTGGTGCGGGTAACTGCTAAGCACGCGGTCCGGATCGCGAATCTGCACTTCTTCGAGCAACGCGCGGGCGCGACGGCGGGCCTCGGACGCCAACAAATTGCGTTTCAGGCGCAACCCGTCCGTCATTTGCGCGTCGATCCTGCGCGCCGGGTTGAGCGCCGTCGAGGGATCCTGGGGAATAAGCGCGATGTCGCGGCCGAGAATTTCGCGCAGTTCGCTAGCCGACAGCGAAAGCAGATCGCGGCCCTCAAAGTCTATTCGTCCGCCCGTAATCTTCACTTGCGATGGAACGATGCCGAGAATCGCTTTCGCGATTGTGGATTTTCCGGCTCCGCTCTCGCCGACGAGGCCGTGGACTTCACCGGTATCGACGGCGAGCGAAACGCGGCGAAGGATCGCCCTGTTACCGTCGCGCAATGAAATCGCGCTCAACGTCTCGATGGAAAGCCGGGGCATCGTCATCGGCGCAACACCGGATCGAGGCTGCGGGCTAATCCGTCGCCGAGTTGATTGAACGCAACGACCGTTGCGAACAGGGCAGCCAGCGGGACTGCGAGCACCCACCACGCTTCATGAACGATCTGGCGGCCTTCGGCGATCATGCCGCCCCAAGTCGGCGTGTCCGAAGATACTGACAGGCCGACAAAGGACAGGATCGCTTCGACGACGACGGCGATGCCCATTTCGAGGGTCAGCAGCGCGATCAGCACCGGCACGACGTTGGGAAGTATTTCGCGGAATAGGATCGCCGGACGCGAGAAGCCGATGGTGCGGGCCGCGACCACGTAGTCCATTTGCGCCTGGCCCTTGGTCTCGGTGCGCACGACCCGGCAAAAGCGCGTCCAATCGATGACGACAATGGCAGCGATCACCGAATGCAGTCCTGTGCCTAGGATGGCGACAAGCAGGATCGAAAGCAGCACCGGCGGGAACGCCATCCAAATATCGACCAAGCGCGAAATCAGGGTGTCGACGAGATTGCCGAGATATCCGGCCAAGAGGCCGAGCAGCGATCCGATCAGGCACGCGAGTCCGGCGGCAACGAAAGCAACGGTGAGCGAGACCCGGGTGCCGAAGATCACGCGAGAAAGCACGTCGCGCCCGAGCCCATCGGTGCCGAGCAAAAATCCCGGCTCGGCGTCGGTAAAGCCAACCGGCGGCACGGTCGCCATAAGCAGGTTCTGCGCCAACGGATCCTGCGGTGCCACCAACGGCGCCGCAATCGCGACGACGATCAAAAGCAGGATGAAACCGCCCGCGAAAACAACTTTAGGATCACGGGCAAGCCGGACTGCGACCGACGGCGGTTGCGGGCCGGTGTCCGTCGTTGCTGTCGTCGATGTTGGTGACCAGTGTTCCACGTCTTGCCGGTTCCCAGCTCAGGCATGCCGTAGTCGCGGATTGAGCGTAGCGACGGCAAAATCCACCCCAATATTGATGAGGATGAAGATCAATCCGAACAGCAGGACCAAGCCCTGGATCAAGGGAAAATCGCGATTGATGACGGCATCGATCGCCAGATTTCCGATGCCGGGGTAAGAGAAGATGCGCTCGACAATGACAGTACCGCCGATCAGGAAGGTGAATTGAACGCCGGTAAGCGCGAGCGTCGGCCCAACCGCGTTGCGCAACGCTTCCTGCAGCACCAGGCGAAGCTCGCGAAAACCTTTGATCCGCGCCAACAGCACGTAATCCTGCACCATCGCTTCTTTAAGCGACTGTTTGAGCAATCGCACAATCACGGCGGCGAGCGGCAGGGCGAGCGCAAATGTCGGCATGACCATGTGGCTGATGATATTGCCCGCCACCGCGAAACGTCCGGTCAGAACGCTCTCGGCCAGGTAGAATTTGGTGGCAAAACCTTCCGCCAGCTCTGGGTCGATACGGCCCGTAAGTGGCAGCACCGGTATCGCCACCGCAAACAACAGAACCAAAGCCAGCGCCCAGATGAAATCGGGCACGGCGAGCATGATGCTGTTCAAGCCATCGATAACGGTCTCGCCGGCGGTGCGCCGCATCAGCGTGCCAGCGACGGCGATCGCGCCGCCCAGAAGCACCGCGACGAAAAGCGCGAGGATCGCAAGCTCAATGGTCGCCGGCAGCCGCGAGGCGAGCACCTCCGTTACGTAGAGATGCAGCGTGATCGAGGTGCCGAAGTCGCCGGTGACGACGCCCTTTATCCAGATCCAGAACTGCATCAGCACCGGCGCATCGAGCCCGTAATGCGCCTTCAGCGCGGCGATGTCGGCAGGCCCCGCCCCCGGCGAGATCATCATGGCGACGGGATCGCCGGGGACGACGCGCAGCAGGACGAACACAACGACCGCCACGCCCGCAAGCGTCAGCAGCGCCATGGCGATGCGATTGGCGACGACCGCAAAAAGCATGAACGGTCCTTGACCTGACCGCGTCGATGGCCGCCGCGCCCCGGCGCGGCGGCGGACCGCTTCGACGAGACTTTAGGCCTTCGAAACCAGCGTCGGCTGCAAGGCCCCCGAAACGTTCGGGGTAACCTTGAGATCCGACTTGTAGAGGATCGGCTGGGCGTACTGCAGCAGCGGGAGTACGTAGCCCTGCTCGGCGATGTAGCGGTCGACGGCCTTCCAGCCATCGATACGCTTTTTCTCGTCCTTCTCGCCCCAGAGCGGACCGATCTTGGCGTCCAGATCGTCCGAGTGCCACCCCGAGTGTGGCGACTTCGAGAACATCGCGAAGCCGGTCGATGTCGTCGGATCGCCGATCGCGTTGCCCCAGTTGTAGAACGCCGCCGGCGCCAGCTTGTGCGACATGCGGAGTTCGAAGTGCTTGGCGATTTCGTAGGTCTCGATGTTGGCGTCGATGCCGACATTGCGCCACATCCCGACGATCGCCTGGATCATCTCATAATCCTTCGGCTTGAAGCCGCGCGTCGTCTGGATCGTGAACTTGACCGGCTTTTCTTTCGAGAAACCGCTCGCGCCGAGAAGCTTGGCGGCGAGAGCGGGATCGTAAGGCACCTTGATCGAAGGATCGAAGGCTGCGTATTCCGGCGCCTCGAGCGTGTCGATGGCAACGCCATAGCCGCGCAGCAGCCGCTTGATAATGGTCTCCTTATCAACGGCGTGACACATGGCGAGACGGACGTTCTTGTCGTCCATCACCCCGCCATTGGTTATGAAGATCATGCCGATATCGGAAATCGGCGTGACGACGCCTTTCAATCCGGCCTTGCCCTTGAGACGGTCGAACTCCTCGTACGGTACCTCGAGGGTGACGTCGGACGACCCGCTCTCGATCTCGGCGACGCGGCTCGTGGCATCTCCGACGAACTTGAACACCACGGTCTCGAATGGGGGCTTGCCGCCCCAATATTTCGGATTGGCCTTGAGCCGCAGATACGCGTTCCCCTCATAGGCGTCGACCATATAGGGGCCGGTGCCGATCGGCTTCTTCTCAAAGCCCTCGGGACCGACTTTTTCGTAGTAGGCCTTCGGCAGCACATAGCCGGTCAGGAACGCCATCCACTTGAAAATAACGGGGTCGTACTGCTTCACATCGGCGGTGATGCGCTTGCCGTCGATCTTGAAGTTGTCGAGGCCGGCCCAGATGAACGCCACCGGATTGCCGCCGTCCGACTTGCCCTCGCGCTGGATCGACCACACGACGTCTTCGGGCGTGAACGGGCTGCCGTCGTGCCACACGACGTTCTCGCGCACGTCCATCCAAGCTTTAGACTTGTCCTCGCTCCAGCCCCAGCCGGTGAGCAGGCCCGGCTCGAACGCCAAATTGGGTTTCTGGCCCACATACTGATCGAAGATCGACCGGTAGATCGCCTGGATGGTCGGATTGACTGACGACGGTCCGACATCGGGATCGAAGGACGGCAGGTTGACGTTGTAGGCGATATTGAGCGTGCTGCCGACAGCGGCACTGGCAAAGCGCTGCGGCAGAAGCAGCGTGCTAAGGAGGCCGCCGCTCGCCGCGAAGGCCTGACGACGCGTGACGTTGAACATGTTTGAGACTCCCCCAATTAACCGCCGCCGGCGGTAACTCGTGCGCTCGACTCAACGCTGTAGTGCATAGTGCATAGCTGGTCGGCACCGTGCACAAAGATACTTTAAACCTAAAGCAACCCCCGGACAAGCTGACGCATTGGGCTTTTTTTTGCAATTTTAGGCACCACTTGCTGGGTGTCGCGCCGCGGGTCCGGCTCGGCTGCGGTCTATCCGTTCGCTGCCGCATCGAGCAGCGTCAGCCCTGGCCCTAGAGGCCGTTGCAAGACAATTCGGAAGGTTTCATAAGTGTATTAGATCGGCCGGACTCGCTTGCTCGGGCGACGCCGGCCCGGAGGCTTTTCATGGCGGAACGATCGTTCGCGCGCGAAGTGCAAGATCTCAAGCTGGGGGACGGCGAGGAATTCCGCGGCGAGGGAATTCTCGCAATCACCAAGGCCCTGCTGCAATCCGGCGTGTCCTATGTGGGCGGCTACCAGGGTGCGCCGATTTCGCATCTCATGGACGTCCTCGCCGACGCCAAGGACGTGCTGGACGAGCTCGGCGTTCATTTCGAGAATTCGGCGTCGGAAGCGGCCGCCGCCGCGATGCTCGCGGCGTCGGTGAACTATCCGATCCGCGGCGCCGTCACCTTCAAATCTCCGGTCGGCATCAACGTCGCCTCCGATGCGATCGCCAATCTCGCCTCCGGCGGCGTGATGGGCGGGGCGCTGATCATCATCGGCGAGGATTACGGCGAAGGCTCCTCGATCATGCAGGAGCGCTCCCACCCGTTCGCCATGAAATCGCAGGTGTGGCTGCTCGATCCGCGCCCCAACCTGCCCTCGATCGTCAAGGCCGTGGAAGACGGTTTCGAACTGTCCGAGGTCTCGCATACGCCGGTGATGCTCGAAGTCCGCATCCGCGCCTGTCACGTCCACGGCCGCTTCACCACCAAAGCCAACAAGCAGCCGAGCTTCTCCTTGCGCGAAGCTTTGGAGAACCCGCGGCGCGATACCGACCGTGTGGTGTTGCCGCCCGCCTCATATCTCCACGAGCGCGAGAAGGTCGAGCAGCGCTGGCCGGCCGCCGTCAAGTTCATCAAGGAGCGCAAGCTCAACGAATTCTTCGGTCCTGAAGCCGCCGACGTCGGCATCGTCGTGCAGGGCGGTTTCTACAATTCCGTCATGCGCGCACTACAACAGTTAGGTCTCGCCGACGTCTACGGCGAGACTGCGGTGCCGATCTACGTCCTCAATGTCACCTACCCGCTGATCGACGATGAAGTTGCCGCCTTCGCGGTCAACAAGAAGGCGATCCTCATGGTCGAGGAAGGCCAGCCCGAATTCATCGAGCAGGCCCTGAACACGATTCTTCGCCGCCGCAACATCCAGACCAGGATTTGCGGCAAGGACATGCTGCCGATGGCGGGCGAGTACACCCCCGCGGTCGTTACCAAGGGCATCAAGGCATTTCTCGAACTGCACGCGAACACGATCCTCGGCAACGCGCCGCCGCATCCGGATGCCTCCGCCGTGCTCGCCGACCCGAAAATCAAGGCGCTCGGCAAGACGGTGCCGCCGCGGCCGCCCGGCTTCTGCGTCGGGTGCCCCGAGCGGCCGATCTTCGCAGCAATGAAGCTCATCCAGCAGGAACTTGGCCCGCATCAAATCGCGGGCGACATCGGCTGCCATCTGTTCGCGAGCCTCCCGCCGTTCAATATCGGCGCCACCACGATGGGCTACGGGCTTGGTCCCGCATCGTCGTCCGCCTTCAACGTCAAGGCCGACAAGCGGCCGATTTCGATGATCGGCGACGG
>JBEKSB010000185.1:0-8252 GCA_049517455.1 Xanthobacteraceae bacterium
GAGGTCCAAAGTTGATCGCGGAATCGATACTGACCTGTCCTAAGTGTGGACACCGGGCGACTGAAACAATGCCGACGGATGCTTGCCAGTTCTTCTATGACTGCAAGGGGTGTGGAGAGCGGCTAAAGCCTCTCCCGGGTGATTGTTGCGTGTTCTGTTCCTACGGTTCTGTGCCGTGCCCGCCTATTCAGGCGAACGCCAGTTGCCGGCCCCCCACCGAGCCAAACCGTTGATGCCAAACCCTTGACGCGATGTTCGTCCTCGACCATTGTGCGCGCCATGAACGGCACCAACCAGGTCTGCGGCATTCGTCCGGAGATTATTCGCTAGCGACAACGCTGGCGGTGGCCGTCTTTTCTCATCATCGAGACCGATGGACGCCCGGCCAGCAGGCTAGAGGCGTATAATTCGATTCGATGCGATGGAACTGAAACTCTACGATACGCTCACACGCGAGAAGCGGGTTTTTCGCCCGCTCGATCCGTCGAACGTCCGCATGTATGTGTGCGGGCCGACGGTGTACGACTTCGCCCATATCGGCAACGCGCGGCCGGTGATCGTGTTCGACGTGTTGTTCCGTCTGCTGCGGCATCTCTACGGCGCCGATCACGTTACCTACGTGCGCAACATCACCGACGTCGACGACAAGATCAACGCGCGCGCGGCTGAGGAATATCCCGAGCTGCCGCTCAACGAAGCGATCCGCAAGGTCACCGAACAGACCGATAAGCAATTCCACGAAGACGTGGCGGCGCTCGGTTGCCTGCCGCCGACCGCCGAGCCGCGCGCGACTGAACACATCGCCGAAAT
The DNA here is from genome assembly GCA_049517455.1 of Xanthobacteraceae bacterium. Taxonomy (GTDB): domain Bacteria; phylum Pseudomonadota; class Alphaproteobacteria; order Rhizobiales; family Xanthobacteraceae; genus BOG-931. The sequence continues at coordinate 811 of JBEKSB010000185.1, forward strand.
GCGCACGTTGATCGAGCGGCTGGTCAAATCCGGCAACGCCTATGTCGCCGAGGACAATGTGCTGTTCAGCGTTCCGTCGATGCCGGATTACGGCCGGCTGTCGAAGCGGCCGCTCGACGAAATGATCGCCGGGGCGCGCGTCGAAGTCGCGCCCTACAAGAAAGACCCGCAGGATTTCATTCTCTGGAAGCCGTCGAAGCCCGGCGAGCCGGCATGGCCGTCGCCGTGCGGCATCAAGGCGCCCGGCCGGCCCGGCTGGCATATCGAATGCTCGGCGATGGCGTGGAAATATCTCGGCGAGACTTTCGACATCCACGGCGGCGGCATCGATCTCGTGTTTCCGCACCACGAAAACGAGATCGCGCAATCGCGCTGCGCCTTCCACACGCCGGTAATGGCGAATTACTGGATGCACAACGGCTTTCTGCAGGTCGAAGGCGAGAAGATGGCGAAGTCGGCCGGCAATTTCGTGACGATTCACGAATTGCTATGCAATTGGCCCGGTGAGGTTCTGCGCTTTCAAATGTTGATGTCGCACTATCGCCAGCCAATCGATTGGACCTCGGCGAAGAGTGCGGAAATAGAGGATGAACTATTTGCATGGACCGCAACACTTATCGGTACCGATGCAGAGCAAGAGGGGTATTCGCGGGCGGTTCGAAAGGAGATGCCAAGGCCCTCGGCAGAAATTAGAGATGCGCTTCTTGATGACCTAAATACGCCAGAGGCCATAGCAGTATTGCGGGCAAATTATAAGTTAGCGCGTGGCGGGGGCAGTAAGGAGAAAAGCCAGTTCTTGATGGATTGTCAGTTTCTCGGCGTCCTTCGACACAATAGGCTTTGGGTTCATTTGCAAGGTGTAATGGGTCGAAACACGCGCGGGCTACCTGTGCCGCATAACGACGTGCGCATGTTAAGAATTGCAATCGCAAATAATCTTCCTGACTTGCGGCAAGAGGCCGAAAAAAAATTAGCGTCAGTCGGGTTAGGTGCTGAGATCGCCGCCGACGGAAATGTCACCTTGGTGCCAGTGTCTCAAGCCGCGAAGGACCTTGAGAAGCGTATCGATGATTTGATTACAGAGCGAAATGCAGCACGGAGGGCAAAAAACTTCAAGGAATCCGATCGCATCCGCGACGAACTCAAGTCGATGGGAGTGGAACTAGACGATCACAAGGACGGAACATCGACACTCAAGGTGGCGCGATGACTGCCCGCCCGCAGACCAAGCTTGCGATGCGGCCGATGCTGCCGACGGACGTGCCGTTCCTGGCGGAAATCTTCCGCGCCAGCATCGAGGAATTGTCGGCCGACGATTACAGCGAGGCGCAGCGGGAGGCGTGGGCGTCGGCGGCGGACGACGAGGAAGAGTTTGGCGCGCGGCTGGCCGGTGAGTTGACGCTGGTCGCGACAATCGGCGGTGACGCCATCGGATTCGCCGCGCTTGCGGATAACACGCGCCTCGACATGCTTTATGTGCATCCGGTCGCGGCCGGGCAGGGCGCCGCTACCATGCTGTGCGACGCACTGGAGCGACTTGCGGTCGCGCGCGGCGCGAACGAACTCACGGTCGAAGCCAGCGATACGGCGAGCGGCTTTTTCGAGCGGCGCGGTTATGTTCCTAAAACCCGCAACACGGTGTCGCTCGCCGGCGAATGGATCGCCAACACCACGATGGTGAAGCCGCTTGCCGCTACCGCCGGCGCCGGCAAAGGGAGCCTGTCATGAAACGCAGCGACATGCCGTTCCAGCGCCACTGGCTTTACTATCTTGTGCTCAAATATGCGGTGATCGCGGTGGCCGTCGTGGTCGCGCTTTACACCGCTTACCGGCTTTATTCGGGCTGAAACATGCCACGGCAGGAGTTTTCTCAATGAGCCGCGAAGGTTCGACATTCTTGGGCATGCGGACCCATCATTTGGTGATTGCGATCATCGCCATCCTGATCGCAGTCGCGCTGGCGTCCAATTATTATCTTTGGTGAGAACGCGTCATGTCCCGCGAGCGTCTTTATCTGTTCGACACCACGCTGCGCGACGGCGCGCAGACGAACGGCGTCGATTTCACGCTCGCCGACAAACTTGTCATCGCGCGCATGCTCGACGAGCTCGGCGTCGACTATGTCGAAGCCGGCTATCCGGGCGCCAACCCGACCGATACGGCGTTCTTTGCCGAACGGCGACCGGCGCGCGCGAAAATTACCGCGTTCGGCATGACGCGGCGGCCCGGGCGCTCGACGTCGAACGATCCCGGCCTCGCCGCGATCCTTGCCGCCGAGGCCGACGCCATCTGCTTTGTCGCCAAATCCTGGGACTATCACGTGCGCGTCGCGCTGGAGACGACCGAGGAAGAAAACCTCGCCTCGATCCGCGACAGTGTGCGCGCGGCCAAGGAAAAAGGCCGCGAGGTGCTGTTGGACTGCGAGCATTTCTTCGACGGCTACAAGGCCAATCCGGCCTATGCGCTCGCCTGCGCGAAGGCCGCGTATGTCGAAGGCGCACGCTGGATCGTGCTGTGCGACACCAACGGCGGCACGCTGCCGCACGAAGTGGAAAAGATCGTCGGCGAGGTTTGTCAGCAAATCCCCGGCGATCACATCGGCATCCATGCCCATAACGACACCGAACAGGCGGTGGCGAACTCATTCGCCGCGGTGCGCGCCGGCGCGCGCCAGATCCAGGGCACGCTCAACGGTCTCGGCGAGCGCTGCGGCAACGCCAATCTCGTCTCCATCATCCCGACGCTGAAGCTCAAGCCGGAATACGCGAACAAATTCGAGATCGGCGTGTCGGACGAGGCGCTCGGCCATATCGCCCGCGTCTCGCACGGGCTCGACGATCTCCTCAATCGCGCGGCCGACCGCCATGCGCCCTATGTCGGCGAGAGCGCGTTCGCCACCAAGGCCGGCATTCATGCCTCCGCCATTATGAAGGACCCGGCGACCTACGAGCACGTCGCGCCGGAGCGCGTCGGCAACAAGCGCAAGCTCCTCGTCTCCGATCAATCCGGCCGCTCGAATTTACTCGCCGAGCTCGACCGCATCGGCTTCGCCGTCGACAAAAACGATCCGCGCCTCGGTCGTTTGCTTGACGAGGTCAAGGAGCGCGAGGCCATCGGTTACGCCTACGAAGCGGCGGATGCCTCATTCGAGCTGCTGGCCCGGCGGCTCCTCGGCAAGGTGCCGCGCTACTTCGACGTGGAGAAATTCGACGTCAGCGTCGAACAGCGCATCAACGCCAAGGGCGAGCGCGTCACCGTGAGCATGGCGGTAGTGAAGGTGAAGGTCGGCGACGACCTTCTCATCTCCGCCGCCGAAGGCAACGGCCCGGTCAACGCGCTCGACGTCGCGCTGCGCAAGGATCTCGGCAAATATCAGAGCTACATCACCGGGCTCGAACTCACCGATTATCGCGTGCGTATCCTCAACGCCGGCACGGAAGCCGTCACGCGCGTGCTGATCGAGAGCGCCGACGAAGGCGGCGATCACTGGACGACGATCGGGGTCTCTTCCAACATCATCGACGCGTCGTTCCAGGCGCTGATGGATTCGATTATTTATAAGTTGCTGAAGTCCGGCGCGCCGGCGTGAGAATTTCTCATGATCGACCACATTTCCATCGCGGTGCGCGATCTTGTTAAGGGGGAGCAATTCTACGCCGCGCTGCTGGCGCCGCTCGGCTTGGCAAAGCTGCGGGAGTGGCCGGACGCTGCGATCGGATTCGGCAAAAAATATCCCGAGTTCTGGATCAATCGCCGCGACGCCATGGACCGCGTCGCCGACGACAGCGGCGTGCACATCTGCCTGCGCGCGTCCGATATCGCGGCGGTTGACGCCTTCCACGCCGCCGCGCTCCAGGCCGGCGGCACGTCGGACGGCGAGCCGGGGTTGCGGCCGCATTATTACGAAGGATACTACGCGGCCTTCATCCGCGATCCGGACGGCAACCGCATCGAGGCGGTGACGTTCGTAAGGGAGGGCGCGGAGTAGTGCTCGCGCCTTTGGCGCGCCCCGGAATGACGATCACAACCGCTCCGCGGGTACCGCCATTTTCTTTTCCGCTTCGCTGACCGCGCGCGCCGCCTCGCGCAGCTTCGGCAGAATCTCCTCGATGCGGTCGACGACGAGGAGATCGACGCCTCGAGCCGGCGACGGCACCAGCCCGAGCGTGCGCATATGTGCCAAGAGCGCGAGCAGCGGGTCCCAGAAGCCATTGATGTTGGCGACCAGGATCGGCTTTTTGTGGCGGCCGAGCTGGGCCCAGGTCATTTGCTCGACCAGTTCCTCGAGCGTACCTACGCCGCCCGGCAAGGCGACGAAGGCGTCGGCACGATCGAACATGATGCGTTTGCGCTCATGCATATCGCGCGTCACGATTTGCTCTTGCGCCAATCGTCGCGGCCGCTCTTTGGCGGTTAGGAACTCCGGAATAATGCCCGTGGCCGCGCCGCCATGTTCGATTGCGGAACCGGCGACCGCGCCCATCAGGCCGATGGAGCCGCCGCCGTAAACCAGCCGCACGCCATTTTCGGCGAGGATTTTGCCGAAACCGCGCGCGGCCTCGGCGAAAGCCGGGTCGGCGCCCGGGCTCGATCCACAATACACGCAGATCGCATTGATTTTGCTCATAGAGTCACACTCATAAAGGGTTAGATGTGGCGGCGATTCGTTCGCGGCGCAAGTTATTTGAACGGAATGGAGCAAGCCGCGTGCCGATGCGGGAGACAGAGAGAATCTCTATATGACAACCCGGTGGCGGGCCGGCGGGGCCGTCAAGGTCACACTTTGTAATGAGCGACATCAGAATACCCACTCCTCGTCCAAGGCGCGAGGTGAGAGCCGACGGCGGGGCGCTGTTCTCGACGCTGTTCCATCTTTGGCCCTACATCTGGCCGGCCGACCGCCGCGACCTGAAGGCCCGCGTTATATTCGCGAGCGTGCTGATCTTTGCCGCGAAGCTCGCGACCGTCGCGGTGCCATTCACCTTCAAATGGGCGACGGACGCGTTGGCGGGTCACGGCACCGCACCGATCGGGCCCAACGATTGGCTCGCCTGGGCGGTGGCGACGCCAATCATGATGACGCTTGCCTATGGCGGCATGCGCATCGTGATGGGCGTACTCACGCAATGGCGCGACGGCATTTTCGCCAAGGTGGCGATGAACGCGGTGCGGCGGCTGGCGAAGCTCACCTTCGAGCACATGCATATGCTGTCGCTGCGGTTCCATCTCGAGCGCAAGACCGGCGGGCTGACGCGTACCCTCGAACGCGGACGCAACGCCATCGAGACCATCGTGCGCATGTTGCTGCTGCAGCTGCTCCCGACCATCATCGAGTTGGCGCTGATCGTCTGGGTTCTGCTGTTTCATTTCGACTGGCGCTACGTGATCGTCATCATGCTCACGGTCGCGCTTTATGTCGGGTTCACCTTTTACGCCACCGAGTGGCGCATCGGCATCCGCCGCAAGATGAACGAGAGCGACACCGACGCCAACGCCAAGGCGATCGATTCGCTGCTCAACTACGAAACCGTCAAATATTTCTCCGCCGAGGAGCGCGAGGCCAAGCGGTACGATCGCTCGATGGCGCGTTACGAGGACGCGAGCGTCAAGGCCTATACCTCGCTCGCCGTGCTCAATGCCGGCCAGGCGATTATGTTCACGATCGGGCTTGCGGCCGCGATGGTGCTCTGCGCTTACGGGATCGAGGCCGGCACCAACACGGTCGGCGATTTCGTGATGATCAACGCCATGATGATCCAGCTTTATCAGCCGCTGAATTTCATGGGTCTGGTTTACCGCGAGATCAAACAGGCGGTGATCGACATCGAGATCATGTTTTCGATCCTGTCACGCAAGCCGGAGATCGAGGATAAACCGGGCGCACCGGCGCTCAAAGTGCATACCGGCACCATCCGCTTCGACAACGTTTCGTTCGCTTATGAGCCAGAACGGCCGATCCTCAAGAAGCTCAGCTTTGAGGTCGGCGCCGGGCGCACCGTCGCCATCGTCGGGCCATCGGGCGCCGGAAAATCGACGATTTCGCGGCTTCTGTTCCGGTTCTATGACGTGACCGGTGGCCGCATCCTCATCGATGGCGAGGACATTCGCGACGTGACGCAGACATCGCTGCGCGCTGCGATCGGCATGGTGCCGCAGGACACCGTGCTGTTCAACGACACGATCCGCTACAACATCCGCTACGGTCAATGGGACGCGACCGATGCCGAAGTCGAGGAGGCGGCGCGGCTCGCGCAGATCGACAGTTTCATTCGCCTCGCGCCCAAGGGCTACGAGACCGAGGTCGGCGAGCGCGGCTTGAAACTCTCCGGCGGCGAGAAGCAGCGCGTCGCCATTGCGCGCACCATCCTCAAAGGCCCGCCGATCCTGTTGCTCGACGAAGCGACCTCCGCGCTCGACAGCCATACCGAGCGGGACATCCAGGACGCGCTCGATGGCGTGTCGAAGAACCGCACCACACTGGTCATCGCCCACCGGCTCTCGACCATCGTCGGGGCCGACGAGATTTTGGTGCTCGATCAGGGCGTGATCGTCGAGCGCGGTACGCACGAGCAATTGCTTGCGCATAATGGCCTCTATGCCAGCATGTGGAATCGCCAGCGTGAGGCGCAGATGGCGCGGCAGATCCTTGCCGAGGTGGAGGAAACGCCGGCTGCGCCCAATCGCAACCCGCCGGGCGTGGCGAGCGCGGACGACGAAGAGCTGGTGCCGGCCGCCCACGCCGCGGAGTGATACCGGAGCCGACGGGTCCGGCCCGAAGTGGCCGGCCCGATGACAAGCTCCGCGAAGCAATCCATCGTGATGGCTAGAAGTTGTGGATTGCTTCGTCGCTTCGTTCCTCGCAATGACGATTAGCCACCGCGAGCTTCTGCAATATTCGGTATAAAAGGCCATGTCCGTCATCAATTCCATCCGCTCGCAACTCGTGCCGATCCACCCGGAAGGCTATCCCTTCATCGGCGGTTTCGCGATCGTGGCCATCATTCTGTTGTGGGTGTTTCCGCCGCTGGGCTGGCTCGCCACCGTGGCGACGCTGTGGTGCGCTTACTTCTTCCGCGATCCGCCGCGGGTGACGCCGGTGCGCGACGGCATTTTGGTCGCGCCGGCGGACGGCCGCGTCAGCCGCGTCGCTCTGGCAATGCCGCCAAAAGAGCTCGCTCTCGGCGAGCGGGCGTTGCCGCGCATTTCCATCTTCATGAGCGTGTTTGATTGTCACATCAATCGCAGTCCTCTGGCCGGACGCATCGAACGCGTCGTCTACCGCGCCGGCGCCTTCGTCAGCGCCGACCTCGACAAGGCCAGCGAAAGCAACGAGCGCAACATGTTCGTGATCGCGACCGGCAGCGGCATGCGCATCGGGGTCATCCAGATCGCCGGATTGGTAGCGCGGCGCATCGTGCCGTTCGTGCGCGAGGGTGAGGCGG
>JBEKSB010000186.1:0-8220 GCA_049517455.1 Xanthobacteraceae bacterium
ATGCTTGAGCTTGGCATCCGCGCGACCGTGCATTCGGACGACCCGGCCTATTTTCGCGGCTACATCACGGAGAATTTCGTTCGCACCCAGGAAGAGGCCGATCTCGGACCCAAGGAGGTCGTGCAACTCTCGCGCAACGCATTCGAAAGCACGTGGCTGCCGCGGGCGACCAAGGACCGCTACCTCGCCGAGCTCGACGCCTACGCCGCGCGCTGACGCGCCCCAAGGCGAGTAAAAAGCCCATGGCAGGGCGTGAGCCCGGCCGTCGCTGGTTCAGACGCGAGAAGTTGAAAAATCACTTCCCCGGAATTTTGTCGTCGATCCCTTTGACGTACCAGTTCATGCTCAGAATCTGGCCGGGGTCGAGATGGTCGCCGCCCTTGCACTCCACCGTCTTGCCGTCCTGATCGGTGAGCGGGCACTTGAACGGATGCAGCTTGCCGGACGCGATGGCGGCTTGCGTATCCATCGCCATCTTCTTCACGTCGTCGGGCATGTTGGTATAGGGCGCCATCACGACCATTCCCGAATCGAGCCCACCCCAGGTGTCCTCGGACTTCCACTTGCCGTCGAGCGCGGCTTGGGCACGCTTGGTGTAATAGTCGCCCCAATAGTCGGTGTCCGCAGTGAGCTGCGCTTTCGGTCCGAACTTGATCATATCGGACGATTCGCCGAAGGAGTGGATGCCGCGCTGCTCCGCGATCTGCGTGGCGGCCGGCGAATCGGTGTGCTGCGTCAGTATATCGGCGCCCTGATCGATGAGCGCTTTGGCGGCGTCGGCTTCCTTGCCCGGATCGAACCAGCTGTTCACCCAGATGATCTTCACCTTCATATTCGGGTTGACCGACTGCGCGCCAAGCATCGTGGCGTTGATGTTGGAGATGACCTCCGGGATCGGAAACGAAACGATATAGCCGATCACGCCCGTCTTCGACATTTTGGCCGCGATCTGGCCCTGGATGTAGCGCCCTTCATAGAAGCGGGCGGCATAAGTGCTCATGTTCTTCGCGCGCTTGAAGCCGGTGGCGTGTTCAAAGAATACGTCCGGATATTTGTTCGCCACCTTCAGCGTCGCGTCCATAAAGCCGAACGAGGTCGTGAAGATCAGCTTGTGGCCGCTGCGCGCGAGTTGCTCGATCGAGCGTTCGGCGTCGGGGCCCTCGGGCACGTTCTCCAGAAACGTCGTCTCGACTTTGTCGCCGAGCGCCTTTTCCATCGCCTTGCGGCCGACGTCGTGTTGGTAGCTCCAGCCGAGATCGCCGATCGGCCCGACATAGATGAAGCCGACTTTCAGCTTATCGGCGGCATAGGCGCCGCCAAACGTCGCGGCGGCGACCGCGAGCACCGCCGCCACGCCGATAATGTTCCATTTCTTCATGATCTTACTCCGGGTTGGCGAAGTTGGACGTCCCTTCAGTTTCTCCGCGGCGCGAAACGCCAGCAGAACTTTTCAACGATCCGCCACGAAGACCAGACCAAGCGACGCAGGCGCGGCCGACCCAGCAGTCCCGCGCGTTCGTGAAATCAACACGAGAACGATGACCGTGGCAAGATAGGGCAGCGCGTTCATCAGTTGTTGGGGTACGCCTAATTGCAGCGGTTGCAAAGCCAGCCCCAGGATGCTCACGGCTCCGAACAGGTAAGCGCCGATGACCAGGCGGCCCGGCCGCCACGAGGCGAAAACCACCAGCGCCAGCGCGATCCAGCCGCGGCCCGCGGTCATTCCCGGAATGAAGAACGGGGTATAGGATAGCGACAGAAAGGCGCCGCCCAGCCCGGCGCAGGCACCGCCGAACAACACCGCCAGCATGCGAATCCGCAGCACCGGGTAGCCGAGCGCGTGCGCCGAGGTGTGGTTGTCGCCCACGGCCCGCAAAATGAGGCCAGCCCGGGTGCGATAAAGAAAGAGCCAAATCGCGATGATGAGTGCGATCGAGACGTAGACGAAAGCATCTTCACCGAACAAGATTCTTCCGATCACGGGCAGATCGGTGAGGATCGGCAGATAAAGCCGCGGAGCCTGGACAATCTGCTCCCCGACAAAGCCCGCGCCGATCAGTCCGGAGAGACCGACGCCGAGGATCGTGAGCGCCAAGCCGGCCGCGACCTGGTTCACCGCAAGCCCGAGCGTGAGGATGGCGAAAACCGCCGACAACGCCGCGCCGGCGACGATGCCGCAGAGCGCCCCGATCAGCGTCGAGCCCGACATGTAGGCGCCGCCGAAGCCGCAGGCGGCGCCCATGATCATCATCCCCTCGATGCCAAGATTGAGCACTCCCGAGCGCTCGACCACCAATTCACCGGACGCCGCCAGCAACAGCGGCGTCGAGGCTGTGATCACCGTCAAGATAAAGCTGACCGAGAATATCAGGCTGAAGATCTGAGCGAGGGCGTCAAGCATGAGCGGGCACGGGCTTTCGTATGGTTCGCAGCAGGCGGATGCGATAGATGATCAGCGAATCGCAGGCCAGCACGTAGAACAACAGGATGCCTTGGAATACCTTGGTGAGGTCGAGCGGCACCTTCATCGAGATTTGCGCCTCTTCGCCGCCGATGAAAGTCAGCGCGAGAAACAACCCGGCGATCAATATACCCACGGGATTGAGCCGTCCGAGGAAGGCAACGATGATGGCGGTGAAGCCGTAGCCCGGCGAGATGTTGGGCTGCAGATGTCCTACCGGCCCCGCCACTTCGATGATGCCGGCAAGCCCGGCCAGCGCCCCGGAAACCGCGAAGGTGAAGAGGACCAGCCGATCCGCATTGAAGCCGGAAAAGCGCGCCGCCCGCGGCGCCGCGCCGACCAGCCGGATTTCAAATCCCATGATCATGCGGCCCAAGAGCACCGTCGCCAGCATGACGACGATCAGCGCGATGACCGCGCCGGCGTGCAGCCGGCCGCCTTCGATCAAGGTGGGCACCGTGGCTACGGGATCGAACTCGGCGGTGGTTGGAAAATTAAGTCCCTTCGGATCGCGCCACGGTCCGCGCACCAGATAGTCCATGCCGAGATCGGCGACGTAAACGAGCATCAGGCTGGTGAGGATTTCGCTGGCGCCGAAATACACTCTGCAGATGGCTGGAATGAGCGCGTACAGGGCGCCGCCGATCGCTCCCAGGAGGAGCATGACCGGCAACACCCAAAAACCGGCATCGGTGCCGTTGCTGTGCACGGCAAGCCAGCTTCCGCACACGGCGCCGACGATGAACTGCCCCTCGGCGCCGATGTTCCAGATGTTGGCGATGTAGCAGAGCGACAAGCCGACCGCGATCATCACCAGCGGCGTCGCCTTGACCGCAATCTCCTGCAGCGAATAGGCATCGGTCAGCGGGTCGATAAAATAAACGATGAGCGCGGCGATCGGGTTCTTGCCCATGATCGCGAATAGGATCGCCATGGTGACGAGCGTGAGCACGATGGCGATCAGGGGCGAAGCGACCGCGATGAACGTGGAACGCTCGGCGCGTTTTTCAAGCACCAACTGCATGCTTGGCCTCCTGCGGTCCGGGTGGCTTGGCGGGGTTTGCACCGCCCATCAGCAATCCAAGCCTTTCGCGCGTCGCCTCGGCGGCGTCGAGCGGCTCCGACAGCCGGCCGTGGAACATCACCGCAATGCGGTCGGCAATCTCGGCAAGTTCATCGAGATCCTGGCTGACGACCAGCACCGCGGTGCCGCGGGCGGCAAGATCGATCAGCGCCTGGCGAATAGTCGCCGCCGCACCGGCATCGACGCCCCAGGTCGGCTGGCTCACCACCAGAACACCGGGCTCGCGCAGGATTTCGCGACCGACGATGAATTTCTGCAAATTGCCGCCCGAGAGACTCACCGCTTCCGGATCGCGCTTGGCCTTGCGCACGTCGAAGGACTTGGTCGTGCGATCGACGGCGGTAAGCGTTGCCGGCTTGTCGATGAAGCCTTTTTTGACCATGCCGCTGGCAGCGTGGCCAGTGAGAAGAGCATTTTCGGACAACTTCATGCGCGGCGCGGTCCCATGCCCAAGCCGCTCCTCCGGCACGAAGGCGGCGCCCATGCGGCGGCGCTCTGTCACGCCGAGCAAGCCAGCCGCCTGACCGTCGATCACAATGGCGCCTTCGGCCGGCGATAGGCGCTCTCCGGATAGCGCGGAAAACAATTCGCCCTGACCGTTGCCGGAGACTCCCGCGATGCCGACGATCTCTCCGCCCCGCACCTCGAGCGACACCTCTTCGAGGTGCGTACCATGCGGATCGTCCGGCTCCAGCGAAAGCTTATAGATGACGAGCCGCGGCACCGACACGCTGCGGCCTGACATCGCTTTCACCTCGCCGATGTCGGCGCCGACCATCATGCGGGCGAGCGACGCGGCGGTTTCCTGGCGCGGATCGCAGGTCGCCACCTTCTTACCGCCGCGCAAGATCGTCGCCGTGTCGCAGAGCCGCTTAACCTCTTCGAGCTTGTGGCTGATGTAGAGGAGAGCACGGCCTTCGCTCTTGAGCCGGTCGAGCACGAGAAAGAGCTGATCCGCCTCCTGCGGCGTGAGCACGGCCGTGGGCTCGTCGAGGATCAAGAGCTTCGGGTTTTGCATCAGCGCGCGCACGATCTCGATGCGCTGCCGTTCACCCACCGACAGCCGCCACACTTCACGCTTGGGTTCGAGCGGCAGACCGTAGACCCGCGCTGTCTCCTCAAGCCGCGCCGAAATTGCGGCGAACGACTCCGTCGGTGGAAGCCCGAGCGCGACATTCTCGGCGACCGTGAGATTCTCGAACAGCGAAAAGTGCTGGAACACCATGGCGATGCCGAGCGAGCGAGCCTCGGAGGGCCCGGCAAGCACGACCTTCTGCCCCATCCAGCGCAGTTCACCACCGCTCGGCTGGATTAGGCCGTACATCATTTTCACCAGCGTGGACTTGCCCGCGCCATTCTCCCCAAGGAGCGCGTGGATTTCGGAAGAGAACAGATCAAGGTCGATGCAATCGTTGGCGAGAAAATCACCGTAACGCTTGCTTATTGAGACGGCGCTCAGTAGCGGCCCGGACCGCAGGGAACCGGCTTGTGATGACGCATCAAGCATGAAAATCGCCGCGCTACCCTGATTTTACAAAGCTTCTTGCACGCTACGTTGCAAGGATCGTTCCATTATTGGCGCGATCGCCAGCCCCAGTCCGCGGCCATCATCCGACAAAAACGGCGGGAGCAAAAGTAGGCAGTTGGTGAAACCTGCCTAAATGGACGCCAAGGCGACGAGCTTGCACAGGTTACGCCGGTTCTGTCATTCTGGATTTTGCCGGGGTCAGACGAGGGGGAACCCGACATCGTGGAGCTTATACTTGCTGAATCGGCAAGCGCCATCCTGCGATGGCTGCATGTCATTGCCGGCATAGCGTGGATCGGCAGCTCGTTTTATTTCATCCACCTCGATCTCAGCCTCAAGGCGCGGCCCGGATTGCCGGCCGGCGTGAAGGGCGACGAGTGGCAAGTTCACGGCGGCGGCTTCTACCACATGATGAAATACCTGGTCGCGCCCGCGCAAATGCCGGACAGCCTGACCTGGTTCAAATGGGAAGCGTATACGACGTGGCTCTCGGGGTTTGCGCTGCTGGTTCTCGTCTATTATCTCGGCGCGGATCTCTTCCTGATCGATAAGTCGGTCATCGATCTCACCGCGGTGCAGGCGGCGGGCATTGCCTTTGTGAGCCTCGTAGTCGCTTGGCTTGCGTATGAGGCTCTGTGCCGATCTCCGCTCGGCCGCCACGAGGTAGCGCTGGCGCTCGTCGGTTACGTCTTCCTGGTCGCGCTAACCTACGGCTTCACGCATGTGTTCAGCGGGCGTGGCGCCTTCACCCAGATCGGTGCGCTCATCGGCACGATCATGGTCGCTAATGTCTTCGTCATCATCATTCCGTACCAGAAGAAGACAGTCGACGCGATGCTCGCCGGCAAGGCGCCCGATCCGGCCTGGGGCCAACTCGGTAAGCAGCGCTCCGTGCATAATAACTACCTGACGCTTCCCGTCGTTTTTTTGATGCTGAGCAATCACTATCCGCTGTTCTTTGCGACCCGATTTAATTGGCTGATTGTCGCCATCGTGCTCGCCATCGGCCCGGTGATCCGTCACTTCTTCAATTCGCGCCATGAAGGCAATGGCAGTCCGTGGTGGACGTGGGGCGTAGCCGCCGCCGGCATGGCGGCGGTCGCCTGGCTGTCGGCCGCCGGACCGCGCGCGGCGACGACCGGCGCACTGCCGCCGGCGCCGAAATTCGCCGACGTCAGCAATATCGTCATGTCCCGTTGCAGCATGTGTCATGCCGCCGAACCGGTCTGGGATGGCATCGCGGCGGCGCCGCAAGGCGTGTTGCTCGACACCGAAGAACAGATTCGGCTGCATGCCCCTCTGATCGGGATCGTCGCCGTGCACTCGAACGCCATGCCGCCGGGCAACATCACGGAGATGACGAACGACGAGCGCCTCGTCCTCGCATCGTGGCTCGCATCCGGCGCGACGGCGAAGTGAAGAAGATATGGAAGTGAAGAAGACATGGCGGGCGCAAGTTTGGCGGACGTAAGTTTGCGTGCCATTCGCGGCCGGCTGTTGACTTTCTTGCGCGCGCCGCGCGGCGCCGGCGACGCGCAAAGTTATCGCTACATCGACGACGGCATCGTCGTGGTGAGGGACGGCCGGATCGAACGGGTGGGACCGGCGGACGAACTGACCGCAGCTCTGCCGGCGGCGACGCCGGTCGAGCATCATGCCGATGCCCTGATCCTGCCGGGATTCATCGACCCGCATATCCATTATCCGCAGACGCAGGTGATCGCGTCCTACGGCGCCCAGCTTCTCGAATGGCTGGAGAAATATACTTTCGTCGAGGAGCAGAAATTCGCCGATCCCGGCCACGCGGCGCGCAACGCCGAATTTTTCCTCGATGAGCTCGCCCGAAACGGCACGACCACGGCGCTCGCGTATTGCACGGCGCATCCGGCTTCAGCGGAAGCGCTGTTCGCGGCGGCGCATAAGCGCAACGTCGGCATGATCGCCGGCAACGCGATCATGAACCGCAACGGCCCGCCGGGGTTGCTGGCGCCGGCGCCCAACGCCATCGCCGATAGCCGCGACCTTATCCGCCGTTGGCATGGCACCGGCCGGCAGCGTTATGCGGTGACGCCGCGCTTCGCCATCACGTCGACCGATGAACAACTCGCTGCGGCGGGCGCATTGCTCAAGGAGTTTCCGACCGTCCTGATGCAGACCCATCTTGACGAAAATCACGGTGAGATTGCTACGGTAAGGCGCCTTTTCCCCGATGACCCGAGCTACACCGCCGTCTATGGCCGCTTCGGCCTCCTCAGCCCGCGCTCGCTGTTCGGGCATTGCATCCATCTCGGCGAAGACGAGGTCGCACTGCTTCGCGACACGCAATCAGTCGCGGTGTTCTGTCCGACCTCGAACCTTTTCATCGGCAGCGGCCTGTTCAATTATGCACGCCTCGCGGCAGCGGGCGTGCGCATCGCACTCGCAACCGATGTCGGCGGCGGCACGTCTTATTCCATGCTCCGCACTGCCGCCGAGGCCTATAAGGTGATGCAGTTACAGGGCCAGAACCTCCCGGCACTTGCTGCGTTCGATCTGATGACGCGCGGCAATGCTGCCGCGCTCGGTCTCGAAAAGGAAATCGGCACGATCGCGCCCGGCGCCTTCGCCGATCTCGTAGTGCTCAACGCGCGCGCGACGCCTGCCATGGCGCATCGCATGGCAATGGCGCGCGACCTCGAGGAAGAGCTCTTCGTATTGATGACGATGGGGGATGACCGCACGGTGCGCCAGACCTACATCGCCGGCCGGCCCGCGCTTAAGCCACCCAGTTAGCGCGCTCGCGCGCGCAAATTTTGCCGGAGTTAGTTTGGCAAGCCCTCGACGGCGAAAGATCGGAATCTAGCCACCTTGTCGCGGGTCCCCAGCACGTCCTTTTGTGCCGGGTCATTACGCCAAGCCAACATATTTTCCTCGCCATCGAAGACGTAAACGGTAAACCGCTTGGGCGGCTCTCCGTCGAACGCAGTGACTTTGCCGCCGCGGATGATGTATCGGCCGCCATGATTCTGGATCAGCTTCGATTGGGCTTCGGCATAGGTCCGGAATCCAGCCTGGTCCGTCACATCGACTTCATTGATGACATAGACCGGCGGCTTTGCTTGAGCGTGAAGCGCCGCGATGGCCGCTGCGCCGAGCGCAATGCCAGCA
>JBEKSB010000187.1:0-8149 GCA_049517455.1 Xanthobacteraceae bacterium
TGGCGATATCCAAACCGATCGTGGTGACTTGCATGTCGATGGCTCCCTGATGTGATTCGATCGCAACGATCACCCTAGGGCACCTCGTTGCCGGGAGCGGGCACCGTCCACCACATCATTAATACCGCCGGCGGCACAGCGTGGCGGCGCTGCCGCCGAATCAGGCCGCGCCGTTATGGCGAGACGTACAGGCGGAGGCCGTTGCCCTCCTGGGAAGCGATGCCGGGGGTAATGTTCTCGCCTGAACCGGCGCCCGCTAAACTTCAATCTTCTCATGTTCTTCCCAGCCCCGTTTTTTGGGAAAAAAATAGGTCGAAATCTGAGCCAGAAATCGCCATTAAATGCCTGATAAAGATAGTAAAAATACACTCGTACTTCGCACGCTTTTCTTCGAGGATTTGTCAGTCGGCATGACCGAGCGGCTGACCAAAACCGTCGCCTCGTCCGACGTCGTCGGCTTCGCGCAACTCACCGGCGACCGCAATCCGATCCACTTGTCGGAGCACTTCGCCGCCAAGACCTCGTTCCGAACCCGCATCGCCCACGGGCTCTACACGGCGAGTCTCATTTCGGCGGTGCTCGGCACGCGGCTGCGGGGTCCCGGCGCGGTCTACATCTCGCAGACGCTGAATTTTCGCGCCCCCGTCAAGATCGGTGACACCGTGATGGTCACGGTGACGGTCGCCGAGCTGATGCCGGAAAAATCGCGCGCGCGGCTGTCCTGCCTCTGTGAGGTTGACGGCGAGGTGGTGCTGGACGGTGAGGCGCTGGTGAAAGTCCCGAGCGAGCATGGCAAGGGCAAGCGCCCGGTGATGCGGCTGTAGGCGGCGACCAATCAAAGAGGCCGCTCATGTTTGAACGAGATGAAGTGCTGCAAGCCTTGCACAATCGCCTGGTGGCCGCCGGAATAAATCCGCTCGATCCGAAGGTGCAGACGATCTGACGAGGTCGTGAACGCGTTCTATGCGGAACGCACCCGTGAGATGCTGCAAGAGATGCAAGAGGTGTTGAGCAAGATCGAGACGGGAGCATGCTCCACTAAATGCCTAGACCGGATTGAGCGGAGCTGAAGCGCGCGTTAAAACGAAGGCACAAAGATTTTCAGCCGTCCGGCGCGCTGGAGCGGCAGACCAATAGGAGGAGACCATGCCAGTTGTCGATCCGCGGCTTGCCGGCAAGCCGGTTCCACGCATATCGCCTGACACGATGCGGCACGGGCATTTCGCGCACGCGAGCGCCAAGGGCTCGGACCTCGCTTTCCTCGATCAGCGCCTTCCCGCCTACGAGCGGGAGATCATCAACATGGTGGGAATGGGCGTCACCGAAAACCCAGCGCTCCGGCCGCATGTGAAGGCGGGGGCCTCTGGCTTCTCGATCACCTATGTGCGCGCGGCGAAGGGGAAGGGAGCGGCGCTCCACCGGCATGCGACCGAGGAAGTGTTCCTGCCCATCCATGGCCGCTGGCAGGTGTTCTGGCTCGAAGGCGATATCGAGCGCACGATCGATCTCGACGAAGGCGACGTGTGCAACGTGCCGATCGGCATCTTCCGCGGCTTCCGCAACATTTCCGACCACCCCGATGCGCTCCTGATCGCGATCGTTGGCGGCCCCGATCCGGGCAAGGTCGACTGGCACCCGTCGGTGGTCATCGAGGCGCGCAAGACGGGGCTCTCGGTCGACGACGACGGCAATCTGATCGTCGAGAAGCCGGCGGCGTAAACCTGCCATGCCGCCTATGCCACGAGATCCTGAAACTCCGAATGTTTGGCGAGGTAGGCACTCACGAACGAGCAGCGCGGAACGATTTTCAGCTCGCGCGCACGCGCCGCTTGCAGCGCGCCGGCGATGAGCCGCGAGGCGGTACCGCCGCCGCGCGCCTGCGGCGGCACTTCGGTGTGCGTGAACGTGATCACGTTGCCAGCGATCGTGTAGTTCGCCACGGCCTTTACGCCATTCGCGTCAAGCTCGAAGCGGGAGCGGGTGGGGTTGTCGCGGACGGCGTCGGGCATGACGGCCATTCTCCGATGGTAGCTCGGGCGGCACCAGGCTTTATTGTAGGTCAGACTGACAGCGTCGAAAAGGTGACTAGGTGCCGGTTTTACATCGCTTCGTTATCCCCGGGCTTGACCCGGCAATCCACGCTGAAATGCGGTGGACTCCGGAAGTCCGCATGAAGCCTCTGAGTCAAGCCCGGGGGTGACGTTCTCGTGTCATGAAAATTGCCACCTTCAACATCAACAACGTTAACAAGCGGCTGGCCAATCTTCTCACCTGGCTGCGCGCGGCCAAGCCCGATGTGGTGTGCCTTCAGGAGCTGAAGGCTACGGATCGTGAATTCCCCAAAGCGGCGATCGAGAAAGCGGGTTATGGCGCGGTCTGGCGTGGCCAGAAATCGTGGAACGGCGTCGCCGTTCTCGCGCGCGGGACTGACCCCATCCTCACGCGCACCGAATTGCCCGGCGATCCGGACGACACGCAGGCGCGCTACATCGAGGCTGCCGTGAACGGCGTGCTTATAACGTCGCTCTACGCGCCGAACGGCAACCCGCAGCCGGGACCGAAATTCAAATACAAGCTCGCATGGATGGATCGCCTCGCGGCCCATGCCGCGGAGCTGTTTGCCGTCGGCGTGCCGGTCGTGCTGGCCGGCGACTTCAACGTCGTTCCGACCGATCGCGATATTTATCCGACAAAGTCCTATACCAAGGATGCGCTGCTTCAGCCGGAAAGCCGCGCGCGTTTTGCGCGCATTCTCAAGCAAGGCTGGCGCGACGCCATCCGCTCGCTGCATCCCAATGCGCCGATGTACACGTATTGGAGCTACTTGCGAGACCGCTGGCCGCGCGATGGCGGGCTGCGCATCGACCATCTCCTGCTGAGCAGCGAAGCCGCGCAACGGCTGGTTGCCGCCGGCGTCGATCGCGCGGTTCGTGGCAAAGACAATGCCAGTGATCATGCCCCGGCCTGGGTCGAGTTGCGCGACAGCGCGCCGGCGCAACGAACCTCTTCCCGCGCGGCGGTGAAAGTGGCGCCAACATCCAACAAACGGAACACGCAACCGGCGAAGCCGTCGGTAAAGCCAAAAGGCCGGCGGCCGCTATTGGCCATCGACGGCGATTCTTTAGCTCATCGCTCCTACCATGCGCTGCCGAAAAACATTCGGCGAAAAGGCCAAAAACCCGCCGGCGCCATTCTCGGCTTTGCCAATCTTCTGCTGCGGCTGTATCGCGAGGAGCAGCCGCGCGCGGTGCTGGTCGCCTGGGACACGATGGAGGCGCCGACCTATCGCCACGAAGAATTTCCCGCCTATCAGAGCGGGCGGGAATTCGACGACGATTTATTGGAGCAGCTCGCAGTCATTCCGGACTTCGTCGCCGCCTGCGGCTTTGCCAACGCCAGCCGCGCAGGCTATGAAGCCGACGATTTCCTCGCCGCTGCGGCCGCCGCTGAAGAGCGGCGCGGCGGCACTGTCCTCATTGCCAGCGGCGATCGCGACACGTTCCAGCTTGCCTCGGAGCGAACGACGATTCTCTACCCGGTCCGTGCCGGCGAGATGGCGCGCATCGGCCCGGCGGAAGTCCGCGCGCGCTATGGCGTCGATCCAATACAGGTGCCGGATTTCATCGCCTTGCGCGGCGACCCGTCGGACAAGCTACCGGGCGCTCCGGGCGTCGGCCCGACCGGCGCGGCAACGTTGCTGCGAAAGTATGGAAGCCTAGCAGCAGTCCTCAAGGCCGGCCGTTTTGCCAAACAGGCCGAGAATTTGCGGCTCTATCGTTCGATCGCCACCATGGACCGCAAGGCGCCCTTGCCGCGTTTTACGAGCCGGGAGCCGACGTGGGGCAGGGCGGCCGCGTTGGCGCGCGCTTGGGAACTGAACCAGCTGGCCACAAGGCTAGAAGAACTTGCACGACGCAGCCCTTCTTGACGAGTCATGGACGGGCTTCCGTGCCGCCAAGAAAATCGCTACTAACGGTCGCGTCAATTTCAATTCATCCGGGAGTTGTAAGAACACCATGAGCAGGAGATTGTTTGCGGCTGCATTTGCGGCTTTGGCGCTGCTGTGGAGCGGCGCGTTACCTGGCGCCGAACAATTCGGCACTGCCGACGAAGCGCGAGCGATGCTGGAGCGCGCGATCGCCGCGCTCAAAGTCAACGAAGCTGCCGCACTCAAGCAATTCAACGACGAGAAAAACAAACAATTCCGCGACCGCGACCTTTACGTCTTTTGCTTCAGCTTGCCTGACGGCAATTTCACGGCCTACGAAAGTCCACTGCTTGTCGGCACCAATATCCGCGAGCTGAAACTGCCGCCGAACGATGCGATCGGACAGCGCGCCTACGACGCGGTGGCGAACGCGCCGGAGGAAAGCATCGTCACCGTCGACTATGACTTCCCCAAGCCCGGAGTGAAAAAGCCGGTTCCGAAGCAATCCTTTGAGGCGCGCGTCGGCAACCAGGCCTGCGGCGTCAGTTATTTCAAATAGCAAACACGCATAGCGGCGAGACAGGGAGAACGCGCCATGGCCAAGTTCACGTGGGATCACATTCATCTGCGCACCGCTAACCCCGAGGCGATGGCGGCGTGGTTCGAAGAAATGCTCGGCGCCGAAGTGATCCGCACGATGCAGCAGGGCGCCCCGCGCATCGACCTAAAACTCGGCGGCGCCGATGTCTTCATTATGCCGGTCAAGGACGGCGACGGCACCCACGCCGCGCCCACCATTCCGTGTCGCGGTCTTGACCATTTCGGTGTTGCGGTTAGCGGCATCGACGCCATCGCGGCCGAGCTGAAGGCCAAGGGCGCCGAATTCACCATGGAGCCGACCACAATCCGGCCGGGCATCCGCGTCTGTTTCATCCGCGCGCCCGAGGGCGTGTCGGTCGAGCTGCTCGAGCGGAGCAAGTAGCTTTAGGTGCAATAGCCCAACGCAGCGTCGCGAGCGCCCGAGTCCGTTGTGGCAGATGGATCGGGGGGAGGGGACGCCGATCACCTCCCCCCGCGGCGTCGTCCGCAATGACCAGCTCGTTGAAGATCGACGCCGATTGCTGCAACTGCCTTAAGCATTTTAGTGGTGCATGATCTTTCGGAAAACCGGCCTCCACTTTTCCGGATCATGCACTAAGCTGCGGCGCTGACTTTGCCGCTGGTCGGGACGGATGCGATCGTCTTCAGAATCTGGGAAGCGATCTGGTAGGGGTCGCCTTGCGAATTCGGCCGGCGATCTTCCAGGTAACCCTTGTACCCGTTATTGACGAAACTGTGCGGCACGCGGATCGACGCGCCGCGGTCCGCCACGCCGTAGGTAAACTGGTTGATCGACGCGGTCTCGTGCTTGCCGGTGAGCCGCATATGGTTGTCCGGCCCGTAGACCGCGATGTGATCCTCGCGGGCAAGCTCGAATGCCTTCATCAGCGCTTCGAAATACTCCTTACCGCCTGTTTCGCGCAAGTATTTGGTCGAGAAGTTTGCGTGCATGCCGGAGCCGTTCCAATCGGTATCGCCGAGCGGCTTGCAGTGGAATTCGATGTCGACGCCGTACTTTTCGGTCAGGCGCAACATCAGATACCGGGCCATCCACATTTCGTCAGCGGCGCGCTTGGAGCCCTTGCCGAAAATCTGGAATTCCCATTGGCCCTTCGCCACCTCGGCATTGACGCCTTCATGGTTGATGCCGGCGGCGAGACAAAGATCGAGATGCTCCTCGACCATCTTGCGGGCGATGTCGCCGACATTCTTGTAGCCGACACCCGTATAGTAGGGGCCCTGCGGCGCGGGATAGCCGCTCGGCGGGAAGCCGAGCGGGCGGCCGTCCTTGTAGAAGAAGTACTCTTGTTCGAAACCGAACCAGGCGCCGGGATCGTCGAGAATGGTAGCGCGCTTGTTTGACGGGTGCGGCGTGGTGCCATCCGGCATCATGACTTCGCACATGACGAGGACGCCATTGATGCGCGCAGCGTCGGGATAGAGTGCGACCGGTTTGAGGACGCAATCCGAACTGTGCCCTTCCGCCTGCATGGTTGATGAGCCGTCGAAGCCCCACAACGGAAGCTGCTCCAGCGTCGGAAACGCGTCGAAATCTTTGAGCTGGGTCTTGCCGCGCAGGTTCGGCACCGGCTTGTAGCCATCGAGCCAGATATACTCGAGTTTGTATTTTGTCATGGGATCTCTCTCGGCGTTCTTTCTTGAGGTAATGCATAGGACGTCAGGGGCACCGACGCGTCCGCTGCCGCGAAAAGCGGCGGACGCCACCTCCGAGCGTTTTTAAGCATTTAATATGCCAATCAACACGTTGATCGCGCCTCAACGTGAAGACATGCGACACCGCAGTAATTCGGCTTCAGCTGGATGCGATGGGAATAAGCAAAAACTGAAATGCACATATTGTAGCCATTCGCTGATTTTCTGTGAGGCATGCCGAACAAAGACCGGGCAAAGCATTATATTAGGATCAACAGACTCACTGATTGACGCGCATTGATTTGCGCGCACGGCGAAGGAACCGAGCCATGACGACGAATTTTTCTGGATCGCCCCATATTTCCGGATCTGCCAAGATCTACGCGTTCCCTGCGCGGGGCCGTTTCGCAGCCGCCAGCCAACGTGACGAATCCAGGCAGGTGGCGAGCGTTCAGTTGCCGCCAGGCGTGAAGGTTGCGTCCGGGAGCGGCTGGTATCACGAAGCGGCGATCCGGGCCGAGCAGGCCGGCAAGAACTAATTGCCGTCTCACGCGTCCTTGCGAGGAGCGAAGCAACGGAGCAATACAAGATCCGCGTTGGAGCTTATTTCGCCGCTTCGAAAATGACGATGCGAATTCCGTCATTGTCTTCGGGTGCGGCGCCGAGCACGGCAGGCTTGCCCGCGGTCTTATCGTCCATGCCGCAGAAGGCGACGATCGCGTCGGGCTTCGGTTTTTGCACCGAAAGCGTCGCCGGCGGACTGTCGATCCAGCGGGCAGGGCTGTCATCGGCGAGCGACATATCGGTCACGTTCCAGGCGCCATTGCTTTTGAGACGAGACTGCAAAGTGCCGAGCACTTGCGGCTTCAGACAGACTTCATCCTTCATATCGCCAAGGTCCTGCTCGTCGCCCTTCGCCATTCGGTAATGCGCAGTGACCGGAACGAATTTGACGACGATCGGCGTGGTCTTGCCCGGCGGCAGGATCTGGCGCCAGCTCCGCACCACGTTGAGCGACCAGTCGGGCGTCACCGGCGACTTGGGCCGCGCCGGATCGCGCGGCGAAATAACGCCGAGCGCGGCGAGCCGGTCGGCGGCCTCCGGCGATAGCGCGCCCAGCGCCTTGTCGACTTGGACACCGAACGGAATCAGCGGCAGATGGTCCGCCTTGATCTCGGCGAGGCGATCGATACCGAGCGCGTAGGCATGGACCTCTGCTTTGGTCGGTACCGGCGCTCCGGCTGCGGTGATCGTCAGGTCGACAAAATTGTCCGGGTCGTTGGCGGCGAGCGTCCAGATCTCGCTACCGTCGGCGCTGGCTTGCAGTTCGGGCAACGACACAGCAGCCGTAACGGCGAGGTCCGCCGAAGCAGTATTCTTTAAATAATAGGAATAGGTGACGCTGTTGGCCGCCACGCCGATATCGAAGCCTGCGACCTCGAGATTGGCGACCGAGCCGATCTGCAAAGCGCCGACGGTGAGGGGCGCTTCAGCCGGCGCGCTAGGCGCTTCGGCAGCGTCAACCGCCGGCGGCTTGGTTTGTGCGATCGCCGGTGCGATCGCCAGAGCCACGCCTAGAGCCGCGAGCGGCAGGACCACGCGCGGATTGCTCACGATGGACCTCCTTGCGTTAAACAAACTTGGCACGGTCGGCGTCATCGTCGGCCGTCAGTGTTTGACAGGTGTGGTGGCGGGAATTCTTTCGCCCAAAGCCACCCACGCGTCGTAGCTCTGCATGCGTAGCCCGAGCCGGTCATAATAGACCCGCAGATAACCGTCGCTGCCGCGCACGACAGCCTCCGGCATGACCACTTGGACTTCCTGCGCCATCACGCCGACATAGGCTTTGTTGCTGCCGTTGTAGCTGAAGCGATAAAAGCCGAGGCCATTATCGAGACGGCCCAGCATGACGATGTCGTGCTTCAGCCGGATGTCGGAGCGATGGCCACCGCCGTGATGCACGCCACC
>JBEKSB010000188.1:0-8127 GCA_049517455.1 Xanthobacteraceae bacterium
GCCTGCGCGCCGGCACGCTCGGCCAAACGGGGAAACCACGCGAAGGTCCGTTCAACAAGACTGTTGATGTGTCCGCGATCGCGATGCATGGAGGTCGCCGCCAGGAGGTTTTCCCGCGGCGTCAGATGTGCAAAAACCCGGCGGCCTTCGAGCACGTGGGCGAGCCCGAGCCGCACCCGGTCCGGCGGGTCAAGCGAGAGAAGATCCTTTCCCGCGAAAGTGATTTTTCCCTTCGTCACCTCGCCTCGCTCGGGCCGCAGAAGACCGCTGATCGCCTTCAGAGTCGTGCTCTTACCAGCGCCGTTTGCCCCGAGGAGGGCTACGAGGCCCCCCTCGGGCACGTCGATGGAAATGCTCTTGATCGCGAGAAACACGCGGTCATAGGCCACCTCGATATTGTTGAGGCTGAGCAGCATTTCGATTGCCGGATTACTTGCCGGTGTTCTTGAACGCTTCCGCGGATTTGCGGATCTCCGCCCACACCACGTCCTGGTTCGCCGAGAACCAGTCCGTCTGCGGGACGAATTTCGTCCCGTCCCACCGCGCGATCCGGCCTTTTCCGCCACCTTGATGGTCCTCTTTCGTGACCGTCATGGCTGGCAGCAGACCTTCAGCGGTAAAATCGGTGATGGAGGTCAAGCCGTCGTTGAGCCAGGGACCCGTGATCGGACCGTTCGGGGCTTTGTTGAATGCAACACGGACGCCTTCGACCATGATCGCGCCCATCATCACTCCCATATTGTAGTAGCTGGTCCCGATTTTGGCCTCCGGACCCGCCCCCTGCCCTTTGCCGGCGACATCCTTGAGGATATCCGCAATGACCTTCGGGCTGCGGCCGCTGGCACAGGCCTCGAACTTGAGCACGCCCTTGACGGCATCTTTGCCGACGACATCCATGTCGGATTCGGAGATCCAGACGCTTGAGGACATGCGATCCATGGGAATGCCGTTTCGGATCGCCTCGCTGAGCGCGGTAGTCTGACCGACGCCAGCTCCCCAGAAGACCACCCAGTCCGGCTTGGCGCGGCGCACCTGCGGCCAGATGGCGGCTTGGTCGTTTCCGGGTGGCGTGTACGGGAAGGTCTCGAACTCGTAACCGAGTTTCTGGCCGAGAGCCTGGAAGATTGGGATCGGCTCTTTGCCGAACGGCGTGTCGATGTGCACCAGTACGATCTTCTTGCCCTTGAGATCCTTGTCCTGCTGGCGGAAGAAATCGATGATCAGGCCGGCCTGCGTCCAATAGTTCGGCGATAGCGGCATCACATAGGGAAACACTGAGCCGTCGGCCGCGTCACTACGCCCCGAAAACGCGGTGACCATGTTGATCTTGTCTTCGAGCGCGCGCGACACCAGCGCACGGGCGACCGGCGTGGAGAGCGGATCGACCAGCACCATGCCCTCGCGCTTGAGCCGCTCGTACGCTTCGATGGCGCGCGGGATGTCGTTGGCGTGATCGCTCACGTCGGCGACGATCTTATAGCCGTTGACGCCGCCACGTCCGTTGACGAGGCTGATATAGTCACGCTGGCCTTGGCTGTATTCCGCGGTCACGAACGTATAGATCTTCGTGAAATCCTGCGGCATTCCAAAGCGGATGATTTTTTCGTCCGCCGCAATGGCCGAACGCATGCCAATGAGGGCAGTGGCGGCCGTGTTGGCGACGAAGGTACGCCGTGTCAGTCTCATTTCGTCCTCCCTTTTGTTGCCGGCTTGAAACTCCCGCAGCCGGCCGCGGTTTGTTCATCTCCTGGCCGTGCGGAACGGCCAGACCAGAAAGTAGTTGCGAACGTTGTCGTAGATCTTTGCCAAGCCGAGCGGCTCGACGACCAGAAACACGATGATAAGCGCGCCATAGAGCATCAGCGGCAGGTGAGCCCGCAGATCGGTGCTGATCGCGATTCCCGACCGGTCAGCGGCAAAGCCGATTAAATTGTTGAAGACGATCGGCGCGAAAAGGACCAACCCTGCACCGAAAAAGCTGCCGAGTACGCTGCCTAGTCCGCCGACGATCACCATGGCGAGAATCTGGATCGAGAGGTCGAGATGGAACTGGTCGGGCGAAACGCTGCGCAGATAGCACACAACCAGCACCGATCCGACGACACCGCCGATGAAAGAGCTCGTCCAGAACGCGAGCAGTTTGTATTTGAACGTGTCGATGCCGATGATCTCCGCGGCGTAATCCCTTTCACGTACGGCCGCCAGGGCACGTCCGAAAGCCGTGCGTCCGACATTGAGCATGAATAACGTGATGACGGCGCAGACCGCGAGGGCCATGTAGTAGGTCCGCAGGTCGCCCTCTATCGGCAATCCCAGGAAACGCACCGGCGGAACCTCGATCGAGGCCTGCCCGCCTCCGCTGACGCCAGGTATGTGGGTGATCGCGAAGTCGACGATGTACTGCATCGCAATCGTCGCCATGGCGAGGTAAAGACTTTTGACCCGCAGCGCCGCGGCACCGAAGACGGAGCCGATCAGCGCGCTCGCCAGACCCCCGGCCAGCATCGCCAGCTCCAACGGCGCGCCGATGCGCACGAGATGGACGCTTGTATAAGCGCCGATGGCCATCACGGCGCCGTATCCGAGGTGGATCTGCCCGGCGCCACCCATCAGGAGATTGAGGCCAAGCGCCGCTGAGGACCAGATCAGCCAGGGAAGCAGATAGGCGACCAGATAAAGCCGGTCGACGACGAACGGCGCGGCGAGCAGCAACGCGACCACGACCGCGACCAGAAGCCGGTCGAACGGCAGCGGCCACAGCTGGCGCTCGTGCCGATAGTCCGTGTGGCGGATGCCGGCGCGCCGGTAGAACATCACACCCTCTCGATCTGTTCGTGGCCGAACAGGCCGTAGGGCCGTACCATCAACGTGACCACGATGATGACGGAGGCGACGATATCCCGCGTTCCGCCGCCGACAATCGGATCCAGGAAGCCAGTCGCCAGACTCTCGCACACACCGACGATCACGGCGGCAAGCAATACGCCTGGAATGCTGTCGAGCCCGCCAAGTATCGCGATGGCGAGCGCCTTCATCAGCAATAGCGACAGGCTCCAATCGATCCCCTGCATGCTCCCCCAGAGGATGCCGGCAAACGTTGCAGCTACCGCCGAGAGCCCCCAAGCGATAGCGATCGCGCGCTCCACCCGGATGCCGACCGACCACGACGCACCCTGATCGTCGGACACCGCCCGCATGATGATCCCGGCCCGCGAATTGAAAAGTACAATCGCGGCCACGATCAGCGCGGCGGAAATCCCGCCACCGATCAGATAGGCACGATTGATCAGCACCTCTCCGAGAAAAACCGGCGCCTGCGGAATGCCCAAGCTGAGACGCTTTACCGCCGAACCCAACAAGCCCGGAACAGCTCCACGCAACAACAGCTCGATCCCGAACGTCAGCATCACCACCATGATGACCGGCTGGCCGATCATGCGCCGCAGCACCGTTCGCTCCACCAGAATGCCGAAGCAAAACATGGCTGCGACGGCTGCCGGAATCGCAAGCCACATCGGCAGTCCCAATCCGGCCGCGAAAAGCCAGGCGAGATAGCCGCCCATCATAGCGATCGCGCCTTGCGCGAAATTGGCGGTGCCCGAAGTTTTGTAGATCAGCACGATGCCCAGCGCCACGAGGCCGTACATCGCGCCGACAAGGGCACCTGTCATGGCAAGCTCTATGAACAGGCCTAAGTCCACGGCTAGGCCACCTCGCGTATCGAAAGCGTTCGGCTGATCGTTCCTGTCTGTCCGGTCTCGTATGTAATGCGGGTATTCTCGACGACGGAATGCGTGGCCGAATAAAGCGCTGCGATCACATCAGCGTATCGTTCTTCGATGACGTTGCGTCGCAACTTGCGGGTGCGCGTTATCTCGCCGTCGTCGGCGTCGAACTCTTTGTGCAAGTTCACAAAGCGGCGGATGCGTAGCGGCACTGGGAGGCTTTCGTTGACGTGCCGCAGCGCCGAGCCAACAAGCTCTCCGATCTCGGGCTTCTGTGAGAGGTCCGCATAAGAGGTGAACGAGATGCCGCGCTCTTCGGCCCAATGGCCCGCCGCCTCCAGGTCGATGCAGACGATCGCGGTTAGCTCAGTACGGCCGGCCCCGACCACGGCAACGCTGCGGACATAGGGGCTGAACTTGATGCGGTTCTCGATGTAGTTCGGGATGAAACGTTCGCCGGCGAGCGTGTGCATCACCTCGCTCACGCGCCCAAGCACCACCAGCTGCCCGTTCGGCTCGAAATAACCGGCGTCCCCGGTGTGCAGCCAGCCGTCCGCCAGCGCTTTTTTGGTCGCCTGGGGATCGTCGAAGTAGCCGTCGATCACGGATCCGGAATACACCAGGATTTCCCCGCGGTCGTCGATCTTCACGCTGACGCCAGGCATCGGTTTACCGACGGTATGGAGGCTGACCTCGCCATCGGGTTGCGCGGCGGTCAGGGCCGCAGTTTCGGTCTGGCCGTAGAACTGCTTGAGATTAACGCCAAGCGCCCGGAAGAAAAGGAACGTGTCCTCTCCCATAGCCTCGCCGCCTGTATAGGCGCGGCGCGTACGCGTCATGCCGAGAAAATCTTTGATCGGACCAAACATCAGAATTTCGCCAAAGATTCCGAGCAGCCGCTCCACAGCAGTCGGCGCTTTGCCGGCGAGCCTTCTGCGCTCGATTTCGATCGCGCGGGGCATCAAATAGTCGAACAGTTTGCGTTTGAGCGGCGTGGAATCCGCCATGCCGATCTGAATGCGCGTGAGCATGTTGTCCCACGCGCGCGGCGCCGCGAGGTAGAGCGTCGGCGCCACCTCGCGCATATCGCGCAATACGGTTTCCTGCCGTTCCGGGATGTAGGTCGTAAAGCGCAACATCGTTCCGGCGCCGACCGTGAATACGAGATCGCCGACCCAGGCCATCGGCAAATAGGCGTAGTGATCCTCGTACTCTTTGAAATAGCCGCCTGCGAATGCGTTTGTGACTCCGGCGATAATGTTGCGGTGGCGCAGCGGTACGCCCTTCGGCGCGCCGGTCGTACCCGACGAATGCAGAAGCACCGCAATGTCGTCCGCCTGCGCCCGTCCGACCAGATCGGCCGCGAGCGCCGGATTGGCGGCAATCAACGCGCGGCCGCGCGCAATCGCCGCGTCGAGTGACAGGAGTCCGTCGGAGCGATACGCCGAAAGGCCGCGCGGATCGTCATAGAGAATTGTCGTCGGCCGTCCGATCCGCTCCCGCAATTCGAGCAACTTGTCGACTTGCTCCTGGTCTTCAGCGACCGCGATGCGCGGTTCGCCGTGACGCGCGTAGGCCGTAAGTTCGTCGGGCGGCACGTCGGGAAAAACCGGCGAGGGAAATGCGCGCAGTGCCATCGCGGCCAGCGTCGCTTCGTAAAGACGCGTGCGGTTGTCTCCGATTACCGTCAGCGCTTGTCCGGGTGCGAGACCGAGGGATTCAAGCGCTGCCGCAAGCGCAATGACCTCGGCAAATGTATCGGCCCAACTGCGCTCCTGCCATACGCCGCGATCACGTTCCTGAAAGGCGGCGCGATTGCCAGACTCCGCCGCATTGCGCGCCAGTGCCGCGACCAGCGTCGCGGGCCGGCCGTCCTCGGTCACCGGCCACGACGTGACGAGAGATGGGCGCAGCGGCATATTCATGATGCCGCCTTCGCGCGACGTTCGGCGGCGCGTTGGCCCAGATAGGCCGAGACGACGCGCGGATCCGCAATGGTCTGCTCGGGCTCGCCCTCGGCGATATTCTCGCCGTAGCTCAACACCAAGACGTGGTCGCAGAGCGCGGTCACCACGTCCATGTGATGCTCGATCAGCAGGATTGTCGTATCGCGCTCCTCGCGCGCGTCGAGGATGAAGCGGGCGATGTACTCCTTCTCCTCCTGATTCATACCAGCCATTGGCTCGTCGAGGATCAGAAGCGTCGGCTCGGCCGCAAGCGCGCGGGCAAGCTCGACCCGCTTTTGCATGCCGAGCGGAATAACCTCGACCGGTTCATCCCTGATGTCTTGGATCTGCATGAAGTCGATGAGTTCTTCGACCACGCGGCGATTGGCGACTTCGTTGCGTAGGGCCCAGACCCAGTAGAACAGACTAGCGAGCGCGCTCGCCCCCATATGTACGTGACGACCAAGGAGAATGTTCTCCAGCACGGTCATTCCGCGAAACAAAGCAAGATTCTGGAACGTGCGGGCGACGCCGCGCGCTGCGATACGGTGCGGCTTAAGCCCGATCACCTCCTGGCCGAACAGGTTCACGCTGCCGGACTGCGGACGATAAAAGCCGGTGATCACATTGACCATGCTGGTCTTGCCGCTGCCGTTGGGCCCGACCAATCCGAAAATCTGCCCCTTGGTGATTTCCAGAGAAACGCTTTTGAGCGCACGCAAGCCGCCAAACGCGAGCTCGATGTCCCGGCAGTGGAGGATTCTGTCGCCCTGAACTCGCTCTGCGGAATGTGTCATAGCGTCGTCTCGCAATCACATCCGGAACACGCCGTAATGCGGGCGGTCGATTGGCGCGTTGAGCGCAACGCTTATCGCCATCGCCAGAGCATTGCGGGTGTCGGGCGGGTCCAGAATGCCATCGTCCCACAATTGCGATGTCGAATAATAGGCACTGGATTGGCGGCGATACTCCTCCAGGATCGGCTCGCGGATAGTGGCGACTTCCGCAACAGAAAGACTGCGTCCCTCGCGCGATAGCTGGCGGATCTTGATGTCAGCCAGGACGTTGGCGGCCTGTTCCGCGCCCATGACAGAAATCTGGCTCTGGGGCCACATGAACAAAAAACGCGGATCGAACGCGCGGCCGGCCATACCGTAATTGCCAGCGCCGAACGAGCCGTTACAAATCACGGTGATCTTCGGCACCTCCGATCCTGAGACCGCCATGATCATCTTGGCGCCATCCTTGGTGATGCCGCGATGTTCGTAGTCGCGACCGACCATGTAGCCGGTAATGTTCTGCAGAAAGATCATCGGTACCCGGCTCTGGTTGCATAATTGCATGAAGTGCGCGCCCTTGAGTGAGCTATCGTTGAAAAGAACACCGTTGTTGCCGAGGATGCCAACCTTGAAGCCCCAGATGTGGGCGAACCCGCAGATCAGCGTGGTCCCGTAGGCGGGCTGATATTCGTGGAAACGGCTGCGGTCGACCAGGCGCGCAATGACTTCACGTACGTCGAACTGCACCTTGATGTCGCGTGGAATGACGCCATAAAGTTCATCGGGATCGTAATAAGGCGGCTCCGGAGCGATCTGCTCGACGTCAAGCTTTGTTGGCCGTGACGTCTGGCCCACCAGCTCACGCGCGATGGCGATCGCCTGCTCCTCGTTTGTCGCCGGATAATCGGCGGTGCCGGAAATGCGCGTGTGCACATCGGCGCCGCCCAATTCGTCCACCGTCACGTCCTCGCCAGTCGCCGCCTTCACCAGAGGTGGCCCGCCGAGGAAAATCGCGCCGGTACCGCGGACAATCACGTTGTATTCGCTCAATGCCGGCACGTAGGCGCCGCCCGCTGTGCAATGACCGAGCACGATCGCGACCTGCGGAACGCCCAGCTTGGAAAGGATCGACTGGTTGCGGAAAATGCGTCCGGCCAAATAACGGTCGGCGAAAATGTCTGCTTGCAGCGGCAGGAAACCGCCGGCGCTGTCGCACAGGTGAACGATCGGCAGCCGATTCTCGATGGCGATATCGAGAGTGCGGACGATCTTCTTCACCGAAAGCGGATACCACGCACCACCCTTCACGCTCGCGTCGTCGGCGTGGATGATAATTTCGCGTCCGTTGACGATCCCGATTCCACTGACGATGCCCGCGCCGGGCACCTCGCCGCCATATTCCATGTTGGCCGCGAGTGTTGAAAGTTCGAGGAACGGCGTGCCGGGATCAAGCAGCAGTTCGATGCGGTCGCGCACGAACATCTTGTTTTGTCGCGACAGACGTTCAAGGTCGCGCGCCGGGCGCTCGCGGCGGGTGGCGCGATGGCGCTCCTTGAGCTTTTCCGCCAAGCCGCAATTGTGGGCGCGGTTGAGCCGAAACTCCTCGGAGGCAAGGTCCAGCTTGCTTTCGATCCGCCGCATGCTTCACGGCCCCGTTTGCGGCGCAAGAGTGAGAAG
>JBEKSB010000189.1:0-8118 GCA_049517455.1 Xanthobacteraceae bacterium
CGATGAAGATGATGCAGGGCGCGTTCTTCTTCGCCTGCTCGAACATGTCGCGCACGCGGCTGGCGCCGACGCCGACGAACATCTCGACGAAGTCGGAGCCGGAAATGGTGAAGAACGGCACGTTCGCTTCACCCGCGACAGCACGCGCGATCAACGTCTTGCCGGTGCCCGGCGGGCCGACCAGCAACACGCCGCGCGGAATGCGACCACCCAGACGCTGGAATTTGCCCGGGTCGCGCAGGAATTCGACGATCTCCTGCAGGTCCTGCTTGGCCTCATCGACACCGGCGACGTCTTCAAAGGTGACGCGGCCATGCGCCTCGGTCAAAAGCTTGGCGCGGCTCTTGCCGAAGCCGAGCGCTTTGCCGCCGGCGCCTTGCATCTGGCGCGAGAGGAAAATCCACACGCCGATCAGAGCGACAAACGGCAACCAGGAGATCAACAGCGATACGAACCAGGGCACATTGTCGGATTGCGGACGCGCCGTGATCGAAACGCCCTTGTTGTAGAGGCGTTGGATGAGGCTCGGATCGCTCGGCGAATAGGTCTGGAAGCTGCGCCCGTCGGTGAACGTGCCGTGGATTTCCGGACCCTGGATCAAAACATCGCGCACGCGGCCCTGGTCGACCTCGCTGAGCAGCTGCGAGAACGAAATGTCTTGCGAGGTGGTGTGCTGACCCGGATTTTGGAAAAGCGTGAACAACGCCAGGAGCAGCAGGACGATGATGACCCACAGGGCAAAATTCCGAAGATTGGCGTTCATCACATGTCCTCGACCGGCGGCCCGCCGGCGCCCGGTTCAGTTGTGCCCGCGAATCGTGGCGGCTTCACGTCCCGTACCCCCGCCAATGTAGGCGTCGGGTCCCCGCCTGCCAAGGGAAGCCGGAGATTGGGCAAGGTGTTTATTCTACTGCCATTTCGTAAAGCGGCTGTTGCTGGTGCCGTGCGTAGCCCGCGCGCGGCGCGGCGGGGCGCGCTCGACGACGAGCCGGCTGGCGCCAAGCGTGACCAGCGCGCCGGCAAGCGTGCGGCGCAGCGGCGAGCGGGACTTCCTTAGCGCTTCGTAAAGCAATTCCAGCTTGCCGAGTTCGACCGGCCCCTCGTTGCCGGTATGTGCAATGGCGCGACCCAGGAGCCGGAGTGCCACTTCGGCGGGCAGGTCGTTAAATCGTGCCGTTTCGAAGACGATTGGGCCGCGTTCGCGCCAGCGGCCCGGCGTCAATGCCGCGCGCGCGGCGGCGACCGCGAATTCGATGGTCGCTTCGGCGCGTCGCATGCGCGCCGCAAAACGCGCCAGGCTCCGCGCATCGAGCCCCTCGCTCGCGAGACGGGGCATCAGCGCGCGCAGCCGCGTGCGGGTAAAGCGCGGATCGTGATTCGTCGGATCCTCGCTGTGGCCGACGCCGGCGATCTTCAGCGTCGCGATCAGCCGCGCCTTGGACACGGGGAGCAGCGGACGGACAAGAAAGATTGCAGTCTCCCCGCCGCTGGGAATGGGCGACGCGTGCGCCATACCGGCAAGTCCGGTCAGGCCGCTGCCGCGAGCCAGGCGAAAGAGCACGGTTTCCGCCTGATCGTCGAGCGTATGCGCGGTAAGGATATGTTCGTATCCCAAGCGCGTCGCCGCCTTGGCCAGCAGCCGGTAGCGCGCGATGCGCGCCGCCTCCTGTAAGCCGGTTTCCGGCTTTTTGCCGCGCCAGCGCAGCGTGCGATGAGGAATCCCGAGCCGACGAGCGAGCCGCTTCACCGCCGCCGCTTCGCGCGCGGATTCCGGCCGCAGACTGTGGTCGATGGTCACGGCGGTGAGCTTCGGTGAGCGTTTGAGCCGTTTGGCCCAGCGCGCGGCGATCACAAGCAACGCCGTCGAATCGGAACCGCCAGACACGGCGAGCACAAGCCCGCGCAGACCTTCAAGACCGCCGAATAGCGCGCTCGCTTCCTCGTCACCAACCGCTTCGTCAGCAATGGCCACGCTTTTGTTCTCGGTCCACGGCCTGCTTCACGCTCGAGGAAGCGCGCGGGTACTTGCGCAGCACCTCACTGAGCGAGGCGCACGCCGCTTCCTTTTCGCCCAAAGCCGCGAGCGACTGGCCAAGCCGCAACAGCGCCTCCGGCGCTCGCGCCGCCGTGTCATACTTCGTGGAAACGGCCAGAAACGCCTCGGCGGCGTCGCGATATTGCTGCTGTTGGAAAAGACTTTCGCCGAGCCAGTATTGGGCCTCCGGCGCCAAACGATCGGTCGGATATTGCCGGAGGAAAAAGCGGAACGTGTCCGCGGCTAGCCCGTAGTCTTTGTGCAGCACGTGGCCGTAAGCCAGATCGTATTGGTCTTTGGGTGAGTTGGTCGGCGGCAGTGTCGCCTGCACGGCGCCGGTGGCGTTCGGATTGCTTGGCGGTGGAGCGGGCAGTCCGCCGGGCGGTACCGCGCCGGGCGTCGAGAGATCGAGCGGTGCGCCGAGTTGCCGGGGTCCAGGAGCGGGCGCGTCGGAAACCGGAGGCGGCGGCTCGGTCGCGGCCGTGCTGGTCCCCATTGGGCGTGGCGCGCCCGGTGCGTTTGGATTGGCTGTTGGGTCGAAGGCGTCGCCACGGCGAGCCCCCGGTGTCGGCGGCTCGGCTGGTACCGGCGGCACGGCCGGCGGAGCGCCGGCGGCGGGCGGCGACGAATAAGTGGGCGGCTGATATTGTGCGCTCGGCCGCTGCGCAGGCGACGGCGGCCGTGTTGCACCCCTGCCCTCTTCGGGACGCGGCTGCACTTCCTCCTGCAGACGCTGCACCTGCTGCTCGAGCTGCTGATTGCGGTACTGGAGTTGCTCAACGTTGCCGGTGAGCTGCCGGATCACAGACTCGAGCCGATTGATCCGCGTCAACAGGTCAGCGTCCGCCTCTTGTGCGCGGACGGCCCCCACGCCAAGCGTCAGCACGGGAAGGAGCACGAGCAGAAAGGCGGAGCGGAGCATTGCCGGCGACATTTTGCGGTGGGTAGGCGTACCTAACATAGTCGGCGCTGCGTCCAAATTGTGACTGGCCGCACCGGAAGCCGTCGTCATTGTGGCGCTCCGGGGTGCGATTTTCCGGTACCGGGTCATTCGCTCATTCCGCGGGTTGCAGGCGCGGGTGTTTACGGGAGCTTCGCCACTCCTCGAAACGCTGCACTACCACAAAAATCGACGGCGCGAACAGGACCGCAAGGCAGGTCGACGCGATCATGCCGCTGAATACGGTAATCCCGATGGACTTCCTGGCGCTGGCGCCGGCGCCGCTGGCGATCACGAGCGGCGCGACGCCGAGGATGAACGCGAACGACGTCATGATGATCGGCCGGAACCGTGCTCGCGCCGCATCGACGGCGGCCTCGACTAGCGACCTGCCTTCGTGCAGGCGGCGGTCGCGCGCCACATCGACGATCAAAATGGCGTTTTTGGCTGAGAGCGCGATCAGCAGGATGATGCCGATCTGCGTATAGAGATTGTTGTCTATGCGCAGCAGCGACAGCACCAGGACCGGACCAACAAGCGCGAGCGGGACCGACAGTATGATGGACAGCGGCGCGTACCAGCTTTCGTATTGACCGGCGAGCACAAGATAAACGAGCAGCAGCGCCATCGCGAACACGAAGTACATTTGATTGCCGACGATCTTTTCCTGATAGGACATCGCAGTCCAATCAATCGCGGTTCCCGGCGGCAAAGTCCGCGCCGCATTCTCTTCCATGAGTCGAAGCGCTTGGCCGGAGCTGAAGCCCGGCGCCGGCAGCCCCAGCACGCTGGCGGACGGGTAGAGATTGTAAAGGCTGATCAGCGACGGGCCGACAGTCGGCGTGAGATGGACAAGCGTTCCCAGCGGAATCATGTTGCCCTGCTGATTACGGACCGAAAGGTTCTCGATGTCCCGAGTCCGCAGCCGGAACGGTGCATCGGCTTGGGCGAAGACCTGAAATACGCGGCCGAATTTGTTGAACTGCTCAACGTAGGCCGAGCCGAAATAGGTCGCGAGCGTCGCGAACACCTGATCGACCGGCACATGGACCGTCTGTGCTTTAACGCGATCGACGTCGACGCGAATTTGCGGTGCGACGGCGCGGAAAGTAGTCGACACGCGCTGCAGCGCGGTCTGCGATTGCGCATTGGCGACGATGGCGCTGGTGACGCTTTGCAGCTTGGCGAAATCGGTGCTGCCGTCGCGCAACTCCACTTGCATGGCGAAGCCGCCGGCATTGCCGATGCCCTGGATCGGCGGCGGCGGGAACGCGAGCACCCGTGCCTCGACGTTATCGAACGCGCGCGACAGCCGGCCGAACAGCGTGCGTAGGTCGCTTCGCGCGCTCCAATCCTTGAGCACCACATACGCTACCCCGGCATTGGGGAGCGTGGCGCTGTTATCGAGCGCAGAGACGCCCGCGATGGTGACCACGTGCTCCACGGCCGCATCGGCGCGCGCGATCTCGGAAATCTGATCGAGCGTCTTCTGCGTGCGTCCAAGAGCGGCACCGTCGGGAAGCTGGACGGCGACCAGAAGATAGCCCTGGTCTTCGATCGGCAAGAAGCCGGTCGGCACGCGCGCTAGTCCCCACCCGGCGAGCCCAATGATGACGAAGGCGACGATCGCCATCAGCCCGGCGCGGGTCACCATGCGTTCAATGAGGCCGGCATAGGCTCGTTCGACCCGGCCATAGACCGCGTTGAAGCCGCGATAAAAACCGTTGCGCCGGTCTTCGGCGACCGGGGGACGAAGCCACAATGCTGCTTGCGTCGGCTTAAGCGTCACCGCGTTGATCGCGCTCAACAGCGCCGTCGCGGCGATCACGAGCGCGAACTGCGCGTACATGCGGCCGGTGAGGCCGGGTAGAAAGGCTGCCGGCAAGAACACCGACATCAACACCAGAGTGATCCCGATGATCGGCCCCAACAGCGTATTCATGGCGCTGATTGCCGCGTCGTGCCCGCTCATGCCGCGTTCGACGTTGTGGGCCGCCCCTTCCACAACGACGATGGCGTCATCGACCACGATGCCGATCGAAAGCACGATCGCGAACAGCGTGGAGAAATTCACGCTGAAGCCGAGCGCCCACATCGCCGCGAATGCGCCGACAATGGTCACCGGCACCGTGGTTGCCGGCACCAGCATGGCACGCCAATCCTGGAGGAAGACGAGGATCACGATCAACACGAGGACCGCGGCTTCGATGAGCGTTTTGTAGACCTCATGGATTGCCGCGTTGACGAACACGGTCGTGTCGAAGGGGATCGAATAAACAAGCCCTTGCGGAAATTGCCGCGCGAGCACCTCCATCTTGGCCTTGACCGAGCGCTCGACGTCCAACGCGTTTGCGCCTGGTGTCTGATAGATGCCGATGCCTGCTGACGGCTGACCGTCGAGTGTGAAAATCTGGCTGTAGGTCTGGGCGCCGAGTTCGACGCGGGCGACGTCACGCAGGCGCGTAATTTCGCCGGCGTTGCCGGTTTTCACGATCACATTCTCGAACTCCTCGACATCGGCGAGGCGGCCCTGGAGATCGACGGTGTACTGGAAATCCACACTGGGCGGCGCCGGTGGCGTTCCGACCTGACCAGACGTGACCTGCTGGCTCTGCTGCTGCAACGTCTGGACGACGTCCTGCGCGTCGAGGCTTCGCGCTTTGAGCTTTTCCGGGTCGAGCCAAACGCGCATTGAATATTGGCCAGCGCCGGAAATATTGACGTTGCCGACCCCCGGAAGGCGCGACAGTTCGTCCTTGATGCTGATGGTGGCGTAGTTGGCGAGGTAAAGGTTGTCGTAGCGCCGGTCGGGTGACGTCAAAGTCACGAACAACAAGATCGCTGTCGCGCGCTTTTGCGCCGTGACGCCCTGAGACTGGACCGCAGCCGGCAAGGACGCGAGCGCGCTCGCCACGCGATTCTGCACCAGCACTTGTGCGGTATCGAGATTGGTGCCGATCTTAAAGGTGACGGTGAGCGTATAGCTGCCGTCGCTCGAGTTCGTCGATTGCATGTAGAGCATGCCCTCGACGCCATTCACCTGCTCCTCGATGGGCAGAGCGACGGTATCCATGAGCGTGCGGGCGCTGGCGCCGGGGTAAAGCGTCGTCACCTGCACGGTTGGCGGTACGACGTCGGGATATTGTGAGATCGGCAAACCGTAAAGCGCCACGCCGCCGATCAAGATCATCAGGATGGCGATGACGTTCGCGAGAACCGGGCGCTCGATGAAAAACTTTGAGATCATCCTGGGTCTCTGTACCCGCCGCCCTTCGAGGCTCGCGGTCGTGCCTCAGGGGGACGGAAAAGAGTAATCATCCATCGGAAGGCCCCCCACATCAGTCAGCCGTCACGGAGCGCAGTTCGGGATCGACCTTCTGACCCGGGATTGCGCGCATGATGCCGCCGGCGACGACACGGTCGTTCTTGGTCACACCCTTTTCGATCACGCGCAGTTCACCGACGAGTTGTCCCGGATCCACTCTGCGCTGCTCGACCACGTCGTCCTTGTTGACGATGAGCACGTAGCGCCCGCCTTGATCGCTGCCGAGTGCGACGTTGGGCACCAGCAGAGCCGGTTGCGGCCGCGAAGGTATGCGCACGCGCACAAAATAGCCGGGCAGCAAAATACGATCAGAATTTTGCAGGCTTGCGCGGGCGGCGAGCGTCCCCGTTGACGGGTCGACGGTCGGCGCCACGTAATCCAGCTTGCCTTTGTGCAGATAGCCGCTTTCGGTTTGCAGTCCGATTTCGACCGGGATACCCAACAAATCGGCGATGGTTCGGCCGGTGCGGGCCAGATCGGCCCGAACCTCCAGCACATCGCGCTCGCTGACGTTGAAATTCACATAGATCGGATCGAGCTGGACGATGGTGGAGAGAACCGTGGTTGAGTTCGCACCGACGAGTTGGCCGATCGAGACTTGCCGCGCCGACACGACGCCATCGAACGGCGCGACCACATCGGTATAGCCGAGGTTGATCTCGGCCTGCTGCTCATTGGCCTCCGCCGACTGCAGGTCGGCTTGCGACGAGTCGCGCTGCGCGAGCGCCTTGTCGTAATTGGCCTGGGTCGAAACCTGCCTTGCAACGAGATCAGCCTGGCGCTGGAACTCTGCCTCATTTTGTTTCAGCGTGGCTTTCGCGCTGGTCACTGACGCCTTTGCCGATTCCACTTTAAGCTTGTAGGGCTCGGGCTCGATGGTGAACAAAGAAGTACCCTTCTTCACGAAATCGCCGTCAGTGTAGCTGATTGCCTGCACAAAGCCCTGAACGCGGGCGACGAGATCGACGGAATTGATTGCTGCGGTGTTGCCGGTCGCTTCGAAATAGCGTGTGACCTCTTGCTCACGGGGGGCGGCGACCGCGACCTTCGGCGGCGGCGGAGCGGCATAACGATTGTCCTGGCCGCAGGCCGCGAGGACGACAGCGGCAGCGAGCATAAGCGTTGCGCAAGCGGACCCGGCTTTGGACATGAGCGGACCCTTGTCGATTTCCAAGCAATAGGGAAACAGAGCAATCCAGCGACGCAACGACACGCTACGATCCAATTTCAACGTCGCTTTGGCAAGACAAAACAGGGGGCGAAAACGCGATCGGCGCCGCGAAGGCGCCGACCATTTTATGTTCTTTGAAGCTTTCGCGAATCTGTCGGCGAATAGCCGGCTGCTATGAGCTCTGATTGAGCACGGTCACGGCGCGGCGGTTCTGCGACCAGCAGGAAATGTCATTGCACACAGCGACCGGCCGTTCCTTGCCGTATGAGATGGTGTGCATGCGCTGCGCCATGATACCGCGCGAGACGAGGTATTCGCGCACAGTCTGGGCGCGGCGGGCGCCGAGCGCGATGTTGTATTCGCGCGTGCCGCGCTCGTCGGCATGGCCTTCAATCGTGAAAGCATAGCGGTTGTACTGATTGAGCCACTGCGCCTGCTTGTCGAGTGTCGCCCGCGCCTGCGTCGTCAGCTCCGAGGAGTCGGTTTCGAAGAAGACGCGATCGCCGACATTGACGATGAAATCCTGTTGACTGCCGGGCACGGCGGCGCCGG
Organism: Xanthobacteraceae bacterium; assembly: GCA_049517455.1. Lineage (GTDB taxonomy): Bacteria > Pseudomonadota > Alphaproteobacteria > Rhizobiales > Xanthobacteraceae > BOG-931. The sequence continues at coordinate 8,024 of JBEKSB010000189.1, forward strand.
CCATGGCGGTTTGATCGGGCTGCTGCTTGGCGCAAGCCGCAATCGCGAGCGCACCCAGCACGACAGCTGCGAATTTTGCGCCGCGGACGATGCTC
>JBEKSB010000190.1:0-13669 GCA_049517455.1 Xanthobacteraceae bacterium
GCGCCCGTGCTGGCGTTGTCTCCGCTATTCGTGGACGCCGATCTGGTTGATGCGGTGGCGACCGGCGCCGCCGTCGTGCAAGCGGCGATCGCCAGCCGCGCCGGCTTGCCGCGTTCGGTCTCGGCCGCCATCGCCGAAGTCGGCACGGCTGAAACCTGTCTCGTGCTTGTGGAAAATGGCGAGGCCGAGATCGCTTCATTCTCTTTTGATCGGATGGTCGAGCGCTTTGGCCATCTTGCGGCGATTCGCGAAGCGCTGCTGGCGCGCGAGGATATAGCCGTGGCGACGCGGCTGACGCTCGTCGCCAAGGTGTCGGAAACATTGGTCGGCTTCGTTGCCGCGCGTCAGTGGCTCGACATGGACCACGCTCGGCGGATTGCGCGCGAGGCTTGCGAGAAGGCGACGGTGACGCTTGCGGCGGATACGCCGACGACGCAAATGCGCCCGCTCATCCATCATTTGCGCGCGAGCGGGCAACTCACCGCCGGTCTGGTTTTGCGCGCGCTTTTGTCCGGCAACGTCGTTCTCTTCGAAGAGGCTTTGGCTGAGCTCACCGACATGCCGGTCGAGCGCGTCTCCAGCCTCGTCCACGACAGCGGCAATGCGGGTTTGCGAGCGCTGTTCGATCAAGCCGGGTTGCCGGCCTCGACCTATCCCGCTTTCAAGGAGGCGATCGAGGCGATGCGCGAAGGCGGCTTCATCAGTGAACCGGGCGGCGCTATCAGGCTCAGGCGCCGCATGATCGAGCGCGTCCTGACCCGTTGTGAAAACGAGGCGCTGGGCGAACTGGCGCCGCTGCTCACGCTGTTGCGCCGCTTCGCAACGGAGGCGGCGCGCGAAGAGGCTCGGCTGTTCTGCGATGAGCTCGTCGCCGAAAACTTCGCGGACGAGCAGAAATCCGAAGCGGCTTAATTCGTTCTCCACTCATTCCCGCGAAGGCGGGAACCCGGCTCCGATGCGCAAAGCTCCGGGTCCCCGCTTTCGCAGGGACGAGCGGAAGATTAGGTGCCGGTTGCGCCGGGTGCCAGCGGCGGCGCGAAAATGCTTTCGAGATAGTCCGGCCGGTCGGTGTTCTCGGCGCGAAGGAATTCATCGGTGACCTCGTGCAGCCGCCGGGTGAGCGCGGCGGCGATCGCGGCAAAATCGGCGCGGGCATGTTCGCGGGCGATGGCGCGCACGGCATCGACATGCTGCTCGATGAGGCTCAGCGGAATGCGAGTCATGTCCGGCGTGTGTTCGATCAGCCGGCACAGACTGTTGGCGACCGCGCCGACCGCCGGGTAGCCGAACGTGGCGGCCTCGCCCTTAATGTCATGCGCGGCGCGAAACAGTTCGTCGTACGTTTTTTTGGTGAAGCCGAGATGCTTGACCTCTTGCCGTGCCGCTTCGAGACGCTCGCATTCGGCATGCATCCAGTCGCCGAACTCGGTCGAAAGCTGCGCCAGCGCCGCCTCGGCGCGCGCAATCGGATCGTCATCGCCGTCAGTCGCTTGCATCACGGCCTTACGCAGCTCGTGCGGCGGCGTGATCACTTCGTGGTCGGCAAATGTTGCGACCGACGGTGTACTGTCTTTGCGGGGGGCCATCTTCCTGAACGCTCCTGATGTCAGGTCAGCACTTTGTCGAGCAGCGGTTGCTGGCGGATCACGTCCGCCTTGCCGCCTTTGCGCCGCTCTGGCCCGACATAGTTCGGGTTGACGTTGCGACGCCGGTCAGGCCCGAAATAGGTCTTGGTTTTGATGAAGGGACGCGGGTTGGCGACGACGTTGAGAATGCGCTCGTACAGCGCCTTGGCGGAAATCGGCTTGGCGAGGAATTCCGTGATTCCGGCGTCGCGTGCGCTGACGACGCGTTTCTTCTCCGAATGGCCGCTGAGCATGATGATCGGCACATACGGATTGGCGTTGGCGCCCGGCTGGCGGATCATCTGCGCCAGCTCCAGCCCATCGAAGATCGGCATCACCCAATCGGTGATGATGATGTCGGGCATGTAATGGGTGAAAGCTTCGAGGCCGGCGGCGCCGTCTTCGGCTTCATACACTTCGCGCGTGCCGAAACCATGCAGCAGCGTGCGCAGGATGCGCCGCATATGGGCGTTGTCGTCGATGACGAGAAAGCGCAGGCGGTTGAAGTTGATGCGAACCATGCATTCCCCACGGCGGGCGCCGCGGCGCCCGTCACCCACCGTGGAAGGTAAGGTTTTGCCTGTTAACGCCCGGTTAAGCATACGGACGCCGAGCGTGGCCAGTTGCGGGCGGCTTGAGTGTGCGCGGTACGGCCGGTATTGCGGAACGAACTGCAGATGCGTCTTAATTTCGCCGTGCCGCCCGATGATCAGACTGAAAGTCTGTCTCTGGGAAGATCTGCGCTTCGAGCGCGAGAGGGACGTGCGCGCCTCCAACACATCGGTTCGTTCCGGCTGGTTGCTGCCGGAGCCGGTCATGCATCCGGTCGCGGCTGCAGGCAGCGGAGCCTTGCTGCTCGCGGTCTTCCTGGCTGCGGTGGCCCTGCCGCTCGCGACCTATACGACGGCTCTCGCCATGTTTGGACTTGCCCATGTCGGCAGCGAGCTGCGTTACGTCGATCACCGCTTCGGCGGCCGCCTGCGCGGCGGCCTCGTCGTGCCGCTGGGATGCGGATTGGCCGGGACTTTGGCGGTGCGCATTCTCGCCATGACCGGTTGGCTGCCGTACGGCGGAGCGATCGTACTCGAATTGACGATCGTTGCCGCGATGACGGCTTCCACATTCGTGAGCATGCGGCGATTTCGCGGCGCCGCGGCTGCCGTCGCCGCGCTCTTGTTCGGCTGCGCCGTTATTGCGCCGGTGCCGACATTCCTGTTTCTTGCCGTCGCTCACAATCTGACGCCGCTGGCGTTCCTCGCCGATGCGCTCAAGGGCGCCGAGCGCCGCCGCACGCTGGCGATCATGGCAGTACCGTTCATCGCGCTGCCGTTGCTGATCGCGACCGGCTTGCCGCATGCGCTCTTGGCGCAGGCCGGGCTCGTCGCGCCGGAGGCGACGATGTTTTCCGCAGGCACGCTTGCGGACAATCTCGGTGCCTACGTTCCGGCCGCCTGGCTCGATGCTCCGTGGGCAGTGAATGTGTTCTCGGCGGCCGTGTTCGCCCAATGCATGCACTACGCGGTCGTCATTTTCGTGCTGCCGCGGTTGATCGATCGCAACGCACGGCGGCAAACGATACTGCGGTGGCCAAATGCCGTAACGTTCGTCGGGGTCATGGCGGCGCTCGCTTTGGCGTTCGTTGTGGGCTTCTCGATTGATTATTCTGTCGCGCGCAAGCTCTACGCGCTCGCAGCTTTGGTGCATGGGTGGATCGAAATTCCGATCCTGGTGCTCGCTCTCGACCGTGCTGGTGTTAGGCCGGCGGCAGCAGGTTGAAGGTGGCGAGCAGAATGCCGGTCCCCGCCGAGCAGCCATTGGCCACGAGCGACAGGATCAGCGCGCGACCGAGGCCGACGGGTACCAGAAATCGGTAGACGACGGCTTCGACCAAGGTGACGCCGGTTTCTATCGCGACAAAGCCCGGAATATTGCCGATCGCTGCCATCAGCGGCGGCGCCGAATGCCAGGCAAACCAGTGCGTGATCAACGTTCCCAACGTCGCGGCTGCGCCCGCGCGCGCTGCATGACCCCAGGCAAGCGCCGTGATCAAAGCCGCGGCAACGACGGCCTCGATAACGATCGAGGCGAGCATGGCTTGCCATTGCGACATGAGCCATCCTGCCAGAAAGGCGACTTATTTGTGCCGGGAATCGCCGGAATATCGGTAGTTTATTAGTGTCAGATTCCCGGAAGGAATTTTATCATGCCAGGTCCGTCTGTTTTGAGGCTCCTGACGTTCCTTGTCGTTGTTTTTGCGATGAGCGTGGCTGATCTTTTGCTGGCCGCCGCGCTGCTGCCGGCGCCCGCGCTCGCCGACATCCTTCCTTACGGCAGTGGACGTCGGCCGCCACCTCCGCCGCGGCCGTTCGGCGCTCTGGAGCCGATATTCCTGGAAAAGATTCGTGCGAGCGGGTTCGATTGCCCGCAGATCGATGAAATCAGTCGGCGGGCGCCGTCAACCACTGATCCGGTCACGCATGAGGGAGGACAAGACCTCGCCCCCTATACCGTCACCTGCGGCAACGGCAAGCAGTTCGTCGTCACCCTGGCGCCCGATGGAGACACGTCGCGCGGCGCGGTAGCGCCGCTCAACTAAATCGAGTGTGTCCGGGCTAGTAGCCGAATTGCTCGCGCAGGATGCGTTCGTCGAGGCTGTGGCCCGGATCGAACAGCATGTGCATTGAGATTTTATGGTCCAAGCTGATCTCGACGGAGCGGACCGAGCGCACCTCGTTGTGATCGGCGACGGCGGCGACGGGCCGTTTTGCCGCCTCGCGCACTTCGACGGTGACGTGCGCGCGATCGGGCAGGAGCGCGCCGCGCCAGCGCCGCGGCCGGAACGGACTGATCGGCGTCAGCGCCAGGAGCGGCGCGCCGATCGGAATGATCGGGCCCTGCACCGACAGATTATAGGCGGTCGAGCCGGCGGGCGTCGCCAACAGCACGCCGTCGGCGACAAGCTCGGCAAGGCGCTCCTCGCCGTCGACGAGAATGCGCAGCCGCGCCGCCTGATAGCTTTGGCGGAACAGCGACACCTCATTGATGGCGTGGTGACGGTGTATCCGTCCGGCGGCGTCGCGCGCGCGCATGAGCAGCGGGTGGATCACCGTGACATGCGCAGCGGCGAGCCGCTCCGTGAGGTGTTGCTCGGAAAACTCGTTCATGAGAAAGCCGACCGTGCCGCGATGCATGCCGTAGATCGGCTTGCCGGAATTCATGAACCGTTGCAGGGTCGCGAGCATGAGGCCGTCGCCGCCGAGCGCGACAACGACGTCGGCGGTCTCCGGCAGTGCGTCGCCGTAACGGCGGATAAGCAGGCGCCGCGCCTTCTGCGCCGCCTGGGTATCGCTGGCAACGAAGGCGATGTGCTTGAAACGGGATCCGGTACGGCGCGGCGGCATCGGTGGTCGTCGGGCTTGCGGCCTTAATAAAGGCCTGGGCGAAATCGGCGGCGGCGCGGCGCCGCGGGAGGTCAGCATGGAGCGCGCGGTTTTCGTCTATACGACCTATCCATCCATTGTCGAGGCGGAGCGGGCAGGGCGGGCCCTGGTCGAGCGCCGGCTATGCGCCTGCGTCAATATCGTGCCGGGCATGGTCTCGCACTATTGGTGGCAGGGCGCGATCGAGCGCGGCGAGGAAGTGGTCATGATCATCAAGACGCGCGCCAGCCTTGCCGAGGCGGCGGGCGCCGCCGTTAAGGACATGCACTCCTACAGCACACCCGCCATTCTCGTTATTCCCATCGAAAGCGTCGATCCGGACTACCACGCATGGATCGTGGCAGAGACGCAAAGCGAGATCGAGGCATGAAAATAGCAATCAGTCCACGATCTAGTACGTCGCGGTGCCGTCGATGACGTCCTTGAGCATCTTGTAGGCGCGGCAATCGGTGTTGCCGCAGATCAGGCGCACTTTCTCGAGATCGTCCTTGGCCTTGAGCACATTGCCTTGCTCGGCGTGCCACATGCCGTAATAGGACCAGGTCACGGCGTGATTGGGGTCGGCGGCGATGGCGCGTTCGTACCAGAATTTGGCGTCGTCGTAGCGGCCTAGCTTGCGGCTGGCATAGCCGATCAGCGTTGCTACGTCCGCGTTGTCGTCATAGCCCAAGCTGCGCAGTGCCGCGATACCGGAGACATAGTCGCCCTTGTCGTAAATGAGCGCGTAAGCGGTGTGATAGCCGGTCAAGAAGTCCTCAGCCGAACTGCTCTTGTCCTTCTTCGGCTTCTTGGTTTGGGTGTCCTTGTTCGACTTGTCCTGACTTGTCGGCGGAGGCGGCGTGGGATTCTCCTCGCCTGCCGCGGTGGCGATATCGGGAGCGATAAGGACTGCAGAAAAAAGCAACGCGGCGGCAAACGAAAGGTATGACTTCATGGCGCCTCTCCAAGGATCGAGACGGCGATCTTACAATGCCGCATCGGATTTGGCGTGACGCTTCGGCGTCATCGAGAAAAAGTGATTACAAAGTTGGTTGCCACTCGACTGGCACATGCTCGTAGCCGCTTGCGGTTTTGAGGAGATGGCCGCAGGCCGGGAACGGGAAGTGATACCCGGTCACCAGCATGCGATCCGCGGCGGCGCGATCGAACAGCTTCTTTCGCGTTGCGACTGCCGCGTCGCCGTCGATATCGAAGGCCGCCTGCCAATCGGGATGGCGCGCGAACACGGCGGGGTGTTGCGCCGTATCGCCGAGCACCATGAGCGATTGATCGCCCGAGTGGATGGCGAAGACGGTGTGCCCCGGCGTGTGGCCTGGCGCCGCCAGCGTAACAATGCCGGGCGCGACTTCCGCTCCCGGCTCGAAGCGCGTCACGTTTCGCGCGATATCGGAAAAAACGCGCCGCTGGTTGCGGAAGGTGAGTTTCAGGTCCGTTGGCGCGGCGTTCAGGTTGGCGTCGTCCATCCAGAACTTCCATTCCGCTTCTGGCACCATGATTTCGGCATTGGGGAAGACGAGGTCGTTGTCCTTGTCCTTGATGCCGTTGATGTGATCGGGATGGAAATGCGAGATGACGATGAGGTCGATCGCTTTCGGATCGATTCCGGCGGCAACGAGATTGGCGCGCAGCACGCCGGCACTGGGCGCGATCTGACCGCCGGTGCCGGTGTCGATGAGAACAAGTTTTTCGCCGGTATTGACGATCAGCGTCGTGAACGGCGTCGCCAGCTTGTCGGCGGGCATGAAGGCGTCGGCGAGCGCGGTTTCGACTTCGGCGAACGCCGCGTTGCGGATGAATTTGTCGGTGATCGGCCGATACCAGATGCCGTCGTAAAGCGCGGTCAGCTCGAATGTTCCGATCCGGTATCGATAGACGCCGGGCGTTTGTTTGACGGCGAGCGGTGCCGCCGCGGCGGCAGGATCCGCGCCCGCGACGAGCACTGTCGCAGCCGAGCCGGCAAGCAGCGTGCGGCGTGTGACTAACGGCATTGCATTTTTCTCGTCCGCGAATGAGCGCGCCCTGATCCGTGTGACGCGCAAATTTGGTCGAAATAATAGCGCCGCGGTGAAGTCGCGGACTAGTCACGAATTTGTGCCTGGTGTCCGGCGAATGTCCGATGCAAAGACAGCCGACGCACGAGACCGAAGGAGCGTTATGAACACGCGTCCCCTCATCCGAATTGTGCCGATGCATTTTGGGCGGACATGTCGCCCGGTCGTCGCGGTTTTGACGCTAGCGCTTCTGTGTTGCGTCGGCGCTGGCGCGGCGCTGCCGGCTCAAGGCTGGCGCATCGACGAGACGCATACGTCGGTTGGCTTCAAGATCGACGCCGTGGGCTTCCCGACAACGCGGGGCCACTTCACCCATTATTCGGGTCGCATCCTCAACTCGCTTTCGGACGAGCAGAAAATGATCCCGCAAGAGGCGGTGCGGTCATGACCGACCTCAAAGTCGTCGACGGCAAGAAGGGCGAGATGCCGGGTACGTCTGATGAGCGAGAGCTACGATTCGATCGCCCATATTCCGAATGGGTTTCGGCGCTTGCTGACATCGCAAAATTTAATGCAGGTGAGTACGAAACGCCCGATGACGATATCGATGCGCTAAACGGTCAATTGTGTGATCGCCAAGCGGAGGTGGAGCGGCGATTGATCCTGATGCCGGTAAGCACCGGTGCTAGCGTCAGTGAAGGCTGATTTGTGGAATTCGTGGAAATTCCGCGCGTAACTGCCAAGGCGCGGGGCCGGCTGCGACCCCGCGCTATTCAATCGGTTAGGCCCGAACGCTATTGCGGTTTCGGTTCGGGTTTTCCCATCATGTGATGATGGTGGTGATGGTGATGACCCATCATCTTGTCGTGGTGCATTCCCATCTTCCCGTCGTGCATCTTCTTGCTTTCCTCCGCAAAGGCAGGGATGGCGAGGCCGAGCGAAACTACGGCCGCCAAGGCAATAGCAAACTTGTTCATCGCGATTTCCTCCTGGTAGTAGCTGTAGCGAGTCTCGAACGTTATCGTTGTTCAAGTGAACCCAGCGTGAATGGCCAATTTCAGCGGAATTCAGTGCTGATGCGCGGGCCCCAAGCGTTAGATTCGCACCACTAGCAAGCAAACCCCAAGCGCTGCGGGGGGCAGCGCTTGGGACCACGCTTGAGACAGCGGGGTGTCGGGGATGGGGTGCTGTCTCAGGCGAGCAAAAGGCGGCCTCTGCACAACCACGAGTCCAGCGCAACTTTGGGATTATGGTTACAGGGGGCCGGCTGCGATGCTCCGCAAAAGCAGGGAACCCCAAGCGCGGCGAGGGCTCGCGAACGCTTGGGGCCCAAGGCAGGCCGTCGAAACACGCCGAACAATGACGCACTGCCTCCGGCAAACTGGAGCATGCGGCTTCACGACGTTCCACTAAGCTTTGAGATTAACGTTACGCACGGGCAGGCGCATGCCCTGCAACGTAGCCTGATACCAGCGCCTTAGTGTTGGACGTTGGCCGGTAGGCCAAGGCTGCCGACTCAGTTATTATGCGTCATCCTGCCTAGTCGGCATGCCTCGTTATTTTCTCTGGAACGGCGACCACACTCTCAGGTGAAAAGGCATGGCTAACCATTGGGAAAACATGAACCATCACGAGAAACTCGAAACCCTTCGGCGCGGTATGGCCCAAATTCTGGATGCAATAAATGCCCTCTCGTCGGACATAGATGGAACATGCGACGCTATGAAAGGAACAAGATCAGATGTCGGCAAAATTGCCAAAGACGTTGGGACTTTAAGGGCCCTCTGGCCGTACACGAGAAAATATTCTCAGGCCGGCTGAGATGCCGTGGTGACCTTCGGCACCGATGCTCACCTTCGGCCCGTCTGGCCATTTTCCCCTACCTGATTAGCCTTGGCTAATTTTGCGTCGCTGCCTGATTGGCTGCGCGCTGAGCGCCGAGCCCGGGCCCGCCAACTTATCTGCCGCCGCTTCCGCCAATGAGATCATCCGACGATCCCGTGGGTGTGCTGTCCGGTCTGAAACTCCCGCGCGGGGCCGGCGCGACTGGCTGGCCCTGCGTTATCCTATGGCCCAATGACGCAACTTGTTTCGGAGCAGGGCTGGGGAGCAAGCCACTGCGGAAATGCCGCGCCGAAACCAACAATACCGAAACCAAACGCCGCGAGGATGATCAGCTTTGCCATGGGGAACCCCTTTTGAGCGATCAGAGCTATTCGGTGGCCCCGGCACGCAAAGCCTAGTCTAGATGACTGCGGTGTAAACACAGTGACAAATGTCACAAAGATTTTGATCTCTTTTGCGCGATGGAGCGGCGGGTCGGCCGACTGCGATGCTCGCCCCGCGCCACACAGATCGTGTATGCGATGCACTCCCGGCGCCTAAACTCGCTGGGATTCCTTACGTAGCGCCTTAGATGGGCACAGTGCAGATCGGAGCTTCCACAGTGGGCGCGTCCGGCCGCGCGCTGTGAGCTGAGACACATGCGCCGTGCTGATCAAACAACGTTATGAACCGATTCGGATTTTGCGCCCAGAGTGCATCGTACAGGCGGCGGGCAAGATGGAGCCGGCAATCGCGGGCTAAGTTCACCGCGAGCCGCCGGGCCTTGACTGCCCGCGGCTTCATCATTTCCGCCGCATGTCGCGAAACTCTTTCGGACCCGAGAGCAATCTCCGTTTCCGATTGGCGCGTTCCTCGCCGGTTGCGGGTTGGTCGCCTAATACGCGGTCGAGCTCGCGCGCCGCCATCTCGGTTGCACCAAGTTGCTCATCTGTTACCCCTAGGCTCCTACGCCAAACAGTAGCAGCACCTGTCGCAAGATTGCCGCTAGGCATAGCAGCACGACCAAGATGCGGAGCAAAGTGGCCAGTCGAAGGTTCCACACGAACTTGTGGACGATCCAGAACAAGATTGCGCCGACAACCAAGATAATCAGCACGTAAATCAGCGTGAATTGTGTGGCGAGGTCCCAATACGAGTTAGACGACATACGCACCTCGTCTCCTTAACGTGAATCCCGAAGCACCCGACGTCGAACGGCGGGGTTTCTTTTTGCGCCTTGACGGGGAATCTCGATTCGGGCGGATCGTGTTTGGGCAGCGGCAGGTCTCTGGAAGGGATATTTCGACGGCTAAGAGCACGCCGATCATAGAAGCCCAAAAAAGCAAATATTGCATGGAGGCTATTTCAATTGCGACGAGATCGAGGAAAAGGTCGTATTGAGCTTTGGGCCGATGCCCATCACAGTCGCAATAATGGCGAGTGCGATGCCGCCGGCGATCAGGCTGTATTCGATGGCCGTCGCGCCGGACTCGTCAGCCAAGAACCGGCGAAGCTTTGCGGTCATGGCCGGCAGTCTCAGGTAATCGGGTAAAGCTTCGGTAAAGTCGACCGCCTGCAAATCTCGGTTTCCCCCACGATGACGCCCCGCCGCTTCCCGCCGCCCTGGACCGTTGAGGAGAGCGGGGCGAGCGAGTAGGATCGAATATCCATAGAGACCGCCCATGTCGAAAGTTACCGAGCCCGGCAAATGGTACCTCATGGTCAATTGTGCCGGCTGCGGAGAACCTATTCCATTCGCTGAAGCGTCTTCGCCGGATGAAAAGCCGGATCCTATCGAGTACCAAACGGTCGCCAACCTGGCTTGTCCTCGATGCGGTCATTTAGACGAATACGCGCCCGCCCTAATATCGCGCCAGCCGGGGCCCGAAGCTGCCAACAGTTTATCGTGGATCGATAAGGGACGGTAGGAAGCCGATAATCGGCGCCGGCCCTCCTTGGATGTTGGATTCGTCGCGCCACTGCTGGCAGGCTTACGGAACCCGGACGAAGGCGCGTCCCAATTGGGTTCGCCGTCGCGTCGCCGTATACGGACCTGCTTGGCAAGCAGGAGGTACGACTCCCCGGTCAGGGCCTTAGTGGTTTCGTCGACCAATATTTGAATAAGTGTACTTTTGGCGATTGTTTGCCGTTCCATGGCTGCGCCCCACTGAGCTATTCCGCCAGATCATACTCTTTCCGCAGCTCGGCCACGATCTGATCGACGCTCGCCTGATACTTAATTTTATTTGTCCGTTGCAACGTAGTTAGGACCGTTGCGCGCCAACCGTCGATTCGATCTTTGTTGACCGCGATGAGCACGTCGCCGACACCGAGGCGAGCGGCCACGATGTCCTTAAGTTCACGAGCGGTTTTACTCTGCTTTGCCATCAATCGCGCACCACCTTGACGCCATAGGGCCAAATCAGCGAGTCTAAGCGCCCCTGGGACGGCCTGAACTCCGTCCCAGGGACTTGCCACAACGCACCGAGCAGGGCGCGTCATGACCGATTCCCTAAATACCATGAGTCTGCGCGGCTTCCCGCCCTGGTGTGTGGCCCAATCCACAAACATCAAGGAGATGAAGTCATGTCGCCTGAAAATCTCAGCCGCCGCGCCATCCTGGCCGGCGCAGCATCTGTACCCGCATTGGCCGTACCCGCATTGGCCGCGCCAGCGTTAGCGGCGGATATCGACAATCCCGATGCTGATCTCTTGGAGGTTGGTGCCGAGCTTGAGCGGGTCGAGCAAGAGTTGGTAGCTCACCTGGCGATCATAAGTAAGCGCCATGCTGCGTATGAGGCGGCGTGTGTACGCGCCGGGCTGCCTCGCATCGACTACGATAAAAATAAGCCCTTTGAGGAATGGTCGGCTTATCAGGAAAAGCGACACAGCGTTCCGTATGACGGCAAGGAAGAGGGGGAGTCCGACGATGTCCGCCTGGAGGACATTAACGATCGCATATACGAGCTGATCAACAAAATCGTATTGCACACCCCAACGACAGCAACCGGCGCGGCAGTCATCGTGCGCGCTATGGTCATGGATAACTCCGAATGGTGGGCTGAAGGTTACGATGAGGGATTGACGACCATGCCTGAGGGCAGAGGCCGCCTTTTTCTCGAATCACTCTGTTCGTTCTTCGGGATAGTGCCGGTGCCGCAGCACGAGCGCGCTACTAAGGTGCAGTCTGTGGCACTTTGAGCTTAATCGCCGCTGGTAGCTTTCCAAGGCGCGGGGCCGGCAGCGATGCTCGCCCCGCGGCTTAATCAGCCGGTGGCGTCCGAATGACGAGGCCGCCAACTGACGCAGCCCACAAAAGAGGCCCCGACCGAAGTCGGAGCCTCCCCCGTTTAGTGCCGACTCCTAGCGCCGAACAACAGATCCTCCGAGACATAAGGTGGTGTGAGGATTGGTCGAGCCAGCATCCAGCACTTTTGGGAAATTACCAGACTGCAGAAAGGATTAGAACTCGGCCGGCAGATAGCCGTTGATCTCGAGCCCGATGCAGATTTCAACTAGTACTGGCGTTATCCAGGCCATCATGGGTTTGTCCTCCGTTTTGCGGCTGTCGTTGCAATGGACAGCTACGCTCATAAACCACATATACCCAAAGAGAAGCGTTACAAGGGGTGCCTTGCCGGCGTGGGTTGAAGACGTGCTCAGTCGCCGCCCCGCGTCACTCAAAAATGCAAGCACCGAGAAGCTAATCGCGGGCTTTGATTTCGCGAGTTGGATTAGCGAACTCGTCGAGATACCAATGGCCGACGACCATTTCGATGCGGGGTGAGGTTTGGTTGTGATTGCTTGCACTCATTGGGCCGGCGCTGTCTTGCTGAACGCGTTGCTCGGCCTGAAAGAGCGAGAGAGCATCGTAGAACATAAGGGTGTTCCTCCTCACAGACGACGGGAACCCCAAGCGCGGAGGCATCCACACGCTTGGGGCCCGGGGCACGCGCCGCAACGCACAACATAAAGGCGCGATGCCTCGATGAGCAACGGAGCACGCTGCTTCCCGACATTCCACCTTGCTTTGAGATTAACGTTACGGGGTGGGCCGGCCGCAATGCTCGGCTCCGCTTTTCATAGAGACCCCGCCTTCCCGGTCGACGGGGCCTCCCTGCTATCTGTCGGCGCCATCTGGTGCCGCCGGGCGTTGAAGCCGGCGGGGTCGATGGCTTTCCGTCAGCACTTTTTAGAGTGTCATGTCTCGCCGAGGCGCGTCAACGTGCTGATAAAGCGCGTAAATGCGCTGCCAACGAGGGCCGGCTAAGATGCTCGCCCCCGCGCGTCAGTTTAAGTTCGATCGCGGCTTTGGCGTTGCGGCTTTTGGCAGGATATCGGCTTCCCACCAAAGATCTTTCCATCCGGGCTCAATGCCACGGCTGGCGTATACAGCAAGCGGCCACGGCGACAAGCTCCAGTCGCGATAATCCAGGACCTGAATGACCACTTCCTGGGCTGTTTGTTCGTTGCCGACAAGATACACGCCACGAGGTCTGGCGCGACGCCCAGTACCAGGGCCGGTCATTTACCCGAGAAGTTGAGCATAGGCTCCAAACGTCTCTTTGGTGATCCTCGCGGCAGGCCCTCACTGCGGCTGACATTCGACCCTTTCGATCATCAGCGCCATGCGCAACGCAACGGCCACGTCCGCCGTATCGCCGCTGCTCGCGGCCTCTGCGACCTGACGCGCGACGTGGCGCCAGGTCGACTTTTCGCGGGTGTCCGCCGGCAAATGCTTCCCGATCAACGTGCGCACGTCGGCGAGCGTCTTGAGCGTCATGACGTC
>JBEKSB010000191.1:0-8068 GCA_049517455.1 Xanthobacteraceae bacterium
GCGCCCCAGCCCTGCAGATAAATCCAGTCGGGCTTGTCACGCCGTACGTCCAGCCAGAGCGAGCTTTGATTCTGCATCTGCGCTCCGGGAACGGGATAAAGCTTCAGCGTGAAACCGTAGTCGGCCGCGAGCGCCTGCAGCAGCGGGATGGGCTCCTTGCCGTACGGTGCGTCGAGATGGACGAGGCCGATCGTCTTGCCCTTGAGCTTGTCGAAGCCTCCCTCGACGTCGGCGACGTGCCGGATGAATGCCGAGGCGCCATCCCAGTACGTCGCCGGTGGATTGAAAATCCACGGGAACAAGTTGCCGTCCGCAGAAGCCGAGAGCCCGTAGGCCATCGACAAAATCGGGACCTTGTCGACGGCGGCCTTGGGAATGAGCTGCAGCGTGATCCCGGTCGAATACGGGTTGATGACCACGGGGTTGCGCCCCTTTACCGAGTCATAGCATTCGACGCCTTTTTTGGTGTCGTAGCCGGTCTCGCACTCTTCGACGATAAGCTTGACGCCGCCGATGCCGCCATCGCGCTCGTTAAGCATGTTGAGATAGTCGGCCATGCCGTTGGCAATCGGTATCCCGGATCCGGCGTAGGGGCCCGTCCGGTAACTGAACAGCGGAATGTAGATTCCGTCCTCTGCTTGCGCTGTCGCGACCGCAGCCGGGACCGCGGTCACGATCGCCAGGCCGAGAGCAAGATGCTTCAGACGCATGGCCGTTTCTCCCTTGTTTTCGCCGGCTTTAAGCCAGCGCGTCCATACCGCCCTCGATCTCTTGAGTGGGAACGAGGGATTCCCAGCCGGCCGGTTGCCGGAGCGGGAATTGGGGCGGAGTGTGCACCATCAGTAAGGAAAGGGCCACACCCTCAACTTCTGTTTACCAATTTGCCACAGCCGCGCGAGCCCATTCGGTTCGAGCACCAAAAACACGATGATCAGCGCCCCGACAATGACGAACGTGAGCTGCTCGGCGGCCGCGGGGCGGATCGGCAAGTCGAAGGCCGCGGGGACCGCCCGCAGCGCGATCGGCAATATATAGATCAGGGCGGCGCCGAAAAACGATCCGATCAGAGTTCCCAAGCCGCCGATGATCACCATGAACAGCACAAGAAAGCTCTGGTCGATAGCAAAAACGTCGGCTTCGGCACCGCCGTACCACAGGAACACCATCATCGCCCCGGCCACCCCGCAGTAGAATGACGACACCGCGAACGCGAGGAGCTTGGCGCGCAGCAGCCTGATTCCGATCAGCTCGGCTGCAAGGTCCATGTCGCGGACTGACATCCACATCCGGCCGATCCGGCCATGGACGAGGTTTGAGGCGACCCAGGTCATGACGACCACGATGCTCAAGACGATCAGATAGCGCGTCACCGGCGTTGCGGTCGGGCCGGTGACCGGAATTCCGAACAGCGTGCGCAGAGGAACTTCGATCGCTCCAGAAACGCTATTGTTGTAGAGCCATGGGATGCGAATGAAACACCATTCCAGAAAAAATTGCGCCGCGAGCGTCGCCACCGCGAGATAGAAGCCCTTGATGCGCAACGACGGTAGACCGAACAGTACGCCGACGGCGGCGGAGAAGAATCCCGACGCAACAATCCAGACGATGATGTCCACATGCGGAAAGATGGTGGTCAGCTTCAAGCAGGCGTAAGCGCCGACGCCCATGAAGCCGCCGGTGCCGAGCGAGAGCAGTCCGGTATAGCCGGTGAGCAGATTCAGCCCGATCGCGGCCAGAGCAAAGATAAGAAACGGGATCATGACCGCGTTGAGCACGAAGTCATTGCCCGCAAGCGGAAAGACGACGAAGGCGACCAGCAGAATAACGGCGATGCCGATCCGATCCTGCAGAATCGGGAACACCGCCATGTCGGCGGCATAGCTCGACTTGTATTGGCCGGCCTCGCGGTAAAGCATCGTCAAATCCGCTCGATGATCTTTTCGCCGAACAAGCCCTGTGGCCGAAACACCAGAAATCCGAGCGCAATCACATAGGCGAGCCAGGTCTCGATCCCGCCGCCAAGGAGCGGTCCCCAATAGAACTCGCCGAGTTTCTCGCCGATGCCGATAATCAGCCCGCCAACGATAGCGCCCGGGATCGACGTGAGTCCGCCGAGGATCAAAACCGGCAACGCTTTGAGGGCGACGACCTGCAGCGAGAAAGAAACCTCGGAGCGCGCCCCCCACATAATGCCGGTGGCAAGGGCGACCACGCCGGCGGCGAACCATACGATCACCCAAATCTGCTCGAGCGAGATGCCGACCGATAACGCAGCCTGGTGACTGTCGGCCACAGCGCGCAGCGCCCGCCCGATGCGCGTGCGTTGAAAGAAAACCGCCAGCACCGCAACCATGATCGAGGCGATGATGACGGCGGCGATATCGATTTTTTGCAGCGACACGAAACCACCGAGCCCCTTGAATTCGATCGCTCCTTTCGGGAGGTACAGCTCGGACGCAATCATCACTTTGGGATTGCCGCCGAATACGAGTTGGCCGAGCCCGATGAGGAAATACGTGAGGCCGAAAGTGGCCATGAACAAGATAATGTCCGATTGATTGACGAGAGGCCGTAGGATCAGCCGCTCGACCCCAAACGCCAGTGCAAACATGACGACGACCGTGAGCCCTAGCGCGACAAAGGCCGGCACGCCATGCTCGTGCAACCCAACCAGCGTGAGCGCGGCGAACACGACCATGATGCCTTGCGCAAAATTGAACACGCCCGACGCCTTGAAGATCAGGACGAAGCCGAGCGCGATCAAGGAATAGAGCACGCCGGCGACGAGACCGTCCCATAAGGTCTGCACCAGAAGGTCCGGCGCGGTGCCCATCTGCACAAACGGATCGATGAATATCTTGTAGAGGATATCCATGGCCGCCCTACCCTCCGCGCCCTGCCGCAACACAGCGGCGGCGGCGTCGAGTTGATGCGTGGCGGAGCCTCATACGCTCGTTCCGTGCGGCTCGCCGAGATAAGCGCGGATCACGTTCTTGTCGCGCTTGACTTCGTCGGGCGTGGCGTCGGCGATCTTGCGGCCGTAATCGAGCACGACCACCCGATCAGAAAGGTCCATGACGACGCCCATGTCGTGCTCGATCAACGCGATCGTCGTGCCGTATTGCTGATTCACGTCGATGATGAATCGCGACATGTCCTCTTTCTCTTCGAGGTTCATGCCCGCCATCGGTTCGTCGAGCAGGAGGAGATCGGGCTCCATCGCCAGCGCGCGGCCGAGCTCTACGCGTTTCTGCAGACCGTAAGGCAGACGCCCGACCGGAATTTTGCGGATCGCCGCGATCTCAAGAAAGTCGATGATCTCCTCGACGCGGCGCCGATGTTCGACCTCCTCCTTGAGTGCGGGACCGTGACGGATGAGCTGCCAAAAAAATCCCCGGCGCATCTTGAGCGCGCGGCCGGCCAGGATGTTGTCCAGCGTTGTCATGCCACGAAACAGCGCCAAGTTTTGGAACGTGCGGGCGATGCCGCCCTCCGCCGCGGCATGAGGCCGCATGCTGGTCCGCACCTGGCCCTTGAACGTGATGCGCCCGGATTGCGGCTGGTAAAAGCCGTTGACCACGTTGAGCATGGACGTCTTGCCGGCGCCGTTGGGCCCGATAATGGCGCGGATTTCGCCCTTGCGGATATCGAACGATACGCCCGTCAGCGCGTTTACGCCGCCAAACGACAGTGAAACATTCTCCACCGCGAGCAGCACCTCGCCGAGCGCCGCCTCGCGCGAGGACGGCGCCCTCATGCCGCACGCTCCATCTTCGCCGCGCGCGCCGGATAAGGCTTCATGTCGCGAATCGCTACGCGCGCCGCGATCACACCCTTGTGCCCGTCCTCGAAGGTAACCTCGGTCGCGATCTGCGCCTCGGTCGAGCCGTTGTAGAAAGCCTCGACCAGCGGGGAATAGCGATCGATGATGTGTCCACGCCGGAGCTTTTGCGTGCGCGTGAGTTCGCCGTCGTCCGCATCGAGTTCCTTGTGCAGAATGAGGAAGCGGTGGATTTGCGCCCCCGCCATCACCTCTTCATCCGCAAGCGAACGATTCACTTCGTCGATGTGCCGCGCGATCATGTCGTAGACACGCGGATTGGCGGCGAGTTCCTGATAGGAGGCGTAGACGACGTTGTTCCGCTCGGCCCAGCTGCCGACCGCCGTCAGATCAATATTGATCATGGCGCAGACGGAATCGTGGCCGGCCCCGAGCGCGACGGCCTCACGGATGTTGGGGTAGAACTTGAGCTTGTTCTCGATGTATTTCGGCGCGAACACCGTGCCGTCCTTCAGGTGGCCGACGTCCTTCGCGCGATCGATGATCCTCAATTGGCCGCTCTTGGGGTCGAAGAATCCGGCATCGCCGGTATGCACCCAGCCGTCGGGCGTGAGCACTTCGGCGGTCTTCTCCGGGTCCTTGTAATATCCGGCAAACACGCCTGGAGAGCGAAACATAACTTCGCCAGAGTCCGATATCTTGATCTCCACGTCGGGCGAGGCGTTGCCCACGGCGTCGGCGCGGATATCACCATCCGGCTGCGCCGTGATGTAGACCGAGGCCTCGGTCTGCCCATAGAGCTGTTTTAGGTTGAGCCCGATACCGCGCCAGAAGCGAAAGATTTCGGGACCGATCGCCTCGCCCGCCGTATAGGCGACGCGGATGCGCGAGAGCCCGAATTGGTTCATGAGCGGTCCGTAGACGAACAGATTTCCGATGCCGTAGAGCAAGCGGACGGTCAGCGGCACCTTCTCGCCATCAAGAATTTTCTCACCCCAGCGCCCTGCAAAGGCGATGAAGAAATCGAACACCTTGCGCTTGAACGCGCTGGCGTCCGCCATCCGCACCGTGGTTAGCGTCAGCACGTTCTCGTAAACACGGGGCGGCGCAAAGGCATAGGTCGTACCGATCTCGCGCCGATCCTGGACAACGGTTTCCGCAGTCTCCGGGCAGTTTACGCAGTAACCGGCGACGTAGGCCTGAACATAGGAAAAAATGTAATCACCGACCCACGCCAGAGGCAAGTAAGCAATCACCTCTTCGTTTTGATCGAGACGGTCGAAGGCATTCGCGTTACGCGCCGAAATGATGGTGTTTTCATACGTAAGCATCACGCCTTTGGAGCGGCCGGTCGTTCCCGACGTGTAGAGGATGACGCTGAGGTCGCTGCCCTTGCCCGCCGCAACGCCGGCTTCCCATTGCCGCAGACACTCGGGATCGCTCGCAAGCTTTTTGCGGCCGATGCTTCGGACGTCCTCGAAAGCGATCATCCGGCTATGGTCGTAATCCTTCAGTCCGCGCGGCTCGTCGTAGACAACTTGGGCAAGATACGGCAGCCGATCCGCCACCGCGATGATCTTGTCGACCTGCTCCTGGTCCTCGACCACGGCCAACGTCACTTCAGCGTGCGCCAACACAAAAGCCATCTCGTCGGCCACGGCGTCGGCATAAACCGGCACCGGTACGGCGCCGAGCGCCTGGCCGGCGCACATCGCCCAATAGAGCCGCGGACGATTGCTTCCGACTATAGTGAACTTGTCGCCACGCTTGAGGCCGATTTCGGCGAGGCCCACCGAAAAGGCGCGAACCTCTTCAAGCATCTGCGCCCACGTCCACGCCTGCCAGATGCCGAGATCCTTGTGGCGCATGGCGGGACGGTCCCCAAGCGCCGCGGCATTGTGGATCAGTAGCTTGGGCAGCGTATCTAAGCCAAGATCAGTTGACAGCACCGACTCCCTCCGCCCGCCGTCGCAGGATCGCGCCTTACGCAGACCCCGCACCGCTCGCAATCGAGCGGCGCGCACCGCGCCTAAGTCTCAGAGACGCCGCCGAGCCCGGAGGGCCGGCATCCTGCCGCGCAGCAGCGCGGAAGCCGAAAATCCCCCCACATCATGGCCATTGGCGTTGTGGTTATTTCGCCTAATGTACACGCGAATTCTCGCATTGCTGGACCAAAACGACAATGCTATTTCACGCCTGAAGCTTAGGCAATTTGACGCGACAATCGTCGGGGTCCTTAAGCCCCTAACCTCGACCGGCGGCCAGGCTAGGCAACAACCGTATGCTCGATCCGTCCCCAGTTGGTTCACCGCAGTTTTCGCTCGGTGAAGACCAAATCGCGGTTCGCGACATGGCCCGTGCCTTTGCCGCGGAGGTGTTTGCACCGCACGCGGTTGCGTGGGACGAAACCAAGCACTTTCCCGTGGCTGAAATGCGCAAGGCCGCCGAGCTCGGCATGGGCGGGGTCTACATCTCCTCGGATGTGGGAGGATCGGCGCTGTCCCGGTTGGACGCGGCATTGATCTTTGAGGCGCTTGCCACCGGCTGTCCGACCGTCGCGGCCTATATGTCGATCCACAACATGGCGGCGTGGATGATCGATGCCTATGGATCCGATGAACAGCGCAAGAAGTGGTTGCCGAAACTGTGCACCATGGAGCTTTTGGCCAGTTACTGTCTGACTGAGCCAGGCTCCGGTTCCGACGCGGCGGCGCTTGCGACGCGCGCCGTGCGCGAAGGCGGTTACTATGTGCTCAACGGTCAAAAGCAATTCATCTCGGGAGCAGGCGCCGGCGACCTCTACGTCGTGATGGTACGCACCGGCGGCACCGGGCCCGCCGGGATTTCGACGCTCATCGTTCCGGGCGACACCGCCGGCATTTCGCTCGGCGCGAACGAGCGAAAAATGGGCTGGAACGCCCAACCGACGCGTGCCGTAATCTTTCAGGACGCGCGGGTGCCCATCGAGAACCGGCTGGGCGACGAAGGCATCGGCTTCAAGATTGCCATGGCCGGCCTTGACGGTGGCCGGATCAACATCGCGGCTTGTTCGCTCGGCGGCGCTCAGATCGCGTTGGAAAAGTCGCTGGCCTACATGAAAGAGCGTAAGGCCTTCGGCAAGCGCCTCGACGAATTCCAGGCGCTGCAATTTCGCCTCGCCGATATGGCGACCGGGCTTGAGGCATCGCGCACGTTCCTATGGCGAGCCGCAGCGGCGCTCGACCGCAAGGACGCGAACGCGACGCAGCTCTGCGCCATGGCGAAGCGATTCATCACGGATACCTGCTTCGACGTCGCCAATCAGGCGCTGCAACTGCACGGCGGTTACGGCTACCTGTCGGAATTCGGAATCGAGAAGATCGTGCGTGATTTGCGCGTGCACCAAATTCTCGAGGGAACCAATGAGATCATGCGCCTCATCGTAGCGAGAAGCCTTGTCGGGCGATGAGCGGAATGATGGTTCAGGACAGCGAAGTTATCGTTCGCGAAGAGCGGGCGCTGCGGCGGATCACTTTGAACCGGCCGAAGGCGCTGAATGCGCTCACGCTCGACATGGCCGTTACGATGACGGCGTTGCTGCGCTTCTGGGCAACTGATCCCGAGGTCGGCGTAGTCCTTCTGGATGGCGCCGGTGAGCGCGCGCTGTGTGCGGGCGGCGACATCCGTGCGCTCTACGATGCGGCGAAGTCGGGCAATTCCCTCCCCGCGAAATTCTGGTCGACCGAATACCATCTGAATGTTTTGATCGCGCGATATCCAAAGCCCTTGATCGCGGTCATGGACGGCATGGTGATGGGCGGCGGTGTTGGTCTATCGACGCACGCCTCGCACCGCGTCGTGACCGAGCGCTCGGCGGTGGCGATGCCGGAGGTTGGCATCGGGTTCTTTCCCGATGTCGGTGCGGCCTTCCTGTTGGCGCAATCGCCCGGATATGCCGGAACCTATATGGCGCTGACGGGAGATCGCATGGGTGCGGCCGATGCCATCTATTGCGGGCTCGCCGACGTTCACATCGCGGCCGCGAAACTTCCCGAACTTCCGGCAGCGCTGGCCGATTGTCGCACGGCCCTCGAGGTGCGCGCTCGGCTGGACGGAATGTCTGTCGCGCCGCAACCCGGCAAGTTACCCGCGGCGCGAGAATGGATCGACGATTGCTACGGCGCCGACGATGTTGAAACAATCGTCGACCGACTCGGCGCCTCCAAAACGGATGCGGCGCGCGCGGCGCTCGCGACTATGAAAAAAATGTCTCCGACCTCGCTTAAAGTCACGTTGCGAAACATCCGT
>JBEKSB010000192.1:0-8021 GCA_049517455.1 Xanthobacteraceae bacterium
ACCATATCTTTTGTCGCCGCCGCATATTTCTTGAAATGATCGGTCTCGCGGTGCGCTTGCGCGGCCGCGGCGTCGTTGTAGACCTCGAATATCAAAACGTGGTTCGGATCCTTTTGCGACAACAGGATGTCGAACTCACGGCAGCCCGGCTCATGTACCGAGGCTGCGCCGTTCTCCTTGAGCGCCACAAGATAGTTGTCGATCTCGCCCGGTACGACGTCGATGTCGACCGCGTTGACCTGAAGCGGTCCGGATTCGGCAACCGCCTGGTAGCTCGGCATCGGCAGCGTGACAAAAGCCATGACGGCGAGTGCAACGGCGCCGGTGATCGTGATGGATTTCAACATGACCATTTCCTCCTTGTGTTATGGCGATGCTTGGACGGGCCTCGACCCGCTGCGCCGCCTTCATTTCAACTTTCAGAGCGAGCTTTCGAGAAACCGCATCAGCCGCGGGATTGCCGTCGCGCTATAGCTGTGCGGCTCGCTTTCGAACGGGTCGGACGACCAGAAATGTCCGGCGCCGGGGATGATGATCCGGCGAACGAAGAAGCCAGACTGAGTGAGTGCCGCAAGGAACGCACCGGACTGTGTCGGCGGATCGACGATATCGTCGTCGGTGCCGTGGATGAGCAGAAACCGCACCTGATTGTGATCGACGGTCGCGTAGCTGATCGGCGACGCGTCGAAATAGAGGCGCCGGTTCTGCATCGGCGACGCGCCAAGGAATTTCTCCACGATCTTGTCGTTCGGACGCGTGGTCAAATCGTGAGTCCACTGCGCCAGCATATCGTAGACGCCGTAAAAGCCGATCACGCACTTTACGTTGGCAGACACGGCGGCGTTGGCATCGTCGCGATAGGCCGATGTGTACTGATCGCCTGCCAACGCTACCTGCGCGGCAAGGTGCGCTCCGGCGGAATCGCCGACGAGACCGATGCGGTCCGGGTCGAGGTCGAACTCCGCGGCCTTGGCGCGCACGAACTGAACGGCCGCCTTGGCGTCGTAGACCGCGGCGGGGTAAACGCCCGGCTTTCCCAGCCGGTAATCGATGGCAAAAACCGCATAGCCGGCGCGCGCGAGGAACAGGCCCCAATACCGGTAAAACTGCCGGTTGCCGACTTGCCATCCGCCGCCGTGAATGGCCACGAGGACCGGCGCTTTGGCGCGGCCTTTGGGCAGATAGAGATCGCCAACGAGTTTGGTCCGGTCGTGCTCGGCAAAAACGATGTCGGGGTGGTTCACGATCTCGTATTCCGCCGCGGACGCATGACCGACCATGAGCAACATCGCCAATGCGGCAAGGGAGAGAAGCTTGGAGAGCATGGTTGTGGTCTCCGCCGAGGATTCTGCCGTTGAACCCGGCAATGCGTTTAGCGGTAGCAACTTTCCGAGCGGGTCGGAAGCCTACCACCAAGCGTGGAAATGATGCAGTGGGCCACGGCCCGAGCCGACCGCGAGCCGATCGGCCGCGGCGATGGCCGCGCTGACATAGGCTTTGGCCTGTTTCGCGGCCGTTTCCAATGGAAGCCCTTTAGCAAGCCCAGCGGCGATCGCAGAGGCGAACGTGCAGCCCGTGCCGTGGGTGTTTTTCGTCGCCGCGCGCGGCGCGGCCAGCCGCAGGCAGGCGTTGGCCTCCACCAAAAAGTCGACGCTTTCCGGGCCTGCGCCATGGCCGCCCTTGATCAGCACCGCGCCGGCGCCGAGCGTCAGCAGCTTTTGCGCTTGCGCGCGCATTTCGTCTTCGTCCCGCGCCGGCTGAGTATCGAGCAGGACCGCGGCCTCCGGCAGATTGGGTGTGACGACGCGCACGCGGCGAACAAGTTCGCGCAGCCGGCCGATCGCGTCTTCGCGCAGCAATCTTTCACCCGAGCTTGCGATCATGACCGGATCGAGAACAACATTGCGCGGACGATACCGATCAAGCGCGGCGGCAACGACGTCGATCGTGGAGGCATTCGCGAGCATGCCGATCTTTACCGCGCCGACATCGAGATCGGTGAACACGGCATTGATCTGCGCGGCCACAAAATCCGCCGGCACATCGTGGATGCCGAACACGCCCCTGGTGTTCTGCGCCGTGAGCGCGGTAGTGACCACGGCGCCATAAACGCCAAGCGCCGAAAAAGTCTTCAGGTCCGCTTCGACTCCAGCGCCGCCGCTCGAGTCCGAGCCCGCGATGGTGAGAGCGATGGCGGTCATCACACGCCTCGTTTCGCCAGCATCCCGTCGACGATCGCGCGCAAGGCGCGCGCGGCGGCGGCTGGATCGGGCGCGAGCGACAACGCTGAGATGACGGCGACGCCGTCGGCGCCAGCGGCGATCACGGCAGCGGCGTTGCTTGCGTCGATGCCGGCGATGCCGACAATCGGCAGTTTCGGCGTACGATGGCGCAATGCGCCGGCGATACGGGAAAACCCTTCCGGGCCGATGGGCGCGCTCTTTTGCTCTTTCGACAGCGTCGCATAGACGCCACCAACGCCGGCATAGTCGAGAAGTTCGAGCGGCGCCGTGGCGGCCTCCTCGACGGTCTTGATCGACAGGCCGATGATCGCGTTCGGTCCAAGCAGGCGGCGCGCATCTTCGACGGTCATGTCATCCGGCCCGACATGCACGCCATCCGCGTCGGCGGCGAGCGCTACATCGATGCGATCATTGACGACGAACGGGATCGCATACGGCCTCAGCGCCGCCTTGATCGCCCGCGCCTTCTCGACCATGGTTCGCGTTTCGCTCTTTTTGTCGCGCAATTGCACCAGCGTCGCCCCGCCCTCGGCGACGCGACGCGCGAGATCGGCGAGATCGCGCCCGCCGGCGCGTTCCGGATCGACGATGGCATTGAGGCGCAGATCGATGCCCATCACGTTACTCTCGCGCGGGTCCGTAACGTGGCGCCATCGAGGCCGTACAGCGTGTCGATGATGGCGGTCGCGAAGCTGCCCGGTCCACGAGCGTCCTGTGCGGCGACTTCGCCGGCGACCCCGAAAGCCATCAGCGCTGTGCTTGCGGCGAGCCACGCGTCCGTCTCGACGGCGCGTGCCGCGCAGACCAGCGCCGAACCGGCGCAGCCCATCGCCGTCACCATACCCATCAAGTGATCGCCGTTGGCGATCACCGCGCGGCGCGCGCCATCGGTCACAAGATCGGTGCCGCCCGTGAGCGCGACGACCGTCGCATGGCTTTTGGCGAAACGCGCCGGCGCGTCGGCCGCCGCATCGGCGCCGGAGAGCGCGACAAACTCCGAAGTGTTGAGGCGTACCACCGCCGGCCCGCGAGCGAGAAGTTCGCGCGCGAACTGGGCGCGAGCTGGCGCCCGATCGATAAAGACAGGATCGAGCACCCAGGGAATGTGCGCCGCATTGGCAGCGCCAACCGCGACCTCGACTGCCGCGCGCCGCTCGGCGTCGAAGGTGCCGAGATTGACCAGGAGCGCGTCGGCGCTGACGACGAACGAAGCAATCTCATCGGGAGAGATCGTCATCGACGGCACTGCGCCGGCCGCAAGCAGCATGTTGGCGGTGTATTGCTGGGCCACGGTGTTGGTGATGCAATGCACCCGCGGCGCTCGCGCGCGGATGCGCGCGAGGATGTCGGCGGCAACATCGGCAAGTTCGACCGGTGCATGCATTTTTGTCGTCTTTCTCGACCATGCAAAATATATCACGGCGACCTGCCAGTTGGGGGCAGCCGTGGGGGTTATGGATTCGGACTTCGCGTAGCGCTCGGGCCGGGAATGACGAGCCGATTTGCATGCTATAAGCATGCTTCCGACGGTTCGGAGGTGCGCATGGTTCCCTTCTTCGTGCAGATCAAGTGCCAGCTCGGCAAGTCCTACGAGGTGGCCAATAGGCTCGCGGATGCCGAGATTGCCTCGGAGATCTACTCGACCGCCGGCGATTTCGACCTGCTGGTGAAATTCTATGTCGAGCAGGCGACCGACATCGGTCATTTCATCGCCCAGAAGGTGCAAACCATCCCCGGTATCGCCGACACGCGCACCATCATCACATTCAAGGCGTTCGGTGGGTCGTAGGGCCGCAGCAGCGCGGATTATTTCCTATTCTTCGGCGGCTTCGGGCCCTGCCGCGGCGGCAGCGAAACGATGTACGCCGCGATCGCGGCGCGGTCGGCGGTGCCGAGCACAGCGGTATTGCGAATAACTTCCGCCATCGCGCCGCCGGCATAGTCGCCCGCCGGATTCATGCCGTCGCCGAGATAATTGGCGGTATCCCTATCCGACCAGGCGGTGTCGTCCTCCGACCAATGCTGCAATCCGGCCGCCGTGATGTTAGGGACCCAACCCTTGCTGTCCGCCGCAGGTCCGCCTGCGAACCGTTCGCTCTCGACGATGGCGCCGAGAAAATTGCGCGGGCTATGGCATTCGGCGCAGTGTCCGGGTCCGTTCACCAGGTAAGCGCCGCGATTCCATTCCGCCGACTTCGATGTGTCAGGCACGAACGGACCGCCGTGGAAGAAGAGAAGTTTCCACACCCCGACCAAGCGACGGATGCTGAAGGGAAACGCCAAATCGTGCCTACGCGCCCGCCCCTGCACTGCCGGCAAAGTCTTCAGATAAGCAAAGAGATCGCGTACATCGCTGAGCTCCATCCGGGCATAGGACGTGTAGGGGAACGCCGGAAAGAGATGCCGCCCCCGCCGCGAGGTTCCCTTCCAGAGCGCGGTGACGAAATCTGCTTCGCTCCATGCACCGATGCCGTCGGCAGGATCGGGCGAGATGTTCGGCACGTAGAAGGTCCCAAACGGCGATTTCAAAGGAAGCCCGCCACCGAGCCGCGTCCGTTCGACCTTATCGGAATCGTCATTGGGCGTGGCGTGGCAGGAGGCGCAGCCGCCGATGTTGAACATCGTGCGGCCATTTTCGACGTTGGGCGTGTAGGCCGGCAGCGCCGCCGCCGGCACGATCGCCGGAATGGTCAGGACCCAGAGGACGAGCGCGATGGCAACGGCAAGAGCCGCCGCGATGAGCGTGAGCTTTCGCATCGCCGCGCCGATCCTTATGAGCTAGATGCTTTCCGCTCATTCACGCGAAAGCGGGAATCCAGTTCGGACCTGGACGTTCAAATGGTGGGTCCCCGCTTGCGCGGGGACGAGCGAAAATCTTCCATCGTTTCGGTCAGCTCTTCTTGACGCGATATTTTTCGTGGCAGCCGCCACAGTCGTTCTTGCCGATGTTGCCGAAGGCCGCCTTGAAGCTGTCGAGGTCAGTGACTTTGGCTTCCGCATCCTTGGCGTCGGTGCCGAACTTGGCGAATCTCCCTTTGAGGTCGTCCATGTTTTCCCAAATCTTGGGATCCGCGGCCGTTTCGCCGCCGGTCTTGGAGTTGTCCGGGAACAGGGCCGGCATCTTCGCCGCCGCATCCTCCCACGCCGCAAAGATCTTATGCGCCGCGTCGAGATCGAACGGGGCCTCGCCCTTCATCATAGTGGCACCGATCTTTGCTTGATCCCCATTGGCCTTCATCAGCGCCTTGCGCGCGGCGATCGGGTCCTGTTGGGCAACGGCGACACTTACGCCTAGCGCAATCGCCGCGACGGCGAATAGGGTACGGATCATACGGTGGCCTCCCCTGTCGATGGCACGGCGCATATAGCTGTCCTGCGCCGGCAGAATATGGGCAAATGGCAAGAGGGAGAAGTCACGAAACCGTTTCCCTGCTCGCTCGTATAATAGCGCAGCGGTGGTGCCGTCGCAGCAACGGCGGAGACCGAGAAACCGATGATGAAGACTGTTTATCGCTACAGCAAGGAGCGGCATTACACCAAGCCTCCGGAAGATATCTGGCCGTTCATCGCCGATACCGCGCGCATCAACGAGCTGGCCGGCTCGCCCGCCTATCAGGTCGAAGAGCGCGCGGACGCGGACGGCCGCATCCACCGTCTCGCCAGCATCGGGCTCGGGCCATTGCGGTTGAGGTGGGAGGACGCCTTCAGCGAGTGGGAAGAAAACCGCCGTATCATCCAGACCCGCGATTTCATCAACGGCCCCATTCGCCGCTTCCAGGCGGCAGTCGAACTCTATCCTGAGGGCACGGGAAGCCGCCTGGTGTTTTCGTCCGACATCGAGTGCGTCGGCTTGTTGGGGCGGTTGGCGACGCTGTCCGGCCAGATCACGCGCGAGGGCGACAAGCGCCTCGCCACAATCGAAAGGCTGATCGCCGAGGCCGATGTGCCGAACCATATTCCCGGCACTGGCGCCGAGGAGGCGGCCAGGCCCGCGGCGCGCCGCCGCTTGGCTACGCTCATCGATGAGCTCAATCGCGATCCGGCGAGCCACGGCCTCGCGCCGAAGCTCGCCGAGTTTCTGTTGCATGCGCCGGTGGTGGCGCTGCGCGCCGTTCGACCCTTGACGTTAGCGCGATTGTGGCACGCGACCCCTGAGGATACCGTGGAGCTGTTCCTCGCAGCGCAGCGCCTCGGTATTTTGGTGATGGCGTGGGATTTGCTCTGCCCGCGTTGCCGCGGCGCCAAATCGAGCGTCAAGCATTTGCATGATTTGCCCGATGGCGCGCATTGTTCGTCCTGCAACATCGACTATCGGCGCGACTTCACCCGCAACGTCGAGCTGACTTTCCATCCGGAGCCGTGGTTGCGCGCCTTGCCCAAAGGCGAGCTGTGCCTCCTCGGCCAGGGCACGACTCCGCATGTTAAGTTTCAGGCCGAGGTCCTGCCGCATTCGAGCAGGACGTTCGTGATGACGCTGCCGCCCGGTCCTTATCGCTTCCGTACCATCGAGGCAGGTAGCGAAGCGGATGCGGCTATCGCCGGCGACGGACTGATCCCCGAGATCACGGCGAGCGGCCCCGACATTTTGTTACGGGTGCCGGGCCATAAGGGCGAGATCGTCATCAATAACGACACGGAGCGGCCGTTGTTCTTCGTCGTCGAGGATCGCAATTGGGCGAAGGACGCGTTGACCGGAGAAACCGTCATCGCGATGCCGGCGTTCCGGCGCCTTTGTCCCGAACAGCTTTTGCGTCCCGGCGACGAAGTCGAAATCGGCCGCGTCGCGATCGTGTTTACCGACCTGCAAGGTTCGACCAAGCTTTATGACGATCTCGGCGACGCCTCGGCCTACCGGCTGGTGCGCGATCATTTCGCCTTTCTGTCGGAGCGGGTGGCGCGCCATCACGGCTCCCTCGTCAAGACCGTGGGCGACGCGGTAATGGCGGCGTTCCACGATCCGGCCGATGCGGTGCGGGCGGTGCTGTCGATTCAGGACGACGTGGCGAGCTTCAATCGCGGCCGCAGCGACTCCGGCATCGTCTTGAAGCTCGGGCTGCATCTCGGCTCGTGCATCGGCGTCACCGCCGGCGGCGTGCTTGATTATTTCGGCTCGGTGGTGAACACGGCCTCGAGGCTCGAACACCAATGCCTCGGCGGCGAGGTGATCATATCCGAGGCGGTGCTGGCCGATCCCGAAGCGCGCGAGGCACTGACCGGGCGAACCCTTTCCAGCGACGAAGCGACGCTGCGTGGCTTGAACGAGCCGGTGCGTTTCGTGCGGGTGAGCGCGGGCAAAGCCCTCTCGATCGGCTCCTGGTCCGCGTCCTCATAAACGGAGATTTGTATGATGCGGCGGATCAACATCCGCCCCGAAATTCGACCTATCGCGCGCGGCAATGCGGAGAGCCGATCGAGGCAGGCGTGTCCGATGCCTTCATAAGGCCAACTGAATCGCAAGAACCCTACCAGGCGATGGTTGCAGAACTTTTGAAGCGGGTTAGCGAGCTCGGACACCTTGAAATCGTAGCTATTCATCTACATATACCGATAGACGGTTAGAGAGCCCAAGGGTTACGTTTTTGTCCTTTGGCTGATAGTGGTTTTGCCCATTTCTTTTCTTCACGTCGCTTTCTTTCGCCATCGCTTACCCAACGCCTGTTATCCACGTCCGATCGACTCACGCCGCTGGCATTGGTGACACAGACATTTCGACGCACCGCTGCAGTCGAAATAAATTGTCTCGATCGAACATCAGGTAGGATCATGGCGGTTGAACAA
>JBEKSB010000193.1:0-7996 GCA_049517455.1 Xanthobacteraceae bacterium
GCAGCAGCCGCAGGTCTCAGCGTCGTCGCGCTGGAACGGCGGAAGACCGCCGGCGCGCCGGTGCAATGCGCGGAATTCGTGCCGAGCTTGATCGAGCACGACGTTCCCCGCGTGCGCACGGTGACCGAACAGAAGGTCACGCGCATGTTGACCTTCGTTGGGGCGCAGCAGCCGGAGGTGACCGACCATTTTCACGGCCTGATGATCGACCGCGGTGCTTTCGACCGCATGCTGGCGCACGAAGCGGCGTGGAACGGAGCGGAGTGCCGGTACGGTGAGACTGTCATGTCTGTCGACGTCGACGGCACGGTAACGACATCAGCCGGCGCCCGGTTGCGGCCCCGGGTACTGATTGGCGCCGACGGTCCGCACTCGCGCGTCGGTATGGCGATCGGGGAGATCAACCGCGACCTGGTCGATACGCGGCAGGTCACAGTACCGCTGGTCCTGCCGCACGATGCGACCGACATTTTTCTCAGCCCCGATTATTACGGCGGCTACGGGTGGCTATTCCCCAAGGGCGCGGTCGCGAATGTCGGTCTCGGCGTCGCCTTCGAGGCCCGAAGCTTCCTCAAGCCGCTGCTCGTCGCCCTCTGCGAGAAGCTTGCGGACGAACGTCGCATTGGCACCCGGACGTTTGCTCTGACCGGCGGCGCAATACCGGTCGGCGGGCGTTTGCGGTCGGTCGGACGCCTCGGACTCACCGCCGTGCTGCTGGCAGGCGATGCCGCAGGCCTGACCAACCCGGTGACCGGCGCCGGCATCGCCTCAGCCGTGCAATCGGGCACGCTCGCCGGGCGTGCCGCCGCGGATTTTCTCGGCGATTGCGCCGGTGCGATCAACGATTACGAGGAAGAGCTCGGTGACATCTTCGATGCGGCGCTGAACCGCGCGCTGCGGCGGCGACGCGACGTGATGGCATGCTACGCGGGCGGTGGCCAACCCGATGCCCGCGCACTGCGCGACGGCTGGATCGCCTCGCCGCATTATTGGGCCGCGTGAACGTCAAACCAATTTAAGGAGGCGTGATGAGCTGTCTCGAAATGCCCCGAAGTCCGGTTCCCGATTTCCTCGGCGAGCCGCGGCGCGCATCCAACGATGCCGCGACGATGCAGCCGCGGGCTCCCGGGGCGGTGCCGGCCGACGCACGGAACGGTGCGCGGGTGAAGACGCAGGACGTGCAGCCTGAAGGCGTCTATCGGCCCAACTACAATTTCCTCACGCCCAACATGCGTTCGCCTGAATACGTGCAAATGTCGACGGCTGCGGCAATCACGCTCGGCGTGATGGGCGGCTACATGCATCGCACCAGCTGCTCGCGTTGCTTGAACTTGCTGCTCACATATCCCGAAGGCTGCCGCGCCAACTGCGCCTATTGCGGATTGGCGCGTCATCGCGAAGCGGAGCGCAATTATGCCGACCGTAACTTCATCCGCGTCGACTGGCCGGCGGTGCCCTACGATCAGGTGATCGACATTGTCGCCGCAGGCGGCGATGGCGGTCGCTTCCACCGCATGTGCATCAGCATGATTACGCATCCGCGCTCCGACGAGGACACCAGGATCGTGCTCAAGCAATGGGTTGAGCGCGTCAAACACGTGCCAGTGTCGATCTTATCCAATCCGACGACGATGACGCGGCAAGACGTGCAGGAGCTAAAGGACATCGGCGCCGACATCTTCACCGTCGCGCTCGACGCCTGTAATCCCGAAGTGTTCGACCGAACGCGGGGATCCGGCGTGCAATCGCCGCACAGCTGGGACAAATATTGGGACATTCTCCATGCCGCCGCCGAAATTTTCGGACCGGAGCATTTTGGCGCCCATCTGATCGTCGGCATGGGCGAAAGCGATCACGATGTCCTCACCCAGGTGCAGAAGATCCGGGACCTTGGCGGCCATAGTCATATGTTCGCGTTTTTCCCTGAGCGTGGCTCGCTGATGGACCATCTGCCGCCGGCACCGCGACCGCAATGGCGGCGCATCCAGCTCGCGCGCTACCTTATCGATTATCGCAACCATCGCTTCGATCGGATGCGCTTCGACGCGAACGGTACGCTGATCGACTTCGGCCTGCCGCAGGGTGAGATCGACGCCGTGATCGACGCCGGCACAGCCTTCCGTACCTCGGGCTGTCCGGGCAAGGAGGCCAACGACATTTCGGCTTGCGACCGGCCCTACGGCGATTCTCCTCCGCGCGACATCGCCTCCTATCCGTTCAAGCTGAACCGCGATGATATTCGCAAGGCCCGCCGTCAGATCGATGCCGGCATGGGCGGCGGATCCGCGCGTCGCGGTCGCCGATAGCAAGCGCAGGCGAGGGCACAACGTGGCCAAGTCGCCAGGCAAGCCGTTCCGCGTCATTGCCACCGGACTGCGCGGCGGGCGCGCCAATATCGCTTTCGACCAAGCGCTGATCGAAGCACGCAGGGAATCGAGAATTCCCGATACGATTCGCTTTTTGCGCTTTCGCCCGTCCGCTCTGATCGGCATCCATCAATTCCTCAGCCACGAGATAAAGCTCGATTACTGCAACGCGCACGGCATCGAAACCGTGCGGCGCATCACCGGGGGCGGCGGCCTTTACTTCGACGAAGGACAGATCGGCTGGGAGTTGGTGTTCGATCGCGCCACCTTGGGTCTGACGGACCTCGCCGAAGTGACGCGGCGCATCTGCGAGGCCGCCGCGCTCGGCCTGCAAAAGCTCGGCGTGCCGGCGCAATACCGGCCGCGCAACGATATCGAGGTCGACGGCCGCAAGATCAGCGGCACCGGCGGCTTCTTCGACGGCAATCTCATTTTCTATCAGGGCACCTTGCTGATCGATTTCGACCCGGCCAGGATGCTGGCTTGCCTAAACGTGCCGGCGGAAAAGCTCGCCAAGCGCGGAATCGATTCGGCGGCGCAGCGCGTCGTCACGATGCGCGAAATTATGGGCGATGCCTTGCCCAATCTCGAAACCATCTATGAGGGACTGGTCGCGGGCTTTGCCGAGGGTCTCGGCATTGCCCCGCAATGGGGACCGATCACGGCGTACGAGGAAGAGCTGGCTGAGCGTGCGTTTCGCGAGGAGATCGGCACCGATGCATATGTGACCATGCTCGACGCGCCGCCGGTCAGCGATGCGCTGGTCAGCGCATCGCTGACCAGCCGCGGCGGCACCGTACGCGCCGATATTCGCCTGGAAGGGCCGCACCGCGATCGCATCCGCGAAGCGTTGATCACCGGCGACTTCTTCGTCACGCCGCCGCGGCTCGTATTCGATCTCGAGGCATCGCTGCGCGGCGTCAATGTCGCCGACGCGGGCCAGTCGATCGAAAGCTTCTTCGCCTGCATCACGGCCGACTTTCTCAGCTTGAGCGCCGGCGACTTTCGCCAAGTGGTCGAGATGGCGCTGCGCCAGCGCAGCGTGACCGCGGCTGCAAGCTGAAAATACAGCCGGCGCGCGCTTCGCGCTTGCGGACCACGTCATCATATTCTAGCTTTTGCATATAAAGCCATAAAGGGAGGAAATGATGATCAGTCGTCGCGCCATGGTCGCGGGCGGTGGTGTGCTCGCGGTGGCAACCGGAACGGCTCAGGCGGCCGTGACCACAGATCTGGCCCCGTCGGGAGCCGGAAAGCTCAAGGCTTTGGCCGAGCGTTTGAGTAAGGCTCCGCGCCGCAGGGACTTCAAGTCCGTGCCGATGATCCTGACCACCCCCGACCAATGGGATCACGAGGCGTTGTCGGAAGTCTTGGCCTATAGCGGCGGGCCGAAGCAGGTGTGGGATCCCGTCGATATCAACAGTCCGTGGCTCAATCTGATGCGCAATTCGCTCAACGCGCAAATCTGGTCTTACAAGAACGCGGACTTTCTGTGCGTGTCGGGCACTCACGGTACGGCCCATTTGGCTCTTTACGATCAGGCCGTGTGGGACAAATATCAGCTCGCCAGCCTGGCCGGCGACAAATTCAAGACCAACACGCTGATCGAGCAGCCGAAGCTTACGTCCAACGATCCCGCGAACTTCGAGGATCCGGAAGGGGTGTTTTCGGCGGCGGATAACGCCATTCCGACGCTGATGCGGCGCGGTGTGGTTTTCCTCGCCTGCCATAACGCCATCGCGGAACTGGCCGACAGGTTGATCAAGAAGAACGCCAATCCCGACAAGTTGTCATTTGAACAGCTGACGGCCGAATTGACCAATCATCTGATCCCGGAGGTTGTCCTAACCCCCGGCGTCGTCGCTACGTTGCCTCTATTGCAGCAAGCGGGTTTCCACTACGCCAAATAATCTTTCAAAGCGTTAAGTCATAAGGAGCAACAGATGCGGTCCACACTGCGCCGTTTTCTGTTCGGTTGTGTTGCCTGCGCCCTATTGGCCGGGCCTGCCCTGGCCGAGGAATCGGCTGGCAAGGCATTGCCGTCCATGTGCAAGCAACCTCCGCGCTTTGACGAAAACACTCTGCCGCCTTGGCAAGGAGGAACAAACAACGATGCGACCGACCGGGGCTTGCCCTTCACCGTCCCCGAGATCGACGTTCTCGCCGACTTTCATGGCGATTTGACCGATCCGAAGCTGGTTCTCTTCTTCGGCGGCAACTACTACTTCGCGACAAAGGATTTGGTGCTCACGTTCGAGGCGTCTCACCCTGAATTCAAGGGCCGCATCTTCTGGGAGACGATTCCCCCGGGACGCTTGATGGATCAGATCGAGAAGGGCGGACGCATCACGGTCGGCAACATGACGTGGACCGCCAAGGCCGACGTTTATTTCGCCGGTCTGAGGAAGGTGAAGGAAAGCATCGACAACGGCGTACTGGTCGGACCGGCGGTGCCCTACGTGACCAACAACCTGACCATCATGGTGAGCAAGGGCAATCCGCGCCATATCGCCGGCTTGGCCGATCTCGGCAAGCCGGATATTCGCCTGGCCATGCCGAATCCTGCTTACGAGGGCATTGGGCGGCAGATCAAGGCGGCGCTGGGCAATGTTGGCGGCGACGCGCTGGTGACCACGGTCTACGAGACCAAGGTCAAGGACGGCAGCACTTATCTGACGCTGATTCACCATCGTCAGACTCCGCTGGCCATCATGCAGGGTTGCGCCGATGCGGGCGTGACGTGGCAATCCGAGGCGATCTTTCAGGAACAGGTGGGCAATCCGATCGAGCACGTCGCCATCCCCGACAATGTCAATGTCACGGCGATCTATGCGGGCGCGCAGGTGAAAGGGGCGCCCCATCCGGAAGCGGCGATGGCTTGGCTTGACTTTATTCACTCGCCCGAAGCGCTGAAGATATTCGAGCGCTACGGCTTCAAGCCTCATACCCAGTGATCGGGCTGGACAGATGTTGGATGCGAAAAGCAGATTGTTGATCGCCGCTCTGTTTTGGGGCTGCGCCTGTCTTGTCCTTGTCGCGACGGCTGCGCGGGCCGAAACGGCGCCGACCGCCGATTCAGTGGAACGCGGCAGCTATTTGGCCCGAGCGGCGGATTGCGTCGCCTGCCACACGGCTCCGGGGGGCAAGGAATTCGCCGGCGGTCTTCCGATGCCAACGCCGCTCGGACGGATCTATTCCACCAACATTACACCTGACCGGGAGACCGGCATCGGCTCATACAGCGTCGAGGATTTTACGCGCGCCGTTCGGGAAGGCGTCGCCAAGGATGGACATTATCTGTATCCGGCCATGCCGTTTCCCGCCTATGCCAAGATCAGCAACGCCGACATTCAGCTTCTCTATGTCTATTTCCAGCATGGGGTCGCTCCGGTCAAACATGCCAATCGGCCCAGCGATATTCCTTTTCCACTGAGCTTCCGCTTTCCGCTGTTCTTCTGGGACATGTTCGTTCGCCGAGGACCGTTCCAGCCCAATGCTAGCCAGGACGCGCAATGGAACCGCGGCGCCTATCTGGTGCAGGGTCTGGGGCATTGCGGTAGTTGCCACTCGCCGCGCGCGCTCACCCTTCATACAAAGGCGTTGACCGAGCGCGACGGACCGGCATTTTTGGCTGGGGCCGTTATCGATGGCTGGTACGCCAAAAGCCTTCGCGGCGACAAGGACGGCCTCGGTCAATGGAGTGAAGCCGACATCGTCACGTTTCTCAAGACCGGCATCACCGACAGCACCGCGGCGTTCGGTGACATGGCCGAGGTGGTGCAGCACAGCACGCAGTATCTGACCGACGACGATCTGGCCGCCATCGCCCGTTACCTGAAGTCGCTGCCGGGCCATCAGAAAGAGCCCGCCGTTGCTGCCGGCGCCCACACGGCCTCGTCCGCGAACGACGACCACCCCACCCGCGGAAGCGCCGCGTACGACGAATTCTGTGTGACCTGTCACCGTGCGGACGGAGGTGGCGTGACACATATATTCCCGGCATTGGCGGGCAATGACGTGGTCGAAACGGCCGAGGCCACCTCGTTGGTCCACATCGTCTTGAGCGGTGGGAGGAGGCCGCGCACAACGGCTCGACCCAATCCATTCGCCATGCCCGCCTTCAAGACGTTGGACGATCGCGAGGTGGCCGAGGTCGTGACTTATATTCGAACCGCCTGGGGCAACTCCGCCAGCCCGGTTACCGCCGAACAAGTGGCCAAGATCCGGGCGACCCTCACCGAAGCGGAGGCAACCGAATGAATCTCGCATTGCCAGAGAACAAGATACCTATCCTGCGCCATGCCGTGATGACGGGGTTGCTGGCCGTTGTCTTGCTTCTACCTGCGCTGGCCGAAACGCCGACCCAACAGCAGCCAAAAGCGGCCGCGCTGGTGAAATTGGCTCCGCCGCACATCGCCGACATTCCAAATGACGACAACGGCAAGCAAATCTTGCTGGGCAGACGCCTGTTGGCTGATACCAAGAAGTTACTGCCCAACAATGTCGGAGCCGAGCTGGACTGCGACAGTTGCCATTTGAACGGTGGCAACGTGCCGTTTGCCTCTCCTTATCTCGGCATGTCGGTCAATTATCCGCGGGACAATCCGCGCGCCGGACGGTCGGTGACATTGGAGGAGCGCGTCAACGGCTGTTTGCTGCGATCGATGAACGGCAAGCCATTGCCGATCGATTCCCCCGAAATGAAGGCCATGATCGCCTATTTCAACTGGCTGTCCGCCGGACTGCCGCGCAACGCCAAAGTCGAGGGCGCCGGCATCGGAAAAGTCGACAACAATCTTGTGCCCGATCCGGTTCACGGCAAGGAACTCTATGAAGCGAAATGCGCCGAATGCCATGGCACCAACGGCGAAGGTCTCAAGAATGCGCGGAACGAGTTCGTCTTTCCGCCGCTTTGGGGAGATGAATCGTTCAATATCGGCGCGGGCATGGCGAGAACCTATACTTCGGCCGCGTTTATCAAGAACAACATGCCCATCGCACATGGCCTCAATGCCCCGCTAGGCCAGGGCGGCGCATTGTCGGATCAAGACGCGGTGGATGTGGCCGAATATTTCACCCATCAGCCTCGACCCGATTTTCCCCCAAAGGTCAAAGACTGGCCAAACGGTGGTAAACCGAAAGATGCGCGGTACTAAATCTTCCTGATCGGACGCGATAGGGAAGCGCTGGTGCGCGTTTTTATCTCAAGACGGCCGTCGCGGGGTTGGCAACATCGCAGTCGGATTCGGCGGGCCTAAGAATAGGAAACAAATGATCAAGACTTGGACGCGCAGGGAGGTCATCGCCTCCGCCGGTTTGTCGGCGATCAGTCCGGGCATTCCGGTCGCCGGTATCGCCTCGGCCACGGCCCGGCCGGATCAGGGGCAAGACGGCAAACATCTGACGCTATTGCACTTCACCGACACGCACGCGCAACTCGAAACGCATCCCGAATATCTGCCGGGAGCGAAGCCTGAAATCCAGATGATGGGCGGCTACGCCCGCCTCAAGACTGCCATCGAACATGAGCGAGCGCACTGCGAGGGCGCCTGCTTCCTGCTCGACGGAGGCGACGAGTTTCAAGGTTCTGGTCCGGCCGCATGGTCCGAAGGCGAAGCGATCCTCGAGCC
>JBEKSB010000194.1:0-7965 GCA_049517455.1 Xanthobacteraceae bacterium
GTTGAAGCGTACGCACATCCATCCCGTGCCCGCCGGCGACCCGACAGTGCGTCAATTGTTCAACCGCTTCGGTGCCGATGAGTGGGACACGCTGCGCACCAGCTTTCGCGATGACGCAATCGCAAGGGCAGCCGAATGACCAAAGCGCAAACCCTGTTTGACAAGATCTGGGCGCGCCACACCATCCTCGAGCGCCCGGACGGGGCGACGCTGCTGCATGTCGCCCGCCACCTCGTGTATGACGGCTCCCGTGACGGGGGCGGCTCGGACCACTTCGACATCGACCCCTTCCGCAAGCAATTGCTGCTGTCGGGCATGGACGATATCAGCTTCACGCTGAACCATAAGGACAGTATCGCCGCGTTCGAAGCCAGGTTCGCGAAGGAACTTCCCTGGATTTAGGTGAAGTGGTGCGCGCGCCGATCAAGCGCCAGCATTAGTCCGTTAGCGGCGACCGCAAAGACAACCACGATCAGCGTCACGGTCGTCGTCATGCGCACGTCGTGGACCTCGATGCCGTTGATGATGAGGAAGCCGAGGCCGCGCTGGGAGGCGAACATCTCGCCGATCAGCACGCCGAGCAGCGTTAAGGCGAAGCCGACCCGCAGCCCGGTGATGATCTCCGGCGTCACGGCCGGTGCTAGCACGCTGAGCGCCGTCTGCGTCGGGCTCAGGCGCAGCACCCGGGCCGTGCGCAGCAGTACTGGCTGGATGTTCTTGACCGCCGCTATGGTGAACAGCATCACCGGGATCATGCCGTGGATCACACCGAACGCCACCTTGGCCGACATGCCGAGGCCGAAGATCAGCAGCATCACCGGATACAGCGTCACTTTGGGAATAGTGTAAAGCGAGCTGAGGATTGGTTCCGCCACCTCCCCCGCGAAGCGGCGCATCCCAAGCACCAGGCCAAGCGCCACGCCCGCCACCGCAGAGATCGCGAGCGCCATGGCGAAAGCCGCCATGGTCGCGCCGACATGGTTCCAGAATGACGCTCGGGAAAACAGCTCCGCAGCGAAGGCGAAGGTGCGCAAGGGTGGAGTGATGGCGGCGTCGCCCGCATAGGCATAGAGGCCGAGCCAGATCACAAGAATCGCCGCAACGATCGTGACCGCGTCGAAGAGCCGCATCATGTCCGCCCCCGGCGGCGCGCCAGGCGCCCGTCCCACATATGCAGCGCGCCGTTCACGCCGGTCGCGATCAGCAGCACGAACAGCATGAGCGCGTACATCCTGCGGTTCTCGAAACTTTCATAGGCATAGGCGATGCCGTAGCCGAGCCCGCCGCCGGAGAGGATGAACTCGCCAGCGATGATGCCGATGAACGAATATGCGAAGGCAAGCTTCAGCCCCGTGAACAAATGCGGTGCGGCGCTCGGCAAGGTGATCAGACGCACTTCCTGCACACGCGACAGCCGGTGCACACGCGCCACCTTTCGCATCACGCGCGGCACCCGGTCGAGACCGGCGAGAGTGCTCAGCATCATCGCGGGCGCGGCGAATATCACGCCGATGGCGATCAATGGCAGTGCGTTCAAACCGAATAACGCCACCAGCAATGGATAGAACACGAAGAACGGCACCGCATACCAGCTCACCAACAGGGGATCGAGCGCACGGCGCAGGCGCGGCTGCGCATGCACCAGCGCTCCCAACGCGCCGCCAGCCACGACCGAGACGGCGAAGGCGGTCCCCACCTCCGTGAAAGTGTACGCCGCGGGAGCGGTGAGTTCGCCCGAGGCTATCATGTGCGCGAGTTCGAACGCCATCTGGCTTGGCGCAATCATGGTCAGCGGTTTGATCACGCCCAGGCGGCACAGCAGCTCGATGAGGCCGACGGCCCCGACGATCAACGCGACGCGCGTCCAGATGATGCCTCGAGCTCTGGTCATAACGCCTGTCGTCCCATCGCCTTCATGGATTCGGGCCGCAGCGCCGCCCACAGGCGGGCGGTGATCGCACCAAAGCCCGGATCGGACGCGATGCGGCTGTCGCGGTCGCGCGCCCAGCCGGTGCTCACGAGATCGATGAACCGGCCGGGGCGCGCTGACATCACGCCGACCCGGTCCGACAAAAGCGCGGCCTCATCCAGCGCGTGGGTGATCAGCAATACCGTGGAGCCTGTCTCCCGCCACAGTCGCAGCAGCTCGTCGCCCATCAACAGGCGTGTCTGCTGATCCAGCGCGCCGAACGGCTCGTCCAGCAGGATCAGTCGCGGCTGCAGCACCAAGGTGCGCGCAATGCAGACGCGCTGTCGCATGCCACCGGAAAGCTGTGCGGGATAGGCGCCGGCGAAGTCGTCCAGCCCCATGAATCCGATCGCATAGGCCACCCGCCGCGCGATCTCGGCGGACTCGGTGCCGGCACGGCGCAGCCCGAAGGCGACATTGTCGCGTACCGTCAGCCAGGGGAGACTCGCATCTTCTTGGAATACCACGCCGATGCCGTCCGGGACTTCGCCCACGATCGGTTTGCCTTCGAAACTGACTCTGCCGGCGGTTGGCGGGTTCAGCCCAGCCAGCACGTCCAGCAGCGTGGACTTGCCGCAGCCGGACGGGCCGACAACCGAGAAAAACTCGCCGCGCGCCAGATCGAGGTCGAGCGGTCCTAGTGCATGCACCGGGGTGACGCCGGGATAGACCCGGGTCACGCCGCGTAAGGTCGCGTGCGCGACTTGCCTGTCACCCGTAGACACTGGGCGCAAGTCAGTTCTGCAGGTCGGAGGGCAGGAAAGAAGAGTCGACCATCTTCGGCCAGTCCACCGGGCCTTTCTGCTTGCCGACGATCTGCAACCCCTCAACCATGAGGTTCATGGCGTCGTAGTCGAACTTCCCTTCCGACCAATAATGGATGGCGACGTAGCGGGCGAATACGCGGCGATAGAGAGCGGGATTGCCGTTGAACGCTTTGGCGGTGATGTCGGCGGCCTCGTCGGGGTGATCTTCGATGTAGCGCACGCCGTCGCGCCGTCCGGCGATAATGCCGCGCAACTTGGCCGCGCCCTCGGTCGTGTAGTCGGCGGTCGTAACGGCGACTGTCTGCATCATGTTCGGCGACAGGATATCCTTGGGCCAGAACACCGGCTGCAATTTATCCTCGTTCTCCGACCATACCGGCTCTCCGCACATGCCGGCGTCGACAGCGTTGTTAAGCACCGCCGAGACATTGGCGCCGATGCCACCCGCTGCCACCAGCTTCATGGCATTGGGGTCGATGGCCTTCTTCTTCATGGACATCAAGATCAGCATGTTGGTCACCGAGCCGGGCGCGGTGAAGGCGACCTTCTTGCCGACGAGATCCTCAATCGAATGGAGCGGCGAGCCCTTCTTCGCCATCCATAGAATGTCGGCGATGCTCTGCGCCCCGGAGCTGATGATGCGCAGTGGCACGCCGTTGTTGATCGCCTCAACTGCCGCCGCCAGGGCCACCTCGCCATAGGGCAGATCGCCTGCCAGCGTGTTCCGCACGGAGGTGCCGCCGCCTTGCGACGTCAGCACGCCGGTGATATCGACGCCGTATTTCTTGAAGAAGCCTTTCTCCATAGCGACCGCATACGGGGCGCCATAGAAGGCCGACCCCCAATGGGTGACCGTGATCGTCTCAGCTCGCGATTGCATGGGGAAAGCGGCGACGGCTATCGCCGCCGCGAACGGCAGCAACCTCGTCAATAGCTTCAGCAT
This sequence comes from Xanthobacteraceae bacterium, assembly GCA_049517455.1. Lineage (GTDB taxonomy): Bacteria > Pseudomonadota > Alphaproteobacteria > Rhizobiales > Xanthobacteraceae > BOG-931. The sequence goes on from JBEKSB010000194.1 coordinate 3,680, forward strand.
GGATGTTCCTCACTCCCTGGACGGCTTTCCGATGCCGCTTATCGAAAATAGTAGCATGGGCGGGCTAGCCCATCTTATTCGCCAGACGACGCCTGAGAGGCTGGCGAGCGTGGTGCAATGCGCTGATGCGGCGTAGGATTCGGTTGCTGAAGCCAACCCCATCGCGTTCAACCGCGAACATTTGCCGCACAGCGCGGAGTCGCCTCCGAATATCATTTTTGAAAGTCGCAAACGCCACACGGTCGCGAGCTACGTACGCGAGCTGATAAGACACAAGCATACGGAATTATCGAAAGCTTGGCGACCGCGACCGACGCCCCCGCAATTAAAGTACCCGATTGATATATTGACCCGATCCCACCGCGTGGTCGACCAAAGCACCATCCCGCACGACAAAACGACCGCGCACCAGAGTGTGCGCGACCTGACCTTTGAATTGTCGGCCCTCGTAGATCGAATAGCCAGCCCTGGAGCGAACGTCCTCACGTCGGTACAAATACGTGCGGTCAAGGTCGACAATCGCCAAATCAGCATCGAGGCCGACCGCAATGCGTCCCTTGCGATGATGCAAACCCATCGCGTCAGCCGGACCGCTCGACAAAAGAGCGGCGATCCGCCCGAGCGGAATGTCGCGGCCATGATGGCCGTCAGTCAGCATCACCGGCAGCAGTGTCTCCAGGCCCGCGCATCCGGGCGACGCCTTCCAGATGCCGCCCGACTTAGCCGAAATGTCACGATGCACGTGATCCGTGGCGACGGTGTCGATATCACCCGCCGTGATACCGGCCCAAAGCGCCTCGCGATCATCAAGCTCGCGGAGCGGCGGGTTGATTTTACCGACATCACCGCCCTTCCAATCGACATCGTGCGTGAGGTAGTGCGGGCAGGTCTCGATCACGATATCGCTTCCCGCATCGCGGGCTCGTAACCCGGCGTCCAGCGCCTTGCGCGACGAGGTGTGGACGATATAGACGCGTGCCCCCGTTTCTCTTGCAAACAGCCCGGCGCGCTGCACAGCGTCCGCTTCAACAAATGGCGGACGCGATGCATTCCAGGCCCGCAGACCACCGAGTCCGTCGGGGTCCGCCGCCAACAGCCGCTTACGCAGTACCCACGAAGCCTCGATGTTCTCGGGATGAGGGCAAACCATTCCGCCATTCGCGGCTGCGGCTTCACATAGCATCAGCAGGAAGCCGTCATCGATGTCCGGCAAGCCAAGACGCGCGCCCTCGCCGCCGCGGTTGTTCATGAAAATCTTGAAAGACGGGACCCCGAAGTCGCGCGCGTAACGCGGCACACCCGCGAGCTGATCCTCGGTAGCGATGATGAAATGGTAGCCAAAATCAATACGGGCACCGGCCTTGGTGATGGCCTTCACCTCGTCGAATATCGTTTCGAATGGATCGGTGGCCATCAAATACGGAACAAAGGTGGTGACGCCGCCAATCGCTGCCGCGGCAGTCTCGGTCGAGGCATCCTCAGGCAGCCGCGGCCGGGCGATATCCTTGCCGTGCCCGAGATGGAGATGGACGTCGATCACGCCAGGCAACACCGTCTTTCCGCTCGCGTCGAGCGTCTCAGTTGCTTCGGCGGCGGTGCCCGGGAGCAGCAACGCCGCGATCCGGCCATCGCTGATCGCGATGTCCACCGCGACACCATCGGTTTGCGGCAAAACGACCGTGCCGCAGCGAATGACTAGATCGAACTTCATATCCGGGAACAGATCATTTTCGCCAAGCGACGTCACGCGGCAGCGCGTTCGACCGACTTAAGCGCAGCAAGCGCTTCATCGGTGCTCATCACGTCTGCGTATTTCTCCGACATGTCAAATAGGTTGACCGCGTGCGATACCTGGCTACGGTCGTAAACGCACTCATGCGGCACAAGGACGCGAAAGTTATAGGCGAAGCCGTCGACCACGGTGCCGCGCACACAGCCGCTAGTGGTACAACCGGTCACCACTAATGTGTCGATGCTGCGTTCGATCAAATAGCTCGCAAGCGGAGTCCCAAAGAACGCACTCGGATGTTTTTTCGGCAGGAGCACATCGCTCGGGTCCGGGGCCACTTCAGCAACAAAATCGTAGCCACGCTTGGCGATCGTCATCAACGCAGGTACTTTGTCGGCGAGCCGTCCTTTGTCGAACGATTCTTTTTGCGACACGTAAGGATAGAGCACCGGCCACTCCTTCGTGCGAAACAGCGCCAAAATCCGTGCGATCTGATGGACGGCATCCCAACCGACTTGACCGCAGGCCGTCGGGAATTCCCTGATGGCTTCCAAGAACGGCCGCGGCTCTGTGCCGACAGTGCGGTACTGCACGTCGATGATCAAGAGCGCCGGCCGTTTCCCGATGCCGGTGCGACGACCAAAGCCGGCGGCACGATATGCCTCCCTGTCACTCTGAGGGATGATGGCGTCCCATGGATTCATGCAGGCCATCCTTCGTGCGTCATTCGCGATAGCGCGCTTCGAACGCGTCGTAGTGTTCCTTGCCGACCGCCCGCTGGCGCTCGTCGAACGAGGCGAGACGTTCGCGGACCTCATCGAGCGAGCCATTGTTTTTAAGCGATCCGAGTACCTCGCGCACCGACTTGAGCGCGGCCTGTAGCGCGGCATTGGCGTAAAGCACCGCGCCGAAGCCCATATCGGCGAGCCCCTTTTGCGAAACCGAAGGAGTCAACCCGCCGAACACCATGTTGGCGAACTGAGGAACACCCAGCACCTGCGGGATCTTGGCCAGCTCCTCAAGACTGACTGGCGCCTCGACGAAGGTGGCATCGGCGCCGGCCGCGATGTAAGCGTTGGCTCGTTCGAGCGCCTCGCCGAAGCCGCGCACAGCACGCGCATCGGTGCGGGCTACGATCTGGAAATCGGAGTCTTGGCGACTATCGACTGCGGCCTTGATTTTCTGGACCATTTCGGCAAGCGATACCACATCCTTGCCCGCGAAATGGCCGCATTTCTTGGGAAATACCTGATCCTCAATCTGCATGCCTCCGGCGCCAGCACGCTCCAGCGCACGAACCGTTCGCGTCATATTGATAGGATTGCCAAACCCAGTATCGGCGTCAGCGAGCACCGGCACCTCGACCGCATCACAGACGGCCGCCACGTGGTCCGTCAATTCGGTCAATGTTACGAGACCGATGTCAGGGGCGCCGAGCGACATGTTGGCGATGCCGGCACCGGTGACGTAGACCGCCTCGAATCCCAGATCCTCAATGACCCGGGCAAACAAGGCATTCGGCGTGCCAGGGAAAATGGCGGCTTGCCTTCGGGCCAGCAGCGCCTTTAGCCGCGTCGTTGAGCGTTCAAGCCGTATCGTCGCGCTCACGCGCCCTTCCTTTTTCGAGTAGGCCAAAATCGATCAAGCATTTCAATCTAAAAACTGTCAACAGATTTTGGATACGTAATGCATGTCGCGCTGCATGGGCTTCTCGCAAATGTTCCCTCCAAGCGTAAGTCTTTCTCACTCCCCATTTGCAAATGCAGAGCACTTCAGGGTCCCTGCGGGCCAAAAATTTGAGGATCGCATCGTTGACGAGCTTAATAGACGTTGCCTCGCGCTCCTTGCGGCCTATATCAACAGCAAGCTACGGACTCCGAGCGTCACGAATCGCTTGCTAATTGACCATTGTACAGAAGGAAAGATGGAAACCCTATTTTGGGACGTGCGCAGCGTCTCAACTTATCGCTTGAAGCGCTAGCGCCCCATCGGATCATGAGCGGGACGAAAGCAACGGCCGACATCCACAATCGCATGCCGCTTATCCTCGCGCCCTCCGATTACGTCCGCTGGCTGAGCGGCGAATCTGATCCTCATGACTTGATGCGGCCGTTCCCGGCCCAGCCGATGCGGATGTGGCCGATCTCAACTCGGGTCAACAACCCGGAAAACGATGACCCCTCGATCGTTGAGCCAATCGAGTTATCGGTCGCATAGGCCCATTCATTTGCCATCGATTGAATTTTAAACCAAACACCCAGCCCAGTAGCTGGACCGTAACGGAGAATTCCGGCCCCACTTGGGCGACGGCCTCACCCTATCGTTCATTTCGAATGAAATAATTCATCAAGCGACATCGCATTCGGACAATAGTCGCGGTAGTGACTAGCGGCTGTACCCGCGGCGAGATCGTGCTGGCACTGATTTTTGTGGCCGCAACTGATGCAGATGCGTTCCAAACTTCGCATTATGGCAGGGTCATCGGATGCAAGCTTCTGCGGATCGACGCCAAGTGCACGGAGAAGTTTTGGTAGCTCGTCGGCGGCGTGCGGCCCTT
>JBEKSB010000195.1:0-15431 GCA_049517455.1 Xanthobacteraceae bacterium
ATGCTGGAATTCGGCGTCGCCGACGAAACCGCCTGGAAGGTCGGGCTGTCCTGCGGCGGCACGATCCGCGTGTTTGTGGAGAAGGTGGAATAGGGGCAGGGACGATAGTGAGCCTCAACGCTTCTCACTATTCGCTCTCGCTACCGCCCTATTCGCGATATGATTTGTCATGAACCTCGATCTCCTCGGTTGCCTCAACACCGAACGCGCGGCGCGCCGTGCGGCGATTGTCGTGACCGATGTCGCGACCGGTAAGCAGCGGCTGGTGAAGGCCGCCGATATCGCCAAGGATCCGCTCAAGGTTGCGCTTGCCGAGCATCTGCGCAGCGGCTGCAGCGGCATGGAGGAGACGGCGGAGGGGCGGGCCTTCTTCACCGTTTACGTTCCGGCGCCGCAGCTTGTCATTACCGGCGCCGTGCATATCAGCCAGGCACTCGCGCCGATCGCAAAACTTCTCGGCTATGACGTGACTATCGTCGATCCGCGGACCGCGTTCGCCTCGCCCGAGCGTTTTCCCGACGTGAGGGTGATTGCTGAGTGGCCGGACAAAGCCCTGCCGCCGCTCGGCATCGACCGTTACACCGCCTTCGTTGCGCTCACCCACGATCCGAAGATCGACGATCCCGCGCTCATTCATGCGCTGTCCCGTGATTGCTTCTATATCGGCGCGCTCGGATCGCGGAAGACGCATGCACGCCGCGTTGAGCGGCTCAAGCAGCAGGGCTTGAGCGAAGCCGATATTTCCCGTGTCCACGCGCCGATCGGTCTCGATATCGGCGCGGTTTCGCCGGCGGAAATCGCGGTCGCGATCTTGGCGCAGATCACCGAGCGGTTGCGCGAGGAACCGGCCGCCGACCGGCCGCTTGTCAAGGCGGTGTCATGAAGTTCGGAGCGGTCGCGCCAAAAGAGGCGATCGGCGGCACTGCGGTGCATACGATCCGCCAAGGCGCGTTGGTGCTCAAAAAGGGCACGCTGATTGGCCCCGTTGAGGCCGCGGCGCTCGAAGCTGCCGGCATCGAGGATATCGTGGTGGCGCGCCTCGAACCGAGCGATGTGTCGGAGGACGTGGCGGCGGCGGATATTGCGGCGGCGATCGCCGGCGAGGGCGTGCACGTCGATCGCGCCTTTACCGGCCGCGCCAATTTGTTCGCGCAAGCTGCCGGCGTGCTCGTGGTCGAGAAGGAGGCGATCGACAGCCTCAACCGCATTGACGAAGCGATCACATTGGCGACTTTGCCGGCCTATAAGCCGGTCGTCGCCGGCGAGATGATCGCGACCGTGAAAATCATTCCGTTCGCGGTCGCCGCAGCGGCGAGGGATAAGGCGCTCGCAGCGGCAACGGCGCCGCTTGTACGCGTCGCGCCGTATCGCATCCGCAAAGTCGGCGTGGTGTCGACGCTGCTTCCGGGCCTGTCGCCCAAGGTGATCGATAAAACGTTGAAGATCACCGCCGAGCGGCTGGCGCCGGCCAATGCCAAGATCGTCGCCGAACGGCGCGTGCCGCACGAACGGACCGCGCTGGCGCGCGCGCTCGGCGAGGTGCTCAGGCAGGGCGCGGAGCTCGCCATCGTCTTCGGCGCTTCGGCGATCGCCGACCGGCGCGACGTCATTCCCTCGGCGTTGGAGGCGATCGGCGGTCAGATCGAGCATTTCGGCATGCCAGTCGATCCCGGCAACTTGTTGTTGATCGGCACCGCAGCCGGACATCCGGTGCTGGGCGCGCCCGGTTGTGCGCGCAGTCCCAAGGAGAACGGCTTCGACTGGGTCCTGATGCGGCTGCTTGCCGGCCTGTCGGTTCCGCGCGAGGACATCACCGGCATGGGGGTCGGCGGCCTGCTCATGGAGATCGTCACGCGGCCGCAGCCGCGCGACGAGCCGCTGCAGCCTGCTCGCAATATCGCGGCTTTGGTTTTGGCCGCCGGCCGCTCGAGCCGCATGGGCGGCCCCAACAAGCTCTTGGCCGAGATCGGCGGCCGGCCGCTCGTGCGCATCGCCGCCGAAGAGGCGCTAGGCTCGCGCGCGCGGCCGGTGATCGTAGTGACCGGCCATCAACGCGAGCGCGTGGAAGCGGCGCTTGCCGGCCTGCCGGTCGAGTTCGTGAACAATGCCGACTTCGCCGACGGTCTTGGCACGTCACTTCGGGCCGGCATCGGCGCGCTGCCGGCTCAGTCGGACGGTGTCATCGTTTGCCTTGGCGACATGCCGCAAGTCGATGCCGCCATGATCGACCGCCTTGTCGGCGCGCTCGCGCCCGACAAGGGAGCGCTCATCGCAGTGCCGAGCATCGACGGCAAGCGCGGCAATCCGGTCGTCTGGTCGCGCCGATTTTTTCCCGAGCTTATGGCGGTCGAAGGCGATGTCGGTGCGCGATACCTGATCAGCCGCTACAGCGAGGCCGTGGTCGAGGTGCCGCTCACGGGCACCGCGGCGCTCACCGACATCGACACGCCGGAAGCGCTGGAAGCGGTGCGTGCGGAGCTCGAGGGGACCTAAGTCGCAGCCTGAAGCCGCCGCGCCAGGACTTTCGTTCCTCGTTTCATCGCGCCACCGGGTCCGCCGACGGTCTTGACCGTGTCACTGCGGATCGCCTCGCCGCACGCGGAGCACGTCACCCGAGGCTGGAAGTGGTGCCCGCAGGTTTTGTGGACGAACAGCATGGGGCTGCCTTCCTTCGGACCTGCCCAGCGATCGCCCCAGGCCGTAAGGGCGAGAATTGCCGGCACGAGATCGCGTCCGGCCGCCGTCAGGCGATACTCGTAGCGTATCGGCCGGCGCTGATACGCCCTTCGCTCGATGATGCCGCTGGCGGCCAGCGATCTCAGACGCCTGGTCAATAGATTACGCGATATACCGAGGTTCTCGATCAGCTCGTCGAACCGCGCGACGCCGAGAAACAGATCCCTGACGATCAGAGGCGACCACCAGTCGCCGATCAAATCAAGCCCGCGCGCCAGCGAGCAATGCATCCTGGCAAAACTGGTTCTTTTCATGAATCGACAATACTCGGTTGCATCATTGAACTCAATCTAATAGCTTCAATAATTGAACTATGTGAGGCCAAGATGTACCATGGAATTGTTCGCCGCCGCGTGAAACAGCTGTTCGACGCGATCAACCATGGCAACGCGGAGCCCGTGCTGCGGCAGTTCGCCGGACGGTTCGAGCATTCACTCATCGGCGACCACGCGCTCGGTGGGTCGAGGCGAACGCTTGCGGCGACCCGGCAATGGTACGAGCGGCTTTATCGGCTTTTGCCGGACATCCGGTTCGACCTCGGCCAAATCGCCGTCAGCGGCGGGCCGTGGAACACCATCGCTGTGGTCGAATGGGAAGAGACCAACTCGGGCACCGACAATGTGCGAACCTACAATCGCGGTATCCATGTCGTGCATCTGCGGTGAGGGCGGGCAACTCGATTGATCATTTGTCCGGATACCACCGGGTTGAAGGCGACCCTCGATCGGCTATATGCCACGGGTAACCTAGAGGCCATGGCAGCACCCATCGTCGACTGACCGGTCCACTTGCGGTTACGCCTCGGGCAGGTCGGACGAGCCCGGCAATCGAGCAATTTCTCCTCGATTCACCAACTAGCAACGCTTCCTCGGTAGCGTCAGGCAGCGTCCCTTGGGGAGGGGCTCCATGATCGGCTTTACGCGGAATTTCACGCTCGCTTTCGCGACGGTATGCATGATGATCGCCGCGATCGGCGTTGCCCATGCGGCGGGCGCGCTGGCAGTCGGCGCCTGCGGCGCATACGGCTACGGCTACGATTTTCACAAGGTGGCCAACGCCCGTACCGCGGCTATGAAGAAGTGCTCAGGCACCGGCTGCAAGGTTGTCGGGGATATCCGGCGCGGCTGCGCGGCAATGGCCATCGATGCCAAGCAGCCGTGCGGCTCCTTTGGCTGGGCGATCAATTCGCACCTCGGCAAGGCCGAGAACGCATCGCTACGCCGCTGCTATGAATTCGGCGGCCACGATTGCGTGGTGCGCGCCTGGGCCTGCGACGAAAAGGGCTGAACGGCGCTCATCGCGGAAACGCGAGTCTGCGACCCAACGGTAGTCTTCGCGACCTCGCCGCTTCTCCTTCAGATCAAGCTTCCAGTCGGCGTCAATGTCAGCGCGCCCGATGTTGCGTTCGCAACGCGAACCGCACGACCGGAACCTAGGCTTGCCGGTCTTTTGATTGATATCAAGGGGCTCTGCGGGCCGTTCCTTCCTCGGTAATAGCCATCAAAGGGGTAGCCTGATTGCGGGCTGCGGCATCAAGCCGCTTGAAAATGACTGACCAGTCAGTCAAATTGCATACAATGGCTACTTCAATGAAACCTAGGCGTCCGAAGCTCTTCTCTGGAGCGACCGGAGCCGGCGTCCCCGTTGGATCCCCGCCAAGCGCGCGTGGCGCGAAGGCGGCAGCGCGCCGCGGTGCGATCCTCGATGCGGCGCTCGCGGAATTCTCGGCGCGCGGCTTTGCCGCGGCGCGGCTCGACGACGTGGCGCGCCGCGCCGGCGTCGCCAAGGGCACGATCTATCTGCACTTCAAAGACAAGGAGGCGCTGTTTCAGGAGCTGATCCGGTCTCAACTTAGCCCCGTTGTCGGCAGCTTCGAATCGGTGCTGGCGAGCGATCTGCCGCTTGCCATGATCGTCGATCAGGCGATCGAGGTCTTTGTTCGCGATATCTATGGCACCCATCGCAAACAGGTGATCCGGTTGATCATTACCGAGGGGCCGCGCTTTCCGGCCCTCGCCGAATTCTATTATCGCGAAGTGCTTGCGCGCATCCTCAAGGCGGTGCGCGCGAGATTGACCCGCGCGCTCGAGCGCGGCGAGATCGCCGACGATGCGCTGATCCGCTTTCCGCAATTGCTCGGCGCAGGCGCGGTGGTCGCCATCATCTGGCATGGACTATTCGAACGCTTCGAGCCGCTCGACGTGCGCGCCATGATCCGCGTCTATTTTGATCGCCTCGTTTTGGGCGTGGGGGGGGCGGCATGAGCGCCCGGTTGCTCACCACCGCCGCCGTCGGGCTGCTCGCGCTCGTGCTTGCGGGCTGCAATAAAATCGACAACGGCTATCAGGGTTGGATCGAGGCCAATCTCATTTTCGTTGCGCCCGACGAGGTCGGCCGCGTGCAGACGCTCTCGGTGAACGAGGGCGATACGATCAAGACCGGCGATGCACTGTTCACCGTCGATGACGATCTCCAGCAAGCCGACCTCGCTCAGGTCAAGGCGTCGCTGAAGAACGCCCAGCAGACGTTTGACCGCGCGTCGATGCTGCTGAAGACCGGCGCCGGCACCCAGAAAGACTTTGACGCCGCCGAGGCCGTGCTGCGTGACGCGCAGGCGCGGCTTAACTCGGTGCAAACGCGGCTGTCCCGCCGCGGCGTGTTCAGCCCCGTCGACGGCACCGTGCAGCAAATCTACTTCCGCCCCGGCGAGATGGTGCCGGCCGGCCGACCCGTGCTGTCCTTGCTGCCGCCCGGCAACATCAAGGTGCGTTTCTACGTGCCCGAGTCGGTTCTGCCGAGCATCGCCTATGGCGAAGAAATCGGTGTCACATGCGATGGCTGCGCCGGCGGCCTCATCGCGCGCGTCAGCTTCATCGCCAAACAGTCTGAATTCACGCCGCCGGTGATCTACAGCCTCGACGAGCGGGCGAAGCTCGTATTCCTGATCGAGGCGTTGCCGCAGAAACCGGGCGATTTCCGCGTCGGCCAACCGGTCGGTGTGACGCTGTTGCGGCAGCTGGCGCCGACGCCGTTGCCGGAGGCGTCGCGATGAACGCCCAGGCTAATAGCGCATCCGATGTTGCATCAAACACGGCGCCCGAGATCGTCATCGATGTGCATGGCTTGACCAAATCGTTCGGCGGCAGGGAGGTCGTGCGCAACCTGTCGATGCAGGTCAAGCGCGGCACGATTTTCGGCTTCCTCGGCCCCAACGGTTCCGGCAAGACGACCACCATTCGCATGTTGTGCGGGCTCCTCACGCCCGATGAAGGCAGCGGCACGTGTCTCGGTTACGATATCCGCACCGAGGCGGTGAAGATTAAGAACCGCGTCGGTTACATGACGCAACGTTTCAGCCTTTACGACGATCTGTCGGTGCGCGAGAACCTCGAATTCGTCGCGCGCATCTACGGCATGAAGCGGCCCGCTGCGGCCGCCAAAGCGATGATCGCGCGGCTCGGCTTACAAGGCCGCGAGGAGCAAGTCGCAGGCAAGCTCTCGGGCGGCTGGAAACAGCGGCTCGCGCTCGGCGCTTGCACGCTGCCCAATCCAAGTCTGCTGTTGCTCGACGAGCCGACGGCGGGCGTCGATCCCAAGGCGCGGCGCGATTTCTGGACTCAGATTCACGAACTCGCGGCCGAAGGTCTCACCGTCCTCGTCTCCACCCATTACATGGATGAAGCCGAGCGTTGCCATGAGATCGCCTATATCGCGTTCGGCGAAGTGCTTACGCGTGGCACGGTCCCGGAGGTGATCGCAAACTCGCACCTCGTAACCTTTACGGTCGGCGCAACGAACGGCGAAAATCTCTCGCACTTTGCCGGCGAACTCGCCGCACTTCCGGGCGTCGAAATGGTGGCGCCGTTCGGCGCCACCTTGCACGTGTCCAGCCGCGACGGTGCCGCGCTCGAAGCGGCGATCGCGCCGTATCGCAGCCGGCCGACGCTCGTTTGGGAGCGCGGCGCACCCTCGCTTGAGGACGTCTTCATCGATCTGATGGGGCGGGCCACGGACAATTTCCAATGAGAGCGCTCGCGGCAATCGGCGCGGACGGCTTCTGGCGCCGCATCGGCGCCGTGCTGATCAAGGAATTGCTGCAACTGCGCCGCGACCGCATCACGCTGGCCACCATGATCTCGATCCCGCTGCTGCAACTCGTCATGTTCGGCTATGCGATCAATACGACGCCGCGCAACCTGCCCACGGCGGTGCTGCTCCAGGAATCGAGCGACGTCGGCCGCTCCATCCTTGCCGCGCTGCAGAACACCAAGTTCTTCAAGGTCACCCGTCAATTGCGGGACGAAGCGGAGCTTGACCAAGTGCTCGCCTCCGGCGAAGTGCTCTTTGCGGTGGAAATACCGGCCGAATTCGAGCGTGCGCTGCGGCGCGGCGATAAACCGGCGCTGCTGGTCGCCGCCGATGCGACCGACCCGGTGGCGACCGGTTCGGCAATGTCGGCGCTGGCCGAGGTCGTGCAGACGGCACTCGTCAACGATCGCTGGATACCCGATAGCGGCCAGCCGCCGTTCGAGATTCGCACCCATGCCCGCTACAATCCCGCGGCGTCGACACCGCTCAATATTGTCCCCGGGCTTCTCGGCACCATCCTGACCTTGACGATGCTGATCTTCACGGCGCTTTCGGTCACGCGCGAGATCGAGCGTGGCACCATGGAAAGCCTGCTGGCGATGCCGATCACGCCGTTAGAGATCATGCTCGGCAAGATTGCGCCCTATGTGCTGGTCGGGTTCGTGCAGGCGGCGCTGATCCTCGCGGCAGGGGTGTTGATGTTCGGCGTGCCGATCGTCGGCAACATTACGCTCCTTGCGGCGCTGACCACGCTGTTCATCGCCACCAACCTGTCGTTCGGCTACACCTTCTCGACACTCGCGCAGAACCAGCTCCAGGCGGTGCAGATGTCGATGATGTTCTTTTTGCCCAATATGCTGCTGTCGGGCTTCATTTTCCCCTTCCTCGGCATGCCGCGCTGGGCGCAGGTGATCGGCGAATGGCTGCCGCTGACGCATTACATTCGTATCGTCCGCGCCATCATGCTCAAGGGTTCGACGCTTCCCCAACTGCAATACGACACGCTCGTGCTTGCCGGACTGATGGCCTTCGCCATGACCATCGCCGTCACCCGCTTCCGCCGCACGCTCGACTGATCGAGCGTCGCAATCGGTTCACTCAATATATACCGCGTATTGAAACCGAGCCGAAAATACGGACCGGCGCGGTGATCGGATTCCATGGCCCAACCGCCGGCCGCCGACCATTCGAGCGCATCAATGCGGAAGCCGGTCACGTGGGCGCCGAAGCGGAGTTGTTGGTAGTCGACGCACCAAATGGCTTGGGTTTCGGGACCGACGAAGAACGACTCGGAAGATCGCCAGCCGATGGCGGCGCGCGCCGCTCCGACGAGGCCGATCGACGCGATCGAGCCGTCGAGCGCGATCATGGTCGCCGGATTGGGCTGGTACCAGACGTCGGTCGCAAACTGGGCCCCCGCATAGAACCCGCGCAGGCGGCTGCCAGGATCGTACGGCGTCAGCCGGTAATTTTGGACTACAGGGCCGGCAAACACATCGATCGTGAGGCTGTCGCGCGTCCATCGCCAGCCGGGCAGGGCGGCGGCTGACAGCATGGTGCCGTCCACGTCCACGTGCAGCCCGCCCGAGGGATAGACATACTCTCCGCCGTTGAGCAAAAGCTTGAGCGTGAAGCCGCCAGTATCGAGACCCGCAGGCGACCACAAAAGCCCGCCATTCAGGAACGCGCCGTCGCGCCACAGGTCGGTGCCGGCGAAAAAAGTAAAGCGGGATGATTCGGCTCCTCGGTCCCGGCCTGAGCCGCAATAGCGCACAACACCAACCTCGTGGCGCCGACCGCCGCCACGCAACTCCTCAACACGCCCACTGAGGCTGCTCCCCCCGGGGCGCCTCACACTCCTCATAAGATAGCAATACTGGCACGCTCAACCGTAGTCGAGCGCGTATTTCGCCGTTAGGTTGCAGGCGCGCAGCGATGCGTGCGGGCGGGCTGCCTTGCAAAATCGGGGGTAGGTCGATGCAGTGTCGCGCGGTATATGTGCAGCGTTGCCATCCGGGACCGACCAATGACCGCTGAGGCTTCGACGTCCGAGCTATTTCCTTCCGCCGGGCCTGCTGATCTGTCGCGCCGGCGGCTCTCGATCGGCTTCCTCAATTGGGCTCACGCGCTTGATCACTTCGTGGTTCTGATCTTTCCGACCGTGGTGATCGAGCTCGAGGTCGTCTATGGCCGTTCCTATTCGGAGCTGATCGCGCTCGCTACCGCCTCCTTCATTGCGTTCGGATTGTTCTCGCTGCCTGCGGGCTGGCTCGCCGATCGCTGGAGCCGCCGCAATATGATGGTTGCGTTCTATGTCGGCTGCGGGTTGTCGCTCATTGGCGCTGGTTTCGCGCCGACGCTTAACGCGCTCGCCGTCGCATTGTTTGCGCTTGGCATATTCGCGGCCATCTATCATCCGGTGGGTACGGCGATGGTCATCGAGAGCGCCACCCAGCGGGGCCGCACGCTGGCGTTCAATGGGGTCTGCGGCAATCTTGGCATCTCGCTCGCGGCCGGTGTCACGGCGATCCTGACCGCGACGCTGTCCTGGCGCGGCGCCTTTTTCGTGCCGGGCCTGGTTTGCGTCGCGACCGGTGCGGCCTATCTCTGGCTCATTCCGGACGAGAAAGGACACAAGGCTTCGCGCAGCTCCTCGCCGGATGTGGCGCTGTCCCCCGCCATTGCAGCGACGATCTTCGGCCTCTTCGTGGTGGTGGCGTTGTCCGCCGGCCTTGTGTTCAACACCCTCTCGGTTGCGCTGCCGAAGATCGTCGACGAGCGCGTCAACGGTGATATTTCGCTTGTCGCGATCGGCGGATTGACGACGGCGGTATTCATTTGCGGGGCTATTGCGCAAATGGCGGTCGGCCGGCTGGTCGAGCGCTTCCGCCTGCACATCTTGTTTTCCGTGTTCGCGATCATGCAGTTCGCCGGCGTCGTGTGGACGGCCTATGCGAGCGGCACCATGGTGCTGTTCGCGCTCGCCTTCACGATGGCGGCGATCTACGGCCAGATCACCGTGAACGATCTCATCATCGCGCGCTATACCGCCGATGCCTGGCGCGGCCGCGTCTATGCGGTGCGCTACTTCCTCACCTTCATGATCTCCGGCGCGGCGGTGTCGATGATCGCCTTGTTGTACGGCCGCGGCGGTTTCGCGCTCGTCCTTGGCGCGACAGCATTCGTCGCGCTGGGCTTCCTGATCGCGGTGCTCGCGATCGCTTACATCGCCAGCGGCGTGGAAAAAGCGCGGGTGCCGCACGCGGTGCCCGCGGAGTGATCTCCGCGCTCATTCCCCGCTTCCGCGGGAAATGAGCGGGCGATTATATTTGGCTTAGGCCGACGCCGGCTTCCGCGCAGCGAGCGCCATCGCGATCAATGCGGCGCCGCCGAACACCATATTGATTCCGACCAGCAGGCCCAGCGCCCAGCCCGCCGTTCCCGGCAGCCCCGCGAAAATAATACCGGCCAGGACGAGATCGACGATGCCGCTCACCAGCATCCAGGGCCAGCGCCCCGAAAGCTGATTGCGGTGCTCGATGGCGTACATGATCGAGACAATGCCCTCGACCACGAAGAACGCGATTAGCACCAGGGTGAGCGACACAGCGCCGGTGATCGGCCAGAGCAGCAGCACGATACCAGCGGCGATGGCGACAATCGCCGAGATGAGCGACCACCAGAAGCCCGGTGCATGGCGCGCCCAGAATGTCGTGATGAGCCCGACAATGCCGCTGGCCAAAAATATCCAGCCGATGATGATGGTGAATGCGATCGTGGCTATAAGCGGCAGCAGGATCGCCGCAATGCCGAGAAGGACGAGGATGATGCCTTCGGCCAGAAATATGCCCCAGTGCTCGTGGATCGCGCCGGCGAATGCGCGGCCGATCTGCTCGGCATCGGTTTGTCGCTCCATAGCCATCGTTCACTCCCTTGAAATAGGTCACCGGTCGTCGAAGGTCCGTGATGACCAGCCTTTTACCTGAAGAAAAGCAAGGTTCGGTGGTATGCAGCGGCCAAAGCAATGAAAAAACCTGATCGCCGCAGGCGAATAGTTGCATAAAATCGGGGTCTTGCATACATCGCCAAGGGCACCCATTTGTATGCATAGTGACGTTGACGCCCTCGGGCTCCGTCGCGGGACGGCCACGGTTATGACGAGGTGACGCCGGATGTACGCGCACCTAGTCAATCGTGGCCGTTAGCATCTTCAGCGGTATCTGGCGGCGGCACAGCGGCGCTTTATAATGCGCAGCTGTGCCGGCAATTGTCATAAAGCTGTAATCGTCGGCCGTCATGAGATTGAAATAATTCAGCGAAAATAGGGGACGCCACTATGGCGGACACGGCCGTCGATTTCGGCATCTTGGCTGGTGCGGGTGCGCCGGTGCGCAGCTTCAAAGCGGGCGAGTTCATTTTCCGCGAGGGCGACCCGGCGGAGGAGTTGTTCGTCGTCAAAACTGGAACGGTCGAGATTCGCCTCGGCAACCGCCTGCTCGATACCTTGCCGGAGCGCAGCATTTTCGGCGAGATGGCGCTGATCGATCATGGTCCCCGTAGCGCAACGGCGGTCGCGGCAACTGACGCGACCGTTGTTCCAGTTGGCGAGAAGCAGTTTCTTCTCCTGGTCAGCCGCACGCCGTATTTCGCGCTGAATGTGATGCGCGTCCTGGTGCAGCGCCTGCGTACCTCCAATACCGTGATCTACTGAGCGCCCGCTATCGTACGTTCGGTCGCTCGAAGGGCGTGCTGAACGCCTGCGGGCGATAGGCCGCGCGATCTCGTTAAGCGGGCGTACTCGCTTCCCCCTGCTGGATGGAATGAGCGCGCAGGCGAGCGACTTCCGCTTCGAGCCGCCCGATATTCTCAAACAAGCGCTTGCTTGCCAGTTCAAGGAAATAGAAGCCGAAGGTGGGGTTCTGCAAGTAAAGTTGCCTGACCTGCCCATAGGTGATTTCGAGAAGGCTACCGCTCTCGGTGCACTGCATCGTTTGCGTTCGCGTCTTGTCGGGCGACAGAAGTGCGAGCTCCCCGACCACCGCGCCCGGCGCGAGATCGACGCCGCTCTCAGCGAGGCGGTAACGGCCGGATACGATAATAAACATGCGGTCAGCCGTCTCGCCTTTGTTGAACAGAACCTCACCCGCCTGCATCCGCCGCTTTGAGGAGAACGGCTTCAGCCAGTCCATATTGAGATTGCCGGAAGCGGCCTCTTTTACCTGCCGGCTCAATTGCAGCATTTCCCGCAGCCGCATGAGGTTCAACGGCAACAGAAGAACGTGCAGCAGCAATGGCGGGTAGGCGCCGGCCAAATATCCGTAAACAATGAAGAACAGATTGCTGGCGATGCCGAGCGTGCGAAGCGGCACCATCGTCTTCATCCAGAATGTTACGAACACGAGCAGCGCCGCTGCGTAGCCGATCACATCCGCTTGGTTCATGTCGGGGACTCCGAGTTCACTCCTTCAAACGCTCGATCAGCGCCATGGCTGCTGCCGGGGCGCGAATTTTGCCCTCGTGGATGACGTAGGCGAAGACATCGCGCGCGGCTGTTTGCGGCGCGTGCGCCGGATCGACGCGCGGCAGATCTTCCGGCATCTGACCTTGCGCCCAAACGCGCAATCGGCCGGCCCAGGCGTCGAGTTCCTTGGCCGGATAGGCCGTCGGGTTCGAGTCCTTGCCCTTTTGCAGGCGTGCATAAACGAAATCGGCGGTCACGTCGGCAAACGACGGATAGGTCGCGTGGTCGGTGAACACGGTAGCCGCGCCGAACTTGCGAAGCAGCGCGATGAAATCCGGCGTGCAAAAGCTCGGGTGGCGCACTTCGATGACGTGGCGCAGGCGCCGGCCGTCGGCCTTTGCCGGCAGGAGCTCAAGAAATTTTTCGAAGTCGCCGGCATCGTATTTCTTGGTTGGCGCGAACTGCCAAAGCAGCGGTCCGAGCCGGTCGCGCAATTCGAGCACGCCGGAATCGATAAACCGTTTGACGGAGTCACCCGCTTCCGCGAGGACGCGCCGGTTGGTGGCGAAGCGCGGGCCCTTGACGGAGAACACGAAGCTGTCGGGCACCGTGCTCGCCCACTTGCGAAAGCTTTCCGGTTTCTGCGAGCCGTAGAAGGTTGAATTGATCTCGATCGAGGTGAGGTGGCTCGCGGCATAGGCAAGCTCCTTCGCCTGCGGCAGACCCTTGGGATAGAACACGCCGCGCCACGGCTCGTAATTCCAGCCGCCGATGCCGACGCGGATTTGACCTGATTTCGTTGCCATACGTCAGTCTCAGCTCCGTTCGGCGAGCAGCGTCTTCGCCGCCTGCAAATCCGGCTCATCGAAGCCTTCGGTGAACCCGCCGTAGACCGGGGCCAACAGATCGCGCGCTTCCGGGCGGCGGCCGTTGTCGCTGAGCAACCTTGCCAGACTCAGTGCGGCGCGCAGTTCGAGTGTGCGGCACGACTGTTGAGCGGCGACCGCCATCGCGTTTGTAAAGATGCTCTCCGCTTGGGCGGCGTTGCTTGGCGATTGCGCGAGCAAAACTTCGCCGCGCAACCGGATCATTTCCGGCTCGTAAAATCGCGCATGCTGCGCGGCGTTCTCCTTCATGGCCCGGTCGAGTGTGCCGAGGGCAGCTTCGAGATGCCCGGCGCGCATCTGCTGCTCGGCGGTCAGGATCAGTACGATCGGCTTAAGAACGGCGGCCGGCCCTTCATCGGCCGCCTTCAGCATCTGTTCAATCCCGGCGTCATGATCGCCTTCTTGCGACCTCAGCCATCGGCGCACGAACCGCGCGTAGGTTAGTGGCCAGGAAAACTTATTGCGCTCGGCGAGCGGGTAGAGTTCGTCCGCCGCCGTCCGGTATGCGTCCGCGTCTTTGAGCAGCAGAAATATCAGGCCGCCCATATTCAGACCATGGGCGAGCGAACACGTGTGACCCAACGCACGCGCGTTTTCGATGCACCGCCACGCCATTTGTTTGGCCTGATCGGGAAATCCAAGGCCCCATAAGCTGATGGCATGGAAGCTTTGCGCGCAGACGCGTGAGTCGTGTCCGCCGAAATAATTGGCGTGGTCGCGATGACGCTCATGGTCATAGAGGCGGACGACCTCTTGCGCAGCCTCCTTCATTGCTCCGAGGTCCGCCGTCCGCAGGAGTCCCGGGACGCGCGCGTGATAAGCCTCGAGCAGGAGGTCGGTGTCATCCAGTTCGCGCGCGATCGAGAGAAGTTCGTCGGCGAACGCAAATGCTTCCTTGGTGCGGCCGGTCATCGTGGTGTGGAACCAAATGCCCCAAGTCGCGAGGAACCGCTCGCTCCCGCGGCCCAATGCGCAGCTGAGCGTCAGGGCCCGCTGGTAGCTGACCGCCGACTCCTTCGCGGTCGGGCCGATCCCAATCTGCTGCGCAAGGCCAAGCCCAAGGCAAACGCCAAGCTCGAGGTTCGATCGTTCCGGCGTTTCCGGCATGGCCGTGATGAGACGCAGCGCGTTCCAATAATGCGTGATTGATTCCTTCATGGCGAAGCGGCGCAGGTCGCGTTCGCCGGACTGGTGCCAATACTGAACAGCTTTTTCGCTTTGCCCGGCCCGCTCAAACTGTTGTGCGATCACTTCGGGCGTCGCATTGACGACGTCAAGGAACCGCTTCTCCAGCACCAGGGCGATAGCGGTATGAAGCAACTGCCGCCGGGTGCGCAGCATGGTCGAGTACGCAGCGTCCTGAATGAGCGCGTGCTTGAACGTATAGATAGCGTTGGGCGGCCTGCCGCGCAGGAATACCATTTCTGCTTCGGTCAGCCGGGTGAGTGCATCTTGCGGCACCGCGTCCGGCTGGCCGGCGACCGCAGCCAAGACCTCATAGGAAAACTCCCGCCCGATCGCGGCTCCGATCTGCAAAACTTCCCGCGCCGACCCGAGGCGGTCGACGCGGGACATCAGCGAAGCCTGCAGCGTGGACGGGATGGCGAGCGCGTGCGTTGATTGATCGAGCACGTATTGGTCGCCGGCCTCTTGCAGTTGATCGCTCTCAAGGACGGAGCTGGTCAGCTCCTCAACGAACAGCGGCACGCCATCCGTGCGTTGGACGATCTGGTCCAGCAATCCAGGCGGCAGCGCCTTGCCGCCGGTGATGTGATCCACCAGCGTTGCCCGTTCGCGCTGAGAGAGCCGATTGAGCGTCAGCATGGTGACATGCGATTGTCCGGTCCAGGACGGTTGATAATCGGGACGGAACGTGATGACGAGGAGGATCGGCAGCGATTGCAGGCGCTCGATCGTCAGCGTCAGCAATTCAAGGGTCGTCGGATCGGCCCAATGCACGTCCTCGAACAGCATCAGCACCGGCCCACGCCGCGCCAGCGTTTCGAGTTGCCCGGTCAGGGCCGTGAGGATTCTGCGGCGCTTGACTTGAGGGTCCCGCTCGGCCGGTTGCAGGGAAGGGGAGGTCGCCAGTCCCAAAAGCTCCGCGCCGCCGCTTCCCGCCGATTGTGCCAGCAGCTGTTCGAGCTTTGCACGTTTGCTCGCGGGCGTGTCGTCGCGGGTGAAGCCTGCGGCGTGCTGAAGTTGCGCCAGCACCGGCTGGAGCGCGCTGCCTTGGTGATGCGGCTGGCAGAAATAGC
>JBEKSB010000196.1:0-7913 GCA_049517455.1 Xanthobacteraceae bacterium
TTGGTGGTCTCCGGACCCGCCTCGGCTTTGACAACTTGATAAAGAGCACTGCAACTCGGGCAAGTGAAATTTTTGGCCATACGCCCACCCTCAGTCACATCCCGCGATTACATTAGCACCCACCGGACGGGAAAGCATCTGTCTTGTAAACAGAACGGTTGCAGTATGTGCGCGTTTTCTGCAACCGGTAGGAAGGGTCGTCATGTCATCGTCACGGACCGGGTGCAACCATGTCCGCTGATCAGGGCCGGAGCATTTGGGGTGGAAATTTTCGCGGCGATAGTCGGGTTATGGGTACTATGCTTACTAAGCCTCGCATTTACGTTGCCTTCTGAATTTTGGCAAACAGATCGGGACGCAAAACGAAAAAATACAATTTTGAACACGCCTAAAACGCCTTAGTCACCGGTGATGCAAAACGACACTTCGGAACTTGATCGAATGCAGACTGCCTACAAGGCGGCGGTCGAAGAGTGGATAACTGCGATCAGGCAGGAAGAAGCCCTTGCATCAGTCAATCATTCGGTAGCGGAGGTCGACAAATGGGAGGGGGCGCATTTTGCGGAAGACAAAATTCGCAGCAAGGTGAAGGCCGCGAAGAAGAAATACGAAGACGCGCTGCGTGAAAAATTCTTTGGTTTCTAAACAGAAATAATTGCCTCGTCTCCGACAATACACTCTGGTCGCGTCGCCTCACTACCTTCCGCGTAGCAACTTTGGCAGCTTGGCGAAGTTCGCCGCCATCCGCCGCGCCTCGTCCTTGGTGAGCAGGTTAGCGGCTGAGCGCCGTCCCGGCTCCTTTTCGAAATAGAAACTGCCGGGCGCCAGCCATTAACTTGGCGAGCAAAGATGAAGCCGAACCTTGGCGGACGAGCCGCGTGTGCCGGTTTCCGCGACCTTGCCGAAATGATCGCTGCCGACCGTCAACGCATTGGTGTGCTGTGACACGCTCCTCAGCGTGTTCATCATTTTTTGCGATGCGGCCGTGTCGTTATCATCGCCTTTGTCGTACCCCGCCGCGTGATCACGGTATCGACCCAGATCAACGCGACCGGCATGTTGTGGTCGCGTTCCAGATCGGCCGCTGCTTCGCTTGCGATGTCGCACAGCGCCTCGGCGGCATCTTTGTTGGTGAGCGGCGGACAGTCGCTGCGCCATGCAAACGGCAGTTGTCGGGTAACGCCACGATGCTCGGCAATGACCGAAAGGCGTGCTGCCAGCATGGCCTCGCCTTCCAGTGCGAAATAAAGGACGGCCCCGCGTCGTTTAATGCGAAAGCGGTTGGCGAACGGCAGATCGGCCATCACGCACACCGACATATCCAGCGCCACCGTGGTCTTGAACGTGCCCCACTGCCCCGCCATCAGAGCCGCGCCGGTTTCCGGCAGGATGCCCTTTATGAGCCAGCGTAGCGCGGTGGGTGCGTCGCCGGTGTGGTATTTCCAACTACTATGGTGAACATTCTGCTCATGCTGTTGATCGTCGAAGACTGGCTCAGCCCCCGTCGTCTATCTCGGCTTTACTAGCGCTGGCAATTTCTGTAGGAAGGCCGCATTCAGTTCCTGATGAAACGACCTTCCGGCCTTCGGCGGCACCAACACCGAAGGCCGTCTTCTTATTGCGCACGCCTCACGCCGCCTCGCCAGCAAAAACGCTGCGCAGGCGGCGCTTCGTGGTTACCCAGCGTTGACCGACCTTGGTTCCCGGCAGCAGGCCGCGCTCCAACAAGTAAAATGCGCGCCTCGCGTCGGGCTTGCCGTCGTCGTCGAAGAGGTGGGCTTCTTTGGCAATTCCTTTGGCGAACCAGATCGGGACGTCCAGATCGTCAATAATGTCGTTCATTTGGCTGTGCTCCAATACGCCTACGACGCGATACCGCGCACTCATATGAAACACGACAGAGTCGAGGTCCACCAAATCCGACTGCAACGAATTGTGGTTAAAAAGTGCTGTTGGGCGGTAGGTGACGGATCAGCCGCCGTAATAGCTTTGCTGCGGCTCGATTGTTGCTCTGCTCGGCAATATCGAGATTGCTCTGCAAGAGTAGCAGGAGAGAACGCTCGGCGCTCGGCTCCTGCGTGTCGGTCGAGAGTGCATTCCAAATAGTGCGCTCATGCTTCACAAATTCTTTTGCTGCAAAGACGACCGCTGCATCCTTTTTGCACCCGTACTTCTCCATGTACGTGGCCACGCACGTCGAAATCCATTTGTGCAGAAATTCGGTTTGGATAAGCCGACGGCGGCTCTGGTCCTTTGCACGAACGTCGTCCGCCTCGCGTGCGGAAGCGTCGTCGATCACTCCCGATGCGCCCGGATTGTCGCCCATTTGGTTGCAATATGATTGCATGGAGCCGCCGGGGCCAGTCGGTAGCCATTGAAAACACATGAAAATATTTTGCAACCAAATGCAACCTGAGACGCCGTCATCGACGACGCCTCATCGGCAAATTATCCTTTATTTTCAAGATGGTGGGGGAGGTAGGACTCGAACCTACGAAGGCGTAAGCCAGCGGATTTACAGTCCGCCCCCTTTGCCACTCGGGACACTCCCCCGCATCTCTTCACTCAAGTTCGGGTGAGTGAGGAAACGCCAATTGCCCGCCCAAACGACGAGAATTCGGTGGGCGGTGTTTAGCATGTCGGGCCGACGCGGTGTCAACCGCAGGGATGCGGGCGTGTTCGGGTCGCAATTGGTCCCAGATCCACCCGAGAAACGGTGAACAAAACGTCTCGAAAATCCCTGTAAATCAACGCTTAATCACGCCTCCACCACAACGAATAAACCGTATTTTTAGCGTGTTATTTAAACTGATCTTAGACCCTCGCCGGTAGGGTGACGCATACGACGGGAAACAGGGCCCGTCGGCGACAACGAAATAAAATTTGGGAAAGGCGTCACCATGAAAGCCGTCGTCAAGACGGTCGAGCCCGCCGAGCGCGAGGTGCGGTTCGATCATATCCGGCCGCACTATCTGGAGGCGCTGACGTTGGTCGAGCGCCTGCACCGGCGTCTCCTCGACGTTATCAAGGACGAGTTTGACCGCCGCGGCCGCGCCGACATCAACTCGGTGCAGGCGCTGTTGCTGTACAATATCGGCGACAAGGAGCTTACCGCCGGCGAGTTGCGCACGCGCGGTTACTATCTCGGCTCCAACGTCTCCTACAATCTCAAGAAGCTGGTCGAAATGGGCTTCCTCGATCATCAGCGCTCACGGGTCGACCGGCGCTCGGTACGGATCAAGCTCACCGACAAGGGACGCGAAGTGCGCGACACCGTCGAAGCGCTCTACCAGAAGCACGTGCGCACGGTGGAGCAGGTTGGCGGCATCAACGCCGACGAGTTCGGCGTCCTCAACAAGGCGCTGCACCGGCTCGAGCGTTTCTGGACGGACCAGATTCTCTACCGGCTCTGATCGCTCGGCTCCTTAAGCCACCATTTTTTCCGCTGTACTGGCGAGCCTCAGACCCCGGCGCAAATGCTGGGGTCTTTTTTTTCGTGGCTGCGCCTCAGCCCCGCTTCGTGCTATCCGGCCCCAAGGTGGCCCCGGAACGGGCCCATTTTCGGCCTTTATGCTGTGGCGGGTAGACGCTCCATGAACGAACCAGACGACCGACATGAGCCGCGGACCGACCGGCGCGCCTTCCTCAGGCGGC
Organism: Xanthobacteraceae bacterium; assembly: GCA_049517455.1. Lineage (GTDB taxonomy): Bacteria > Pseudomonadota > Alphaproteobacteria > Rhizobiales > Xanthobacteraceae > BOG-931. Next base: position 3,655 of record JBEKSB010000196.1, read on the forward strand.
TCGCCGGCGTGACGACGCTTGCCGCCGCCGGGTTGTCCGCACGGTCGGCTTTTGCCGACGACACCGCGCTCGACGCGCTGATCGGCGACACCCAGCGCGGGGCATTCGGGCAGAACTTCGACGAAGCTTCGCGCACCATCCACATGCCGAAGGCGTCGGAGCCGACCGTCTCCACGGCGACCGCGCAAACGACCGAGCAGGCGATCGACCGCTATGCGACGATCGTCGCGCGCAACGGTTGGCCGCAGGTGCTGTCCGTCAGCGTGCTGCGGCTCGGCGATCGCCATCCGAGCGTGACCGCGCTTCGCGCCCGCCTCGCCGCCTCCGGCGATATCGACCCGAACGCCGTCGGCAACGACATCTACGATTCCTACGTCGAGGCGGGGGTAAGGCGCTTCCAGGCGCGCCATGGCTTGACCGTCGACGGCGTCATCCGCGCCGAGACCCTCGCCGCCCTCAACGTACCGGCGTCCGTGCGGCTTGCCCAGCTCAAGGTCAACGTGACGCGCCTGCGCGCGCTCGGCGCCAATCTCAGCCCGCGCTACGTCGTCGCCAACATTCCCGCCGCCCGCATCGAGGCGATCGAGAACGGTGTTGCGGTGTCGCGCCACACCGCCGTGGCCGGCAAGCCGGATCGGCCCTCGCCGGAGATCAACAGCAAAATTGTCCAGATCAATTTCAATCCGTATTGGACGGTTCCAGCTTCGATTGTACAGAAAGACCTGATCCCGAAAATGCAGGATCAGCCGGACTACCTCACCAAGAATCGCATCCGCATTTTCGACAGCCGCCAGAAAGAGCTGCAACCGTCGCAGATCAATTGGTATTCGGAAGACGCGACGCATTATTCGTTCAAGCAGGATCCCGGCAGTCTTAACTCGCTCGGTTCGATCCGCATCAATTTTCCCAGCGTCTTCGGCGTGTACATGCACGATACGCCGCTGAAGAATCTCTTCGGCGAGGATTTCCGCTTCCATTCTTCCGGCTGCATGCGCGTTCAGAATGTGCGTCAGCTGGTGGCCTGGCTGCTCGAAGGGACGCACGGCTGGTCGCTCGACGACATCGACCGCGTGATCAAATCGGGCGAACGAAAAGACGCCCAGCTTGCCAAACCGGTGCCGTTGCACTGGGTCTACATCACCGCCTGGTCGGCGGCCGATGGCGTGGTGCAATTCCGCGAAGACATTTACGGCAAGGATGGCCTTCCTGGCACCCAGGCCGCGACCTCGAATTTGTGACGGTTCGCGGCGCCCATTCGGGCGGCGGCAGCGGGCACAAAGCCCCAAATGTAGCGGGGGCCTTCACACTACGATCCCAAGACCTTGCGCTCAGCCGCCGGTGTGCTATCGGCGAGCAATCGGCCGTCCGCCGGACGGCATCCTTTGCAGTAAATGGGCAGGGTAAGGCATGTCGGTCCCTCACGGTGCAACGGTCACGGAGGAGGGCTTCTTCTCCGCGACGCTCGGCGAAAGCGATCCCGAAATCGCCGATGCGATAGGGCTTGAGCTGGGCCGCCAGCGCGACGAGATCGAGCTGATCGCGTCGGAAAACATCGTCAGCCGCGCCGTTCTTGAGGCGCAGGGCTCGGTGCTCACCAACAAGTATGCCGAGGGCCTGCCGGGCAAGCGTTATTACGGCGGCTGCGAATTCGTCGACGTGATCGAGCGGCTGGCGATCGAGCGTGTCACCAAGCTGTTCAGCTGCACGTTCGCCAACGTGCAGCCGCATTCCGGGGCCTCCGCCAATGCCGAAGTGTTCATGGCGCTGATGCAGCCGGGCGACACTTTTATGGGTCTCAATCTCGCCGCGGGTGGCCATCTCACGCACGGCTCGCCAGTCAATTTGTCGGGCCGCTGGTTCAAACCGGTTCCGTACGGCGTGCGGCGCGAGGACCACCTCGTCGACATGGAGGAAGTCGAGCGGCTGGCGAAACAGCATCGGCCCAAAGTGATCATCACTGGCGGTTCGGCCTATCCGCGCATCATCGATTTCCGCCGTTTCCGCGAGATTGCCGACGAGGTCGGCGCATATCTCATGGTGGACATGGCGCATTTCGCCGGGCTGGTGGCCGGCGGCGTGCATCCGAGCCCGTTTCCCCATGCCCATGTGGTGACGACGACGACGCACAAGACGCTGCGCGGGCCGCGCGGCGGCGCCATCCTCGCCGACGACGGGGAGCTGGCGAAAAAGCTCAATTCCGCGGTGTTTCCGGGCATGCAGGGCGGCCCGCTCATGCACGTGATCGCGGCCAAGGCGGTGGCGTTCGGGGAGGCGTTGCACCCTTCGTTCAAGTTTTACGCGAAGAACGTTGTGGAGAACGCGAAAGCGCTTGCCGAAACGCTTAAGTCTTGCGGTCTCGATATTATTTCCGGCGGCACCGACACGCATTTGATGCTGGTGGATCTGCGCAAGAAACATCTGACCGGAAAGGTGGCCGAGGCGGCGCTGCGGCGCGCTCATATCACCTGCAACAAGAACGGCATCCCGTTCGATCCGGAAAAGCCCTTTGTCACGTCGGGCGTGCGGCTGGGCACGCCAGCCGGCACCACGCGTGGCTTCGGCATCGCCGAATTCCGGCAAGTCGGAGCTATGATCGCCGAGGTGCTCGACGCGCTGTCGCAAAAAGGCGCCGAAGCGGACGCGGGGGCCGAGGCGAGCGTGCGCGAGAAGGTCAAACGTCTGGTCAGCCGATTCCCGATCTACGAGGGGTAGGGGCGAGGGATGCGCTGTCCGAGTTGCGGAAGCCTCGATACCCAGGTGAAGGATTCACGGCCGACGGAGGATTCCTCCGTCATCCGCCGCCGCCGCATTTGCCTGTCATGCAATTTCCGCTTCACCACCTTCGAGCGGGTGCAGTTGCGCGAGCTCATCGTCATCAAGCGCAACGGTCGACGCGTGCCTTTCGACCGCGACAAGCTCTTGCGTTCGGTGCAGATCGCGTTGCGCAAGCGTTCTGTCGAGCCCGAGCGCATCGATCAAATGGTTTCGAAGATCGTGCGTGACCTCGAGAGCCAGGGCGAAAGCGAAGTTTCGTCGGAAACGATCGGGGAAACGGTGATGGCGTATCTGCGCGACCTCGACGACGTCGCCTATGTGCGCTTCGCCTCGGTCTATCGCAATTTCCGCGAGGCCAAGGACTTTGAGACCGCGCTCGCGGAACTGTCGGCGGACGAGGCCGCGGAGATCGCGCGCAAGTGAGCGCGCAGGCGCCGGTGGACGCGCAAGCGAATTCTTTGAACGTCGATCGGCGCTTCATGGCGCTGGCGCTGGCGCTCGGCCGGCGCGGGCTGGGCCGCACTTGGCCCAATCCTGCGGTTGGCGCCGTGATCGTCAAGGATGGCGTCATCGTCGGCCGCGGCTGGACGCAAGCCGGTGGCAGGCCGCATGCGGAGATCGAGGCGCTGCGCCGCGCCGGCGAGGTCGCGCGCGACGCGACGCTCTATGTCACGCTGGAGCCTTGCTCGCATCACGGGAAGTCGCCGCCCTGCGCCGACGCGATTATCGCCGCCGGCATTACGCGCATCGTCTCGCCGATCGAAGACCCCAACCCCAAGGTCGCGGGCGCCGGGCATGCGCGGTTGCGTGCCGCGGGCATCGCCGTTGACGTCGGCGTCGGTGTCGCCGAAGCCCGCCGCGATCACGCCGGCCATATCAGGCGCATGCGCGACGGCCGGCCGCACGTCATGCTCAAGCTCGCGATCTCGGCCGACGGCAAGGCGGGCGCGTCCGGCCGCCGGCCGCTGGCAATTACCGGCGAGGCGACGCGCGACCGCGTGCATCTCCTGCGCGCCCAAAGCGATGCGATCATGATCGGGATCGGCACGGCGCTCGCCGACGATCCGATGCTGACGTGCCGATTGCCAGGCATGGCCGGATATTCGCCGGTTCGGGTCGTTCTCGACCGCGCGCTGCGCCTGCCGGCCAACTCGCGGCTTGCGCGTTCCGCGCGGGAGGTGCCGGTCTGGGCGTTGAGCCGGGCACAAAGCTCGCGCGCGGCCGAGGACGCTTTGCTAGCGGAGGGCGTCGTGGTCCTGCGGATACCGGACAGCGCCGGCCGCGCCGATATCTCCACCGTCCTTAAGCTGATCGCCGAGCGTGGCATCACTCGGTTGATGGTTGAGGGCGGCCCTACGCTTGCGGCGGCCTTCCTTGGGGCCGACCTCGTCGACGAGGCCGTGTTATTCCGGTCACCGAAAGTCGTTGGCGCCGACGGCATCGATGCGCTTGCTGGCCTGCCGCTCATGGCGCTCACGCAATCG
>JBEKSB010000197.1:0-7835 GCA_049517455.1 Xanthobacteraceae bacterium
TCGCCACAATCACACAGGCGCCGCAGACGCGGATGCGCCGACGCGCCGAGCCGGGCGAGGCGATTGCCGCCTACGGCGCGCGCAGCCGATTGCCGATGCTGGCCGGTTACGCGCTGTCGCGTTCGCTGTGAACTAGAGCATGATCCGGAAAAGTGGAACCGGTTTTCCGAAAAGATCATGCTCCACCAAAAGCTCTACGACGCGAATCTCATAAATCGAGATTCGTGAGCAGCGGCAGGTCAATGTCGGCTTTGGCGCCCAAGGCAGACTTTCTACCGCGGTCGTTGCATGTCCGCTAAGTGTCAAAAACGAACGTGGCGGCTCAAATTTGCGATGTCTGCTCCTCTCCCCGAAAGCAGACATTATCTGCACGTCCGTGAGTACACGCTAGCGCCGCAATTGGTCGTGATCGACGGTTAGTGCCGCTTCAGGCGGCTTCGACTTCGACCTGGCGCCGCGAGCTGCGGATACTGACGATGAAACCGACCAGCACGTCGACCAGGCCGAGCATCGTCAGCAGGAAGAAAGTCGACGTGCCGGCCTGACGCACCAGCAGAAATTCCACCAGCATGGCGATGAACAGCGCCATTGCCAACACGTGATCGACGATCGACCGCATGCCCATCCGCGTCGATTTCATGATCTCGATCGCCAGGAGCAAGATGGCAAAAGCGAGGAGCATATCCTCCCAGGTCACCACCCAGTCCTCCCCGGACATCATGTGCACGGTCGCCACCGGGGTGGTCCAACCCACGCCGGGGGTGAGAAACGCGATCATGTTGTAAACGGCGAAGGGAATAAGCAGCAGAGGAAAACCAAGAACGAACATGGCGTACGCCTTGTTCCGGAGTGCTTATGCCTCGGTCTTCTTATTGAGCACCTGCCGGCCGCGATACATGCCGGTCTTGAGATCGATGTGGTGCGGCCGGCGCAACTCGCCGGAATCCTTGTCTTCGATATAGGTCGGGCGCTTCAGCGCGTCGGCGGACCGCCGCATGCCGCGCCGCGACGGCGATGTTTTTCTCTTCGGTACGGCCATGATGTCGATCTCCTCAATAGCGGTCCAGTGTCGGGTTGCCGGGCTTATAAAAGAATGCCGGCGATGACGCTAGGGGGCGTGGGTGCGGACACAGGCATCCAGCGCCGGATGCGCGGCGGCGCGGCGCTCATAGAGGCCCGCAAGCCGGCGTACCGCCGTGCTCGGCGCCCGCGCGCTGCGGCGAGCCGGATTCGGCAGGATGGCGGCGAGTTCCGCCGATTCCCGCGCTGTGAGATCGCGCGCCGATTTGGCGAATGCCCAGCGCGCGGCAGCCTCGGCCCCGAACTCGCCGTTTGGACCCCATTCGGCGATATTGAGATAGATTTCGAGCACCCGCCGTTTCGGCAGCACGAGGTTGATCCACAGCGCGAGGGGAAATTCCAGCGCCTTGCGGATAAGGCTGCGTCGCTGCCACAGGAATAGATTTTTGGCGGTCTGTTGCGTGATCGTGGAGCCGCCCCGCGCCTCCGCAATATCCTCGTCGGCTTGTTGCAAGGCCTCGCGCACGGCGCCGAGATCAATGCCGCGATTGTGGCAGAAGCTGCCGTCTTCGGAGACGACCACGGTGAGCGGCAAACTTGGCGCGATGCGGCCGAGAGGAACGAAAATGCGCTCGACGCGCGCCCCGGTCGCCCAGCGCCAGAGCATGGGCGTCGAAACCGGCTGCAAGAACCGGTACAGCGGGACGATCAGGTACGGCAGAATGAGCAGGGTCAGCATAACGATGGCCACGGCAAGAAGGGAACGTCGCAAGGCGGCCCGCATGGTGCCGTGTGCTTAGTTGCGGGCGTAGCCGATGAGCGGCTTCTTCTTGCGCCCCAAGAGGATGAGGATCATCGCGACGATCGCCAGTATGATCCAGGTCGGCAGGTCGAAAGCGGTCTGCATGTACGGGTCCCAGGCCCACGCCGCCTTCTGCTTCAACCAATTTTGCGCCAGATTGAGGCTGCCTTGGTCGACGATAGCCCAAACGTCGACGATCCTGGCGTAAACCAAGTGCTGGTTGGCGATGGACTTGGTGCCGTCATAGACAAAGAAGACAAAGGCAGTTGCCAGCAGGCAGAGGCCTAAAAAACGCAGTAGAAATCTAATCATGGGCTGTGCGGCAGGCAGCGAGTGGGCGGGGATGGATGCAGGGATTACTCCGCCTTTTCGACTTGTTCAATGCACCGTAACTGCGGCGCTTTTGGCGCCGCCCGGCGAGCGGCCATGCGCCATCCCTTGAGCATAGGCCATCGCTTCCGCTAACGTCGATCCGTCCTCTTGTCCGATTGCCGCGCGCCCTCAGCAAGGAATTGAAATGGCTTCGAAATCTGGCGGCCGCACGCCGCGGCCGACTTTCACCGACCAGGAAGCTTTGCTGTTTCACAGCCAAGGGCGGCCGGGCAAGCTCGAAGTTGTCGCCACCAAGCCGATGGCGACGCAGCGCGACCTTTCGCTCGCCTACTCGCCCGGCGTCGCCGTCCCGGTGCTGGCGATCGCCGAGGACGAGAGCCGAGCCTACGATTATACGACCAAGGGCAATTTCGTCGCGATAATCACCAACGGTACCGCCATCCTCGGTCTGGGCAATCGCGGCGCGCTCGCGGCGAAGCCGGTGATGGAAGGCAAGTGCGTCCTCTTCAAGCGTTTCGCCGACATCGACTCGATCGACCTCGAAGTCTCCTCCGAGGATCCCGACGAAATCATCAATTGCGTGAAACTGCTCGGCAAAAGCTGGGGCGGCATCAATCTCGAGGACATCAAGGCGCCGGAATGCTTCATCATCGAGCAACGGCTGCGCGAGCTCCTCGATATTCCCGTCTTCCATGACGACCAGCACGGCACCGCCATCATCGCCGCAGCCGGCCTCATCAATGCGCTGCAAATCACCGGCCGCGAGATCAATACCACCAAGGTCGTCTGCAACGGCGCCGGCGCCGCCGGGATCGCCTGCCTCGAACTTTTGCGCGCCATCGGCTTTCGCCCGGAAAACCTCACGCTGTGCGACACCAAGGGCGTGATCTACGAGGGCCGCAAAGAGGGCATGAACCAGTGGAAGTCGGGCTTTGCCATCAAGACCGAGGCGCGCACGCTCGCGCAAGCGCTGGTCGGCGCCGATGTGTTCTTCGGCGTTTCGGTGAAGGGCGCGATGACGCAGGACATGGTGAAGTCGATGGCGGACAAGCCGATCATCTTCGCCATGGCCAATCCCGATCCCGAGATCACGGTGGAAGACGTCGCCGCGGTGCGTTCGGACGCCATCATGGCCACCGGCCGTTCCGACTATCCGAACCAGATCAACAACGTGCTCGGCTTTCCCTACATCTTCCGCGGCGCCCTCGATGTGCGCGCGCGGGCGATCAACATGGAGATGAAGATTGCGGCGGCGCATGCGCTCGCCGAACTGGCGCGCGAGGACGTGCCCGATGAGGTCGCCGCGGCTTACGGCACGCGGCCGAAATACGGCCCCGACTACATCATCCCGGTGCCGTTCGATCCGCGCCTGATCTCGTCCATTCCACCGGCGGTGGCGCAGGCCGCGATGGATACGAAGGTCGCGCGGCGGCCGATCGTCGACATGGATGCTTATCGGCATCAATTGCGCAGCAGGCTCGATCCGATCGCCGGCGTCTTGCAGCGGGTGTTCGAGCGCCTGCGCCGGCAGCCGCGGCGTGTCGTCTTCGCCGAGGGCGAAGAGGAACAGGTGATCCGCGCAGCCGCGTCGTTTGTGCATCAGGGCCTCGGCACTGCACTCTTGGTCGGCCGCGAGGCGCGCGTGCAGGAGACCGCACAAGCTCTCGGCGTCGAACTCGGCGGCGGGATCGAAGTCGTCAACGCGGCGTTGTCTTCGCGCAATGCCGCTTATGCCGCCTATCTGTACGAGCGGCTGCAGCGGCGCGGCTTCCTGCAACGCGACTGCCAGCGCCTGGTCAACCAGGACCGCAACAGCTTCGCCTCCTGCATGGTCGCGCTCGGCGATGCCGACGCCATGGTCACCGGCGTCACGCGTAATTTCTCGGTGGCGCTCGAGGATGTGCGGCGCTGTATCGATCCCAAGCCCGGCCATCGCGTGATCGGCGTTTCGCTCGTCATTGCGCGCGGCCGCACCGTGCTGGTCGCCGACACTGCGGTCACCGAGATGCCCGATGCCGGCGACATCGCCGAAATCGCCGTCGAGGCGGCGCGCGTGGCGCGCGCGCTCGGCTACGAGCCGCGACTTGCACTGCTTGCCTTCTCGACCTTCGGCCATCCTCCGGGCGAACGCTCGGCGCGGGTGCAGGAAGCGGTGCGGTTGCTCGATAAGCAGCGCGTCGATTTCGAATATGACGGCGAGATGGCGGCCGACGTGGCGCTCAACATGGCGCTGCGCGAGGCCTATCCATTCTGCCGCCTGTCGGGGCCCGCCAATGTGCTGATCATGCCGGCGTTCCACTCGGCTTCGATCTCGACCAAGATGCTGATGGAACTCGGCGGCGCCACCGTGATCGGGCCGATCCTGGTCGGCCTCGACCGCTCGGTGCAGATCGTGCAGCTCGGCGCTAACGACGCCGCGCTCGTCAATATGGCGGCGCTCGCCGCCTATAATGTCAGCGGCTAAGAACGCGCTTAGCAGCTGCCGCGAAAACGCGGCGGCCGATTCACGACCCCGAAACCTGTCTCAACTAGCGTTATTGCCGTCACCCTGAGGCGGCCGCAAAAAATGCCACACCACCAATTCGCGCTCGAAATCCGCGGCCTCGTCAAGCGCTTCGAGCATCCCGCCGTCGACGGTCTCGACCTCGCCGTACGCGCCGGGGAGTTCTATGCGCTGCTTGGTCCCAACGGCGCTGGCAAGACCACGACGTTGCGGATGATCGCCGGCTTGTTGCGGCCGGATTCCGGCTCGATCCAGGTGGCGGGCATCGACGCGCTTGCCGACCCGGTGGCGGCGAAGCGGGTCACGGCGTGGATTTCCGACGAGCCGATGATCTACGACAAGCTGACGCCGGAGGAATATCTGGAATTCGTCGCCGGATTGTGGGGCGTCGAGCCTGTGCTCGCGCAGGCGCGTGCGCGCGAGCTTCTGGCCTGGCTCGGCCTCGCGCCGCATGCGCGCGAGCGGTGCGAGACTTTCTCGAAGGGCATGCGCCAGAAGGTGGCGCTCGCCGGCGCGCTGGTGCACGAGCCGCGCCTGATCATTCTCGACGAGCCGCTCACCGGGCTCGACGCCGGCTCCGCCCGTCAGGTCAAAAGCGTGCTGCGCGAGCGCGCCCGCGCCGGCGGCACCGTGATCATGACCACGCACATTCTCGAAGTGGCCGAACGCATGGCGGATCGCATCGGCGTCATCGCGCACGGCAAGCTCATTGCCGAGGGCACGCTGGAGGAACTGCGCCGCCAGGTTGCTAACAATGCCAGCAACGGTGCCAGCAACAACCTGGGCGACGGCGCGAGTCTGGAAGACACCTTCCTCGCGCTCGTCGCCGAGCCGGCCGAAGCGGCGTGAAGTCTCGATCGCGATGACCCAAACCGGCACCGCCGTTTGGTTTGCCCGGCACGAATCGCGGCTCGCGTGGCGCGACTGGCTTTCGATGATGACCGCCGGCAAGCGCGAGCGCCGCCGCCGGGTCGCCGTCGGCATTCTGGCTTTCGTTGTTCTCATGCATGTGGTCGGCTGGTTCGTCGTCGGCGGTTTCGCCTCCGCCGCGCCCAACAAGCAGATGCTGGTCGGCATTACCGCGACCTTGTTGCTGTCGTGGCTGCTGATGGTTTCGCAGGCGATGGAATCGATGACGCGCGCCTTCTACGCGCGATCCGATCTCGATCTCATCCTCGCCTCCCCGGTCGCCGCCGACAAAATCTTCGCCGTGCGCATTTCCACCGTCGCGCTCTCGGTGGCGGCGCTGGCGCTGCCGCTGGCGGCGCCGTTCATCGACATGCTGGTGGTACGCGGCGGCTGGCGCTGGCTCGGCGCTTACGGCGTGATCCTCGCCATGGGCGCCGCGGCGACCGCGCTCGCCGTCGCCTTGACGGTCGGGCTGTTTCGCACCATCGGCCCCAAGCGCACGCGGCTGGTGGCGCAGGTCGTGGCCGCGGTGATTGGCGCCGCTTTCGTCATCGGCCTGCAAGTGGCGGCGATCCTGTCCTACGGGACATTGTCGCGCACCAGTATTTTACAGTCGGACATGGTGCTCGCGCTGTCGCCCGACGCCGGCAGCGTGTTGTGGTGGCCGGCGCGCGCGGTGCTTGGCGACGGCACGGCGCTCGCAGGCGTGCTGGCTTTCAGCTTCGTCCTGCTCGCAGCGGTAATAGCGACGGTCGCGCCGCGCTTCGGCGACTACGCAATTGCTGCGGGCAGCGTTGGGACTTCGCCGGGAAACCGGGCGCGGCGCTCGCTCGTCTTCCGTCACGCCTCGCCGCGACAGGCGCTGCGCCGCAAGGAATGGCTGCTGTTGCGCCGCGACCCGTGGCTGGTATCGCAAACGCTGATGCAGATGCTCTATCTGGTGCCGCCGGCGGTGCTGTTGTGGCGCAGCTTCGAGGCGGGCGGCGGCGCGATCAATCTCCTCGTTCCGGTGCTGGTAATGGCGGCGGGCCAGCTGGCCGGCGGCCTCGCCTGGCTCACGATTTCCGGCGAGGACGCGCCCGATCTCGTCGCCACCGCGCCGGTGCCGCCGCTTTTGGTCCGGCGCGCCAAGATCGAGGCGGTGCTCGCCATCATCGCCGTCGTCTTCGCGCCGCTGGTCGCGGTGCTTGCTATCGCGTCGCCCTGGCATGCGCTGATCACCTCAGCCGGCATCGTCATCGCCGCGGCGTCGGCGACCGCCATTCAGCTTTGGTTCCGCACCCAAGCCAAGCGCAGTCAGTTTCGCCGCCGTCAGGTCTCCTCGCGCGTCGCCACTTTCGCCGAAGCGTTTTCGTCGATCGGCTGGGCGGCCACGGCCGCGGTCGCCGCCGTCAGCTTGTGGCTCGCCGTCGCGCCGGCCGCGATTGCTCTCATCGTGCTCGGCGGCGCGCGCTATCTGAGCCCGCGCGAGCGGGACGCAGCGTATTAGCGCAGCGCCACCAGCAAAATAACGATCTCGCTGACCTGCTCGATCGCGCCGAGAACGTCGCCGGTCTGGCCGCCGATTTGATGGAGGCTCAAGCGCGCCAGCAGCGCGACCGCGATCGCCAGCACGATCACCATAGTGATCGCGAGCCCCGGACCGGCAGCGACGAGGAGAACAAAGATTCCTAACGCGGCGCCCACGGCGACGCCCGCGGCCGGCGGCCGCCCGGCGGCAAATGAAAGTCCGTCGCGGCGCGCCGCCGGAACAAAAAACATCACCACCGGCAGGGTCGCGCGCGCGGCGGCGTGTGCCGCGATCAACGCCACCACCACCAGCCCCGTATCGGCGAGGCTCGCCAACGCGCTGCTGCGGATCAGGATCGAGAGCGCGAGCGCGCAGACGCCGTAACTGCCAATGCGGCTGTCGCGCATGATGTCGAGCTTGTTTTCGCGCGTCTTGCCGCCGCCAAAGCCGTCCGCGGTATCGGCAAGCCCGTCCTCATGCAGGCAACCTGTCACCGCCATGGTCGCGGCGACCGCAAGCGCCGCGGCGGGCCAGGGCGGAATTCCCAGCCGGTGCGCGAGCGCGTAAACCGCTGCCCCGACAACACCGACGGCAATGCCGGCGAGCGGAAACGCCCAAACTGCTTGCGCTAAAGCTGCTGGGGCTAAAGCCGCCGGCGCGAGTGCAAGGCCGCCGCTCGGCGAAGCGCGCGGCAGCGGCAGCCGCGTCAAAAAAACAACGCTGGTCTTAAGCTCGCCGGCGCGCTCCGCGAGCCACGG